>PYVH01000075.1 GCA_003030785.1 Marinobacter sp. B9-2 | reverse complement strand
AACCTGTCCCTGACATTGAGTGCTGAGACCTTGCAAACGGGGAGGAGACCATATACGGATTAGGCGAAGCCGTAATCCGACAGAGCCCCTCGAGCTCCATTCCCATTTGTTGGATTACGGCTTTGCCTAATCCAACCTACGCTTCTAAGCCAACATGATTAGTCGTCGGAAAAGCGATTTTCGGGCGTTATCTGAGTCGTTGGACAAGTGGTGGTGGAAGGCCTTTCCAGGACTGTCTGTGGCCATGGATGGCCACAGCCAAGCGCACATGGATGTGCTCGTAGCGTGTCCTGGAAAGGCCTTCCACCACCACGCATCTCCCAAAACTGGCAGGCTGCAATTCCAGAAAGTCAGCAACCAGCCTCGATAACCCGAACCATCGGCTCTCCGCGGCTTTCGGGAATAGGCAGCACCCCATACCAGGACCGCGGATCATGCACCGTGGCTGAGGTAAAACCACAGGTTAAGTAGTGCTCCCGGGCCTGGGCATCGGTCTGGAAGTGGAACGATACCTGGCTGCGAGTGGCAGCTCCGAGGACGCCACCGAGCACTTTGAGGGTCGTGTTCAGCAAAGGCTGTCTGGGTTGGTAGTAACTTTCGGAGAGATAAACCGAACCCGGGCGTTTGGCCATGGCGGCGGCCAGTCGGCGCCAGAACTCGCTGATAGTTTCCAGTGAAAAGTAGCTGGTCAGGCCTTCGGTGATGATGATAACGGGGTCTGAATTCTCAAATACCCGGTCGATCACTTTTTCCAGTTGGTATTCACCGTGGTCCGCGAGGATATCAATGGGGGTAACCTGATGGTGGTCCCCCAGTCGGCCCGTGGCCATCAGGCGCAGTGCTTTGCGAGCCGCCATGTCGGGCAGGTCGGCTTCTACCATGTGGAGCAGGGGGTGTTTCTGCCGTAAGCGAATCCCCCGGGGCGACATGCCGCAGGCGATTTCCAGAACTTGTGTTATGCCCTTGTCGCGGATTGCCTGATCAATCAGGTGGTCGATAATCAGATGTCGTTGCAGGAGGAAGGTGCGGATGTTGCTGCCGATGGCCGCTTTGCTCGCGGCCTCGAAGGGGGTCATCAGGCGGTAAAGCCAGCGGCCTTTTTCCGTGGCCAGGGTATCGTCAGAAAGACCATACCGGTGCCAGACGGCACCGGTATAGAGGGCAGTGAAACTGATGCCGGAGCTGTCAGTCGGCTTTCTGCTCATAGACGGCTTTACCCCATGCCTCGCGGCTGCCGGGGAGGATCAGGTTCAGGATGATGGCGGCCACTGCGCACAGTGCAATGCCTTCCAGGTTGCCAAGAACCATGCCGCCAATACCGAACACCAGGGTGACCCCCACGATAACCAGATTGCGAGACTGTGACAGATCCACCTGGTGACGGATCAGTGTGTTAAGGCCGACCACGGCAATGGAGCCGAACAGCAGGCACAGGATGCCGCCCATGACGGGGACCGGGATGGTCTGCAGTGCCGCGCCGAACTTGCCAACGAAGGCCAGTACGATGGCGACACAGGCAGCCCACCACATGACCTTCGGGTTGAAGTTCTTGGTCAGCATCACGGCGCCGGTGACTTCCGAGTAGGTGGTGTTGGGCGGCCCGCCGAGCATGGAGGCGGCGCTGGTGGCCAGGCCGTCACCCAGCAGGGTGCGGTGCAGGCCCGGTTTCTCCAGGTAGTTCTTCCGGGTCACGTTGCCGATGGCCAGCACGTCACCGATGTGCTCAATGGCAGGGGCGATGGCCACCGGGATCATGAACAATACCGCGCCCCAGCTGAAGGCCGGCGCAACAAAGTTGGGGACGGCAAACCAGGCGGCTTCCTGAATCGGGGTGGTGTCCACGATGCCGGCAAAAGCGGACAGGATATAGCCGGTGATCACGCCGAACATGATCGGAATCAGCCGGAAAATCCCTTTGGCCCAGACCGACATGATGATGGTCACGGCCAGAGAGATCATGGCGATCCAGATGGCGGTGTCGTAGGGGATCAACTGAGTGGCGCCGTCACCGGTGCGACCCGAGGCCATGTGAACCGCAACCGGTGCCAGGCCGAGGCCGATGGTCATGATCACCGGGCCGATGACCACGGGCGGCAGCAAGCGACGGACAAAACCGGTGCCCCGCAGGCGTACCAGGCCACTCAGGAAAATGTAGAGAATACCCGCGGCCATCAGCCCGCCGAGGGTTTCTTCCATGCCAAACCGGCCTTTGGAGGCAATCACCGGGGCAATGAAGGCGAAGGACGAGGCCAGGAAGATCGGGATCTGGCCGCCGGTGACTATGTGGAAAATCAGGGTGCCCAGACCGGCGGTAAACAGCGCCACGTTGGGATCCAGTCCGGTAATCAGGGGCATCAGAACCAGTGCGCCGAAAGCCACCAGCAGCATCTGGGAGCCGGCAATCGCCTGTTTCCAGACCGGGTCGTTGGTATGGTCCTGCATGCTTAAACGTCCTTCTGCTTGGTGCCGAAGATCTTGTCGCCGGCATCGCCGAGACCCGGAAGGATGTAGCCTTTATCGTTCAGGCGGTCGTCGACAGACGCCGTGTAGATAGACACGTCCGGGTGTTTCTCCAGAACCTTTTCAATGCCTTCGGGAGCGGCAACCAGAACCAGGGCCCGGATCTCTGTGCTGCCGGCCTTCTTGAGCAGGTCGATGGTGGAGATCATGGAGCCCCCGGTGGCGAGCATCGGATCGACAATCATGGCCATGCGCTGATCCAGTTCCCCCACCAGTTTTTCCAGATAGGTGCTGGCCTCGAGGGTCTCTTCGTTGCGGATCTGGCCGACAACGCTCACCCGGGCCACCGGGATCAGGCTGAGCACACCATCGAGCATGCCCAGGCCGGCCCGCAGGATCGGAACTATGGTGACTTTTTTGCCGTGAATCTGCTCCACGTTAACCGGTCCGGCCCAGCCTTCGATGGTTTTTTCCTGCAGATTGAAGTCCTTGGTGGCCTCGTAGGTCAGAAGTGCACCAACTTCCTGTGCCAGCTCCCGGAAATTCTTGGTGCTGATATCCGCACGGCGCATGATGCCGAGCTTGTGGCGGATCAGGGGGTGTTTTACCTCGTGGATTGGCATGGGGTCACCTGTGTGTCTGGTTGGAGTTTTGCGTCGCGATCAAATGGCGCAAGGATACCGCATCTGGCAAGGGGAGTCAGGCCGCAAATGGCCGGTTCCGTGAAATCCACTAAGGGCTGGTACGGATCTTGCGATAACCCTTCCAAACGACGCCACGGTGTCAGATTTTCGACCTTCTAAACGCCTGCAGGCACGGCCAATCGGAGAAGTATCCGGCATGGACAGAGCTTTAGTCCTCAATAACGTCAAAACCCTGACACGGGGCAATCTTGGCATTCCCATCATGCTGATGGGCTTGCTGGGCATGATGATCCTGCCCATGCCCGCGTTCCTGCTGGACGTGTTCTTTACCTTCAACATCACTTTGTCGATCGTCATTCTGCTGGTGTGTGTGTACGCACTGCGGCCCATGGAGTTTGCCTCTTTTCCGACGGTTCTTCTGGTGGCCACGCTGTTGCGTCTTGCCCTGAACGTCGCGTCCACCCGGATTGTTCTGCTGAACGGCCACGAGGGCGGTGACGCCGCCGGTAAGGTGATTGAATCCTTCGGTGCGGTACTGATCGGTGGTAACTATGCTGTGGGTCTGGTGGTGTTTGCGATCCTGATGATCATCAACTTCCTGGTGGTGACCAAGGGCGCCGGCCGGGTGTCCGAGGTGAGTGCCCGTTTTACCCTGGATGCCATGCCCGGCAAACAGATGGCCATTGATGCGGATCTCAACGCCGGCCTGATCAATCAGGACGAAGCCAAGCATCGTCGTGCCGAGATTGCCCAGGAAGCGGATTTTTACGGTTCCATGGACGGTGCGTCCAAGTTTGTGAAAGGCGATGCTGTCGCTGGCCTGCTGATCCTTGCCATCAACATCGTCGGCGGGATCGCCATCGGTATGCTTCAGCACGATCTGGATTTCGGGCTGGCCATGGAGCGCTATGCGCTGCTGACCATTGGTGACGGCCTGGTGGCGCAGATTCCCTCGCTGCTGTTGTCTACATCGGCGGCGATCATGGTGACACGGGTTACTTCGAGCCAGGATATGGGCGGCCAGATCCTCCAGCAGATGTTCAGTGCGCCCAAGGCCCTGTCTATTGCTGCTGCGATCCTGATTATCCTGGGTCTGATTCCTGGTATGCCCCACGTGGCCTTCCTGGGTCTGGGGGTCCTGGCGGCCGGCGCTGCCTGGTATATCTGGAAGCACCAGAGACAGACCGTGGAGGAAGAGGGCGCATTCCCGGCCAGGGGCGCTGGCGGCGCAGCACCGCGGCCTGCAGGTCGGGATCTGCCGCCGGGCGGTGACGCTGGTGGCGATCAGGGTCGTCAGCTGCCGGCACCCGGAGAGACCAAGGAGCTGGGCTGGGACGACGTGTCCACCGTCGATATCGTCGGTCTGGAAGTGGGTTACCGGCTGATTCCGCTGGTCGACAAGTCCCAGGGTGGCCAGTTGCTCAGCCGCATCAAGGGGGTTCGTAAAAAGCTGTCCCAGGATCTGGGCTTCCTGATGCCTTCGGTCCATATTCGCGACAATCTGGATCTGATGCCCAACGTCTACCGCATCACCCTGATGGGGGTGACCATTGCCGAGGCGGAAATCCATCCGGACCGCGAACTGGCCATCGACCCGGGTCAGGTATTCGGAAAGATAGAGGGCATTGAAGGCAAGGATCCGGCGTTCGGTCTGGATGCCAGCTGGATTGAGCCGGACAAGAAAGACCAGGCCCAGACGCTCGGCTATACCGTGGTTGATGCCAGTACGGTGGTCGCCACCCATCTGAACCAGGTGCTGCAGAAACACGCCCACGAACTGCTGGGCCATGAGGAAGTCCAGAAGTGGCTGGATCAGCTGGAGAAGATTTCTCCGAAGCTGGCCGAGGAACTGGTGCCCACCACCGTTTCCATCAGTCTGCTGCTGAAAGTACTGCAGAACCTCCTGAAGGAGGAAGTGCCGATCCGGGATATGCGGTCCATTGCCGAGGCCATCGTGAACGTGCATCCGAAGAGCCAGGATCCGAAGCTGCTGACCACCGTAGCCCGGCAGTCCCTGCGCCGGATGATTGTTCAGAGCATCTGCGGCAACGAATCGGAGATACCGGTCATCACCCTGGACCCGGATCTGGAACAGTTATTGCTAAAGTCAGTTCAGCAGAGTCAACAATCCGGCGGTCAGGAAGATATTGGCCTGGTTCTGGAGCCGAATATGGTTGAAAAGCTCCAGCGCTCCCTGCAGGAGAGTGTTCAGCGCCAGGAGATGCTCGGCAAGCCGGCCATTCTGCTGGTTTCCGGGCCCCTGAGGCCGGTACTGGCGAAGTTTGCCAGTTATGGGGTAGAGCGCCTGCATGTGCTCTCGTACCAGGAAATTCCGGATAACAAACAGATTACGATCGTGGCGTCCGTTGGCCAGTAACGGCGCGGATGACAGAGCGGACAGCGCCGGCACGGCGTTGCCGGTGGAGGAAGAGGCATCATGAAAGTAAAACGGTTTTTTGCTCAGACCATGGCAGAGGCGCTCAAGCAGGTCAGTGAACAGATGGGGCCGGATGCCGTGATTCTTTCCAATCGTCGGGTCGATGGCGGTGTCGAAATTGTGACGGCGCTGGACTATGACGAAAACATGGCGCGTCAGCGCCTGGGCAATCAGGCTGAGGAAGCGACCAACGGGTCTCGCCTCGCAGAAATGCAGGCCGACCAGCATCGCCGTCTTGAAGACGAGCTGGGCCGGTCCCGGGATCGCATTCGGGAGGTCCGGGAAAAACGGGCGTCCCAGGGCGCCGGCTATGTCGGAGCCTCGTTTGCGGCGGTGCAGGAATCGCTGGGTGCGGGTTTTGATGAGCCTGAACCGATGCCCCGTGCGCCAAGGGAATCCTATTCCGATGAGCTGGCGCAGATGCGAGCCGAGATCAGTTCCCTGCGGGACATGATGCAGGGCCGCCGGCCGGAATCAGAGCCGGAGGTTTCGGCGACCACCGCCGTTCAACAGAGGCTGGCTGAGCGCCTGCAGGAATTTGGCCTGGGCACTGAACTGGCGGGCTCGATTTCCCGTCGCCACAAGGCCGGGCGTCTCGAGGATGGCTGGAAGCAGTCCCTCAAAATGTTGTGCACTGGTGTCCGGACCTCCCGTATGGAGTGGCTGGATGAGGGTGGCGCCTACGCGCTCGTGGGCCCCACCGGTTCCGGGAAAACCACCACCATTGGCAAGCTGGCCGCGCGCTACGTGCTCAAACACGGTTCCGACTCGGTGGCACTGGTGACCACCGACCGTTACCGTGTGGCAGCTCATGAGCAGCTGTTTGTTTTCGGGCGCATCCTGAATGTGCCCGTTCGTGTGGTAGACGAGAGCCACAGTCTCGACGATATTCTGGACGAGCTGTCAGACCGTCACCTGGTCCTGATCGATACCGCCGGGCTGACCAGCGCGGACAAAGGCTATCAGGAACAGCTGGCCGAACTGGCGCGCAGCCATCACAATATCAAAACGCATCTGGTAGTCTCGGCAACGAGTCAGCCGCGCATCATGAAATCCGTCTGGCATTGCTATAAGATGGCAAATCTTGCGGGCTGTGTGATGACCAAGATTGATGAAGCCCTCACGCTGGGTGAATCTCTCGGCTTTGTGATGGAAACCGGTCTGCCGGTAGCCTATTACACAGACGGCCAGAAGATTCCTGAAGACCTGCACCACGCAGAAGCAGTTCCGCTGGTGCGGTTGGCCGTGGACCGGCTTAAAACACTCCAGCAACAGCAGGCGGTCGCAGAGGGGGCCTGAACTCATGAACCCCGGACCGGACAAACAAACAGTGAGCGTCCGAACAACAGCCCCCGGCTAGACGTGGCGAGAGACAAAAAACAGTATGAGCAAAGCACAACCGGTACAGGTGATTGCAGTTTCCGGCGGTAAAGGTGGAGTCGGCAAAAGTAACGTGTCGGTGAACCTCGGAATCGCCCTGGCGCAGAAAGGCCGGAGAGTGGTGCTGCTCGACGCCGACCTGGGGCTGGCCAATATCGACGTATTGCTTGGCATTACCGCCAACCGTAACCTCCAGGATGTTCTGGCGGGCGACTGTGATCTCAAGGACGTTCTGGTGAATGGTCCCGGCGGCATCAAGATTGTTCCTGCCTCTTCCGGTACCCAGAGAATGACCCAGCTCAGCCCCATGGAGCATGCCGGGCTGATTAACGCGTTCAGCGAGCTGGGGGATCAGATTGATGTCCTGATCGTGGATACCGCTGCCGGTATCTCGGAATCGGTGGTCAGCTTTCTGAGGGCGTCCCAGGAGTTGTTGCTGGTGGTCTGTGACGAGCCCACGTCCATTACCGACTGTTACGCCCTGATCAAACTCATGAACCGTGACTACGGTACCAACCGCTTCCGTATTCTTGCCAACCAGGTACGAAACGAGCAGGAAGGCCGGCATCTTTTCGAAAAACTGACCCGGGTCACCGAGCGCTTCCTGGATGTGGCACTACAATACGTCGGGATGGTGCCTTACGATGAGGCTGTGAAGAAAGCCGTTCAGCGACAGCGTGCAGTGCTGGATGCCTACCCCAGGGCGAAGGCGTCACTGGCCATCAAGGCTCTGGCGGACAAGGTAGACAGCTGGCCGCTGCCTTCCTCTCCCCGCGGGCATCTGGAATTTTTTGTGGAGCGGCTCGTCGAAGTCTGAATCGGATCCAGTCAAACAAAAACCCGGATACATGACATTGGCGAAAAACCTCGGAATCTATAACCAGTCGGGTGCGCAGAAGCCGTCACAGCTCATTGAGCAGCATGCGCCGCTGGTCAAGAAAATTGCCCTTCACCTGATGGCCCGCCTGCCTGCTTCGGTTCAGCTTGAAGACCTGATGCAGGCCGGCATGATCGGCCTGCTTGAGGCAGCCCAGCGCTACAGCTCTACCAAAGGTGCAACCTTCGAGACCTACGCCGGCATCCGGATTCGCGGCGCCATGGTGGATGAAATCCGCAAGGGCGACTGGGTCCCCCGTTCCGTGCATCGCAACGCCCGCCGCATCTCCCAGGCCATCAAGGCCGTTGAAGACCGTCTGGGCCGTGAAGCCCAGGATCTGGAAGTGGCCGAAGAGCTGGGCATGGGGCTGACGGAATATCACTCTTACCTTTCCGATTCCAACAGCGGCCGACTTTTTAGCCTCGATGAGCTCAATGAATCCGGAGAGCTGCCGATAGAACAGACAGAGACGCAGGATAATCCCCTTGAGGGGTTGTCCTCTGATGCCTTCAGGCGCAGTCTCGCCGAGGCCATCGAAGACCTGCCGGAGCGGGAAAAACTGGTGTTGAGTCTGTATTACCAGGAAGAACTGAACCTCAAGGAGATTGGCGCCGTGCTTGGCGTCAGCGAGAGCCGGGTGAGCCAGATTCACAGCCAGGCGGCTCTGCGCCTTCGGGGACGGCTGTCGGACTGGCGTCAGGAATCGGACAGCTGATGGCGTTCATTCTGTGTCCGCGACGAGGCAGTCTGTAGTTTTTGGTAACCGATGCTTTACAACCGAGGCAAAGGCCTGACAATAAGCGGTTAAATAGCGGCCTGCTAGACTTTAAGCGCGAAGGTCAAACGAATTCCGGGTGTTACTAACTGGAGGTCCCATTGGACAAAAACATGAAAATCCTCATTGTGGACGACTTCTCCACAATGCGACGGATCATCAAGAACCTGCTGCGTGATCTGGGCTTCACCAACACCGATGAAGCGGACGATGGCAACACAGCTCTGCCGATGCTCAAGAGCGGCAAGTATGATTTTCTGGTCACCGACTGGAACATGCCGGGCATGTCCGGTTTCGATCTTCTCAAGGCCGTTCGGGCTGACGAAAACCTGAAAACCCTGCCGGTACTGATGGTGACGGCTGAGGCGAAGCGGGACCAGATTGTTGCCGCTGCCCAGGCAGGCGTGAACGGCTATGTTGTCAAACCGTTCACCGCCGCGGTACTCAAGGAAAAGATTGAGAAAATCTTTGAAAGAATCCAGTAACCAGAGGTCGGATGGCTCTCATGAGCGATAGCAAAAAGAACCATCGGGGCCTTGAACCGGAGGTAACGGAAAAGCTCCAGCGGCAGGCAGCAGAACTGGCAGAGCGTGTTGATGCGGGTGATTATGCCAAAGCCATGACCCTGATCAATGAACTCAGTGAGGTCAGGGATCAGAGTCTGTATCGCGAGGTAGGGCGATTGACCCGGAGCTTGCACGAAGCAATCCGGAACTTCCAGATTGACCCCCGTAACGCCGAACAGCAGGAAGCATTGTCGAAGATGACAGATGCCTCCGATCGTCTCGAATACGTCGTGCAGATGACTGGTGAAGCGGCCAACCGGACCATGGATCTGGTTGAGGAAACCATGCCCGTGGCCAATGCCCTGCGGGCCGAAGCCGCTGCTTTACGCGATGAGTGGCAGCGTCTGCGTCGCCGGGAAATGCAGCCGGCCGAGTTCCGTGAGCTTTATGGCCGTATTGATCGGTTCTTCGTCAGCATGGCGACCGACGCCGACACCATGTACAGCAACCTGTCGGAAATTCTGCTGGCACAGGACTATCAGGATCTGACAGGCCAGGTCATCCAGAAGGTCACCGCCCTGGTGAAAGAGGTTGAGGAGCAGATGCTCAGCCTGGTGGTGATGGCCAGCCACGTGGACCAGCTTACGGGCACAGTGCACCAGATTGAAGAAAAAGAAGAGTCTGCGGAGAAGGGCGTCGGGCCCCAGATCAAGGCCGATGAGCGTGAAGATGTAGTCTCGGGACAGGATGACGTTGACGACCTGTTGTCCAGTCTCGGTTTCTGAATTAAGAGGGTAACGCATGGCGTTTGATGCTGATGACGAGATTTTGCAGGACTTTCTGGTAGAAGCCGGCGAAATCCTCGAAAAGCTGTCAGAGCAGTTGGTAGATCTTGAGCAACATCCTGACGACAGTGATCTGCTCAACGCCATCTTCCGAGGCTTTCACACCGTTAAAGGCGGCGCGGGCTTCCTTCAGCTTGAAGCCCTGGTGAATTGCTGCCATTCCGCCGAAAACGTTTTTGACATCCTGCGCAATCACAAGCGCAAGGTGGACTCCGAACTGATGGACGTGGTCCTGGAAGCCCTGGACAACGTCAATGCCATGTTTGAGCAGGTCCGTAATCACGAGGAGCTGACGCCGGCCCCGGACGAACTGATTGCACGCCTGGACGCCCTGGCCCAGCCGGAAGGCGAGAGGGCACCGGCCGCTGCCGCTCAACCTGAACACAAGGAGAGTGAACCGGCAGAAGACGGTGGCGACATTACCGACGACGAATTTGAACAGCTTCTGGATGCCTTGCAGGACGAGAAATCTGAGGAGACTCCATCGGCTCCAGGCGACGGGTCCGCCGCCGGCGACCAGGAAAGCTCCGGAGACGATGAAATTACTGACGACGAATTCGAGGCGCTGCTGGACCAGCTGCACGGAAAAGGGCAGTTTGCCGGCGCCCCGGAGGGCGAAGAAGAAATTGTCAGCAAAGAGGAAAAACCGGCCGCCAGGTCAGAAGGCGGCAGCGATGACCTGATCACCGACGACGAATTCGAGAAACTGCTGGATGACCTTCACGGCAAAGGCGGAAGCCCGACAGCCGGGGGAGAGCCTTCAGCTTCTAAAGAGCCCTCAGCTTCCAAAGAGCCCTCAGCTTCCAAAGAGCCTTCAGCTTCCAAAGAGCCTTCAGCTTCCGGACAGCCCTCCGCTCCGAAAGAGCCGGCCAAGCCGAAAGCAGAAGCGCCAAAGCCCGAGAAGTCCAAGCCGGCGGACAAGCCGGAAACCAAAGGCGCTGCTGCACCGGCCATGCCCGCCCGCGAGCACGCGCCTGCGGCGGAAACGACGGTGCGTGTCGACACCAAGCGCCTTGACGACATCATGAATATGGTGGGCGAACTGGTGCTGGTGCGTAATCGCCTGCAGCGGCTGGGCAACGAAAGCGAAGACGAACACATGCACAAGGCGGTGTCCAACCTGGATGTGGTCACCACCGATCTCCAGTCTGCCGTGATGCAGACCCGTATGCAGCCGATCAAGAAGGTGTTTGGTCGGTTCCCCCGGGTGGTCCGTGATCTGGCCAGGAACCTCAAGAAAGAGGTCAACCTGGTGATGCATGGTGAAGACACCGACCTGGACAAGAACCTGGTTGAAGCGCTGTCCGATCCGCTGGTTCACCTGGTCCGGAATTCGGTCGATCACGGGATCGAAGCCCCGGAGGTGCGTGAGAAAGCCGGCAAGTCCCGGCAGGGTACCGTTACCCTGTCTGCCGAGCAGGAAGGGGATCATATCCTGCTGTTCATCGAGGATGACGGCGCTGGCATGGATCCGGAAGTGCTGCGCCGGAAAGCGGTTGAGAAGGGGATTTACGACCAGGATGCCGCGGATCGCCTGACCAATTCCGAATGCTTCAACCTGATTTTTGCGGCCGGATTTTCCACCAAAGACCAGATTTCGGATGTCTCCGGTCGTGGTGTCGGCATGGATGTGGTGAAAACCAAGATTGGCCAGCTCAATGGCCAGTTGAGCATCGAATCGGAACTGGGCAAGGGTTCCCGGATTGTCATCAAAGTTCCGTTGACGCTGGCTATCATGCCCACCCTGATGATCATGCTCGGGGACCAATCGTTCGCGCTGCCGCTGGTCAATGTGGTCGAGATTTTCCACCTGGACCTGACCAAGACCAACATCGTCGACGGGCGTGAGTGCATTGTGGTTCGGGAAAAGGTATTCCCGCTGTTCCATATCAAACGCTGGCTGGTGCGTGGCGGTGCTTCCCAGGAGGTGCCTGAAAACGCCCATGTGGTCATCGTGGCCATGGGCACCAAACAGGTCGGTTTTGTTGTCGACCAGTTGGTCGGACAGGAAGAGGTGGTGATCAAGCCCCTCGGGCGCGCCCTTCAGGGTACGCCGGGAATGGCCGGCGCCACCATCACCGGTGATGGCCGGATTGCGCTGATTATTGATGTTCCAAGCCTGTTGCAACACTACGGCTGACCCGGGCCTTCAGGTGACGGTGGCCAGAGAAGGCCGGAGAACGATGGATTGGGTAGGAGAAGTGGATGACAGTTTCTGTCCTGGTCGTTGACGATTCAGGGTTTTTTCGCAAACGGCTGACGGAAATCCTGACCAGCTCCGGCCAGATCAAGGTGGTTGGTGCGGCTACCAACGGTCGGGAAGGCGTGGAGCTGGCTGAAAAACTGCGTCCCGACGTGATCACCATGGATTACGAGATGCCGGTTATGGATGGCATCTCCGCCGTGCGCGAAATCATGCGCAAGCATCCGACACCGGTGCTCATGTTTTCTTCGCTCACCTATGAGGGCGCCCGGGTGACCCTCGACGCGCTCGAGGCGGGTGCCGTCGATTTCCTGCCCAAGAACTTCGAAGAAATCGCCCGGGATAACAGCCAGCTCCAGAAAATCCTGATCGATCGGATTCTTGACGTGGCCGGCAGCCGCCCCGGAAACCGGCCTGCGGCTCCGGCCCGCTCCGAACCGTCGGCGCCCGCCTCCCGGGCACCAGGCACAACGGCGCGCCCCCGCCCGGACATCACGCCGCGCCAGCGCCCGGACACGCACAGCCCTGCGGCCCCGACCGGCTCCCCGAGTGACGCCGAAGCACCAAGGCGTCATGCCCGCCGAGGCTCCGCCAGGCATTACGCGGTGGTTGGTATTGGTACTTCGACGGGCGGCCCGGTTGCTCTACAACGAGTGTTGACTGCGTTGCCTGCCGCTTTCCCGGCACCCATCGTACTGGTACAGCATATGCCGGCCAGTTTCACGCCGGCTTTCGCTGAACGCCTGAACAAGCTCTGCCGGATCGAAGTCCGCCAGGCCCAGGATGGCGATGTGCTGCGACCCGGGCTCGCTTTGCTGGCACCCGGCGGCAAGCAGATGATGGTCGAGAATCGGGGCGGCCAGGCCAGGATCCGTATCCTGCCGGGCGACGAGCGGCTCAATTACAAGCCCTGTGTCGATGTAACCTTCGGTTCCCTGGCCAGGAGTTTTCCGGGCAAGACCCTGGGCGTCATCCTTACCGGCATGGGCTCGGACGGCAAAGAAGGTTGCCGGATGATGAAACAGAGTGGGTCGGACATCTGGTCCCAGGATGAAAAAACGTCGGTCATCTACGGCATGCCCATGGCGGTTGCCAAGGCTGGACTCACCGATGATGTACTGGCGCTGGACGAGATCGGGCCACGCCTGGTCGAAGGTGTCTGCTGATGGATATCCTGAGTCTGCTCGGGGTCATACTGGCCTTTGCCGCCATACTCGGCGGCAATCTGCTCGAGGGCGGGGCATTGAGCTCCCTGTTCAACGGGCCGGCAGCCATTATCGTCATTGGGGGTACCCTGGCGGCGACCATCCTGCAGACCTCCTGGCCCATGTTAAAAAGGGCCTTTACCCAG
>PYVH01000074.1 GCA_003030785.1 Marinobacter sp. B9-2 | reverse complement strand
AGCGAGCGGGCCGTTCTCGCGATGTCGGGAGCGGACACCACGACCATTGATGAGCGAATCAGCATGGCTCCCGACGTCACTGGAGAACCGCAAAAATCCGAAATCCCCCTGGCGGCAGTGCTGACCGAATCGGAAATCCGCGATCAGGCTCTGTCCATGATTCAAGAGGCCTCGGCCGGCGATCATCTGTACATGGCGATGTTCTATCTCTCACATCGCGATATTGTCACAGCCCTGGTCGACGCCGCCAAACGGGGCGTTGCGCTGCGGGTTTTGCTCGATGCCAACAACGAGGCCTTCGGCCACCAGAAGAGTGGCATTCCCAACAGGCAGGTCGCTATGGAACTGGTACGTGCGGGCATTCCGGTACGTTGGTGTAATACCCTCGGCGAGCAGTGCCACACTAAACTGCTGATGTTGGATAAAAAACAAGACGCAACAGAGCTGCTGCTGGGTTCGGCCAATTTCACCCGGCGCAATCTCGACGATTTGAATCTGGAAACCGATGTCTGGATCTCGGTGCCGAATCAGTCTCCGGTTGCCACAAAGGCGCGGGGATTCTTTGATGAGCAGTGGCAAAAAGGCCCTGCTGACGATCCGGTCATAAGCCAGCCCTATGAGCGCTGGGCCGACGAATCCAGACTTCGCTACTGGCGCTACCGGATTATGGAGGCGACCGGACTGTCGACCTTCTGAGCAGAACAGGACACGAGCCATGACAACTCCCGTACATGCACGCCCGATTGCAGAGCGCATCGACTGGCTGATGGACCTCAGCCGGGCCCACTCAGTCAGTTTCTGCAGCCCGGAGAATCACCTGGCAAGGCAGCGCTATCTGGCGGAACACAATACCCAGATCATTGCCATGAAGTGCATGGACGGCCGCATTCACCTGCCCTACGTGACCCAGACACCCCTTGGCGTCATTCATCCGTTCCGGAACCTCGGCGGTATCTTTGAGCTGGGATGGCCCTACCTCGGCGATATGCTGGCCGATACGGTCCAGCAGGCTGTCAGCCAGGGTCGGCGGGTACTGATCATCATCACCTACCATTACTCAAAAGGCTCGCGGGAAAGGGGCTGTGCCGGCTTTGACTGTGACCGTGAGGCGGCCATGAATCATGCCTTCCAGATCAGGAGTCAGGTTGAGAAGCTTTTTGGCACCGGCCACCGAACGGTCTATCCGCTGGTGTGTGGCTTCGAGAGTGATGAGGATGCACTGGTTCTGCATGGCAGTCCGGAGCATACGCTGGACCTGTCTGACTTTCCGTTGTCGCGAATTGGAGGCATGGCAGCGGAAATTGCGGCTCTATGTCCGGATATGCCCGAGCCGGTTCAGCGAGATTTGTTGCCTCTCGTTGAGGGCAATATCCGGCACGTCAACGAAATCCGGCGGTTTGATCGGGAACTGAACATAGAGCACCGGGAGTGGGTAATCTGCCTCGGCAGGGGTTTTGATTTCCTGCACGCGCCAAACGTAGCCCTGATCATTGGCCCCTACAGTCCTGATCTGTCCCACCCTATCCGCCAGGCCGCGGGGATTATCAAAAAGAATATGGACAGCGGCCGGATTCCGGACGATGGCTTCCTGCTGCTGTGCTCTGCGCCCTACCAGGAGCCGGGCACGCAGAAGGCCCGGGCGGAATTGAAATCTGCGTTCCTGGCAGATTTCGGCGCCACCGTTATCCGGGAGGCCTTTCCTGAGCTTGCAACCAGAATGGTCACACGCTCGGCTATACTTCACTGGCCCGAGCGAAAGCTTGAAGTGCGTGGTTCCTGAACATTTTGTAGGTTGAGGGAACGCAACAGGTTGTTCTATCGTCGGGCTAATACAACGTGACTGAACACAACAGCTACACCTGAAGTAGCCAACAACAGGAGTGAACCATGTCTGGCATTCGCAAACACCTGAGGTACGTTTCTTTTTTCATGGCCATGATGATGGCACTTGGTTCCGTCTGGTCAGCCAGCGCAACCGCCGGCATGGTTGGAACCGGCGAGATGATCGGGCAACAACAGGTTCAGCTGGATCGACAGGAGCTGATCAGCATGCTCGACAGGCAGGATGTCCAGGCCAAGCTGGCAGACCTGGGAGTCAGCCAGGACCAGGTCAAGGAACGCATCCAGAACCTCACACCCGCGGAACTGGCGGATTTTGAACGTCAGCTCGCCGAGGCCCCTGCAGGGCAGGATGTGGTCGGCATCATCGTCTTGTTCCTGCTGGTATTCATTATCACCGATATGCTGTGTGCCACGAACATCTTCCCGTTCGTGAACTGCATCCGCTAGCGGCGGGCAGTGACAGCCCCGTTTTCCACCCCAATCGCCATGCCCGGCAGGCTGACCATGTTGTTGCTGGTCAGCCTGCTGGCTGGCTGCACAAGCACCCCTGAATGGCCCGTTCCGGGCACTGACCAACCCTCTACACCCGACCCGGTTGTTCTGGAGGACGTGCCTTTTTATCCCCAGGAACGATACCAATGCGGACCGGCCTCATTGGCCATGATGCTCAACAGCCAGGGACTGCAGACTGACCCGGAAATCCTGAAAGAGCTCGTTTACATACCCGGCCGTGAGGGATCGCTGCAGGTCGAAATGGTGGCCGCCGCCCGGGCCCACGGCATGCTGGTTTATCCTCTGGAGAAAGAACTTGAAAGCGTGCTTGGCGAGGTTGCCTCGGGCAACCCGGTGCTGGTGATGCAGAACCTGAGGTTTGGCTGGTGGCCCCAGTGGCACTTTGCGGTTGTCATCGGCTATGACGCCGGGGAGCGAGACCTGATACTCCATACCGATACCCGCAAGCGCGAGGCCATTGATCTGGAGGTGTTCAGCAATACCTGGGGTCGGGCGGACAACTGGGCCGTTACCATTCTTCCCCCGGACCGGGTGCCTGCCACCGCAAAACCACTCCGTTTTCTCCAGTCGGCTCATGACCTCGAGACAACCGGCCGAACCACAGCCGCTGGCATTGCCTATAAGACCGCCGAGACGACCTGGCCGGACCAACCGACGGCCACTATGGCCAGAGGCAACCTTGCCTGGCAGTTGGGCCACCAAGGCGAAGCACAAGAGCATTTCTTGCGCGCGGTGAAACGTTTTCCGGAATTCGCCGAAGGCTGGAACAACCTGGCTTTCGCGCTGCAGACGAACGGCTGCGCAAACACTGCGACCCAGGCGGCGAGATGCGCCGCCGCACTGGCACCGGACCGCTTCGGTGAATCGGAATTACTCAAACAACAAGGCACCACATCCGCAGAACAGTGCCCTGCACTACCCGAGTGCTTGCGGAAAGAGCCCTAGGCTGGCTTCCGGAACAGCGCCACATCCTTTCTTGGTATCTCCAGCTGCCAGCCGAAGCGGTTGGCGAGCAGCTTGAAGGTGGATTCCCGATAGAAGACCACATGGGTCGGGTCGCGGCGATAGTGCCAGTTGTCGAACCGGTCATCGTCGGTCTGGAAGCAGGTCATCACGCCCAGCCAGCCCCCGGGCCTGAGCATTCGATCAAGTTCCCTGAAAACGCCGGCGGGCGCGTAAAGATGCTCCACCACTTCGGTGCAGGTTATGAAGTCGTAGGTCTGGGCCAGAGCGGCTGCAGAGGGATAAAAGTAGGGATCGTAGAGACTGACTGCCATGCCTTCTGCCTCAAGCATTGGCGCCAATGCCGGGCCGGGGCCGCAGCCGAAATCGAGCCCACTTGCGCCCGATGGCAGACGCTCAAGCAGAGGCTCCGTCAGTTTCGAGAGAAATTTCCGGTACCCCGGATCAGACGGGTCATTGTCATGCAGTTGATAAACTTCCTGCTCCTGCTCAGGCGATAACCGGCAGGACGCATCCATCACCGTCGCCTCGCAGACATCACAGCGAAGGTAACGCTGGGCCTTTACCACCCGGAAATCCGAGAGACTGCCCTGTTCGCACACCGGACAAAGACTCACGCCCTCACCTCGGATCAAGTCCCGCGGCCGCCCTCATGCGCGCATCGAGTTCCCGGGCGTCAATCTGATCGGACGCTATGATCTCTGCCCGGCTGTAGGCTTGCGGTTCACCCTGAATAACGGTCAGGGCGCCATCAACCACATTGATCGCCCGCCAACCGTCGACGGTGTGAACGACAGCCTTGAAGCGAACAAAAGCCGAATCCATGGCCATCACCAGCAATGCATTCTCATCCAGAATCAGTTCCGGATGGATCCGCCAGCCGACACTGAAGTGCCCCTGTCCTTGATTGGTGATCTGCTGCCAGGGCTCGTCATTAATGGCGGGTGCCGACGATGCGGTCTTTTGATGGTGGTGTTGGTGAGCATCCGGATCGGTCACCGGCAGGGCATCTGACTGGCCGTCCAGCCAGCCTGGAGCCAGGTGTCCGAACCGGGTATGGTGGATGGCCCGCTTGCCGGGCTCCAGCTGTGCCGCCCAATCGTCGAAATGGGTCAGCTGTTCCGGGGTGCAAAGATCGGTCTTGTTGGCAACGAGAATATCCGCCGCAGCCACCTGATCCCGGAACTGAACATTGCCGAGCACCTTCGGCTCTTCGAGCCTCCGGGGGTCCACCAGGCAGATCACCGGGCCCATGGTGAGCACATCCCGATAGTGCTCGCTGGTCAGGGTTTCCAGAATCTGCGAGGGGTGACCGAGCCCGGTCGGTTCAATCAGCAGCCGATCCGGCTTTGCCTTGTGAATCAGCTGGTTCAGCCCTATCTGCATGGGCAGGCCGGCAACGCAGCACATGCAGCCCCCGGGTATTTCCTTGATGAAGGCGCCTTCCGTTTGCAGCATGGCGCCATCAATGCCCACCTCGCCGAACTCGTTGACCAGAACCGCCCAGACCTCATTTTCCGGTTTGCTTTTCAGAAGATCCAGAATGGCGGTGGTTTTACCAACACCCAGAAAACCAAGAATAAGGCTGGTAGGAATAGGTTGCGTCATGGCGCCGGAGGCACTCCTCTGAGAATAAAAACGTTATACTATAACAATTTAGCCGCCAGGACGATCCTGCTTCAGGAACATCCCGACGGCTTTGTCCGATAGCAGGGCATGAGCAAGTGCCGGGTAGGGCAGATAGTGAACAAACAGGGTGGTGAGGGTGACGGCATCCACGCCGGCATCCAGGAACATCCAGGCGCCAAAAGCGACGAACAGGGCACCCAGAAAACCGCCATAGATCCACAGCGCCCGCGAACGCTCCTCCGGCATTGGCAAACGCTCAAGGGTTCGCGCGATTGAGAAGCTCATGTAGACGGCAATCAGTGCCGCTATGACCAGTGAGGCCAGCAACCCGGTAAATCCGATCAGATACCGGAACAGGTAGTTGGTCAGGAAGAACAGGGCAATGCAGGTAACGGCAACAATGGTGATGCGTGTCTTTTCCATGGCGGCTCAGGGTTTGTTGGTTTTATGGACAGGCGCAAAGAATGGCAGAGACGCCCGGAAAGAACCACCCCTGCTGCGACCGGGGTTCCAGACTGATATGATGCCCGACATTCTCACTGGCAACCGGACACCCGATGACCTCTGGCAATTCCACCCGGCTCAACAAATACATCAGCGAAAGCGGCATGTGCTCCCGCAGGGAGGCTGATCGCTATATCGAGCAAGGCAACGTCTACATCAACGGCAAGCGCGCGACTGTCGGCGATCAGGTGCTTCCGGGAGACACGGTCAAGGTGAACGGTCAGGTGATCGAGCCACGGGCGGAAGAAGACCTCGTGTTCATTGCCCTCAACAAACCGGTCGGGATTGTCAGCACCACCGACAGCGCCGAGAAACACAACATCCAGCGTTTTGTCGGCCACAGCGAACGTATCTTCCCGATCGGACGCCTGGACAAGGACTCCCAGGGCCTCATCTTCATGACCAGCAACGGCGATCTGGTCAACAAGATCCTGCGGGCGGGCAACAACCACGAGAAGGAGTACCTGGTTACGGTCGACAAACCGGTAACCGGGGAGTTTATCGAGGGGATGGCCAACGGCGTTCCGATCCTTGGCACGGTGACGAAAAAATGCAAGGTGTCCCGGGAGTCCCGGTTCGTCTTTCGGATCACCCTGGTTCAGGGCCTCAACCGCCAGATTCGCCGGATGTGCGAGTATTTTGGCTACGAGGTTACCAAGCTCGAACGTATCCGGATCATGAACGTGAGTCTGAAAGGGCTTGCGGTGGGCCAGTGGCGGGACCTGACCGAGAAAGAGCTGGCCGGGCTGTTCGATGCCATTCGGGATTCGTCTTCCGAGGCACCGCCCAGCTCTGGCAAGCCGGCAAAAAAGAAGCCCGGGGCGAAGGCCAAATCACAGCCCAATCGCAAGCCAGGCTCTCCATCCGCACCTGGCAAACCCGGCGGTGCTCGGCGGCCCGGCCCGAAAGGCAGGCCCGCGCCTGGCAAAAAGCCTGCCTCGGGCAAACGGCCCAAAGGCGGTAAGCCAAGACAGAAGAGCGTTAAACGTTAGGCTGGGTTTGCAACCGGCCGCTTCGGGCTACTTTTTCACCCACTTGCCGCCCATTTCCACATACTGGCCGGCCGGTGTTTTCTCGATGGCTTTCTTGCCCGCAACGGTCTCCACCTGGGTTACCGGGATGTCGTGTTTCTCGGCAATGCGCTTGTACTCTTCCCGACGGGCGCTGTTAATGGCTTCCACCACTTCCCTGGCCTGACCTTCGGCACGCACCACATCAAGGTAGCCTGTGGGTGTTTCCCCAACCAGTCCCTGCTGCTTGACCGAGTCCAGTTTCTGTTTGGCTTCGTCCAGCCCCATGGCAAGCACAGAGGCACTGATACCAAACGCCATAACCAGCGCAAACATCTGCATCAATCGTTTCATCTTCAACCCCTTAAACTTTCCGGATCCAGTCAGAACAGACCCTGCTCGCTGAACAGGTCATCCACTTCCTTATCCACTTTCACGTAGATTTCGTGCTGGATTTTCACGTTCAGGTTGACCGTAATCGGCTCCTTCGGTGCCGCCATCTGCACTGTCGGCGTGCAGGCAGCCATTGCCAGCGGCAGCATCGCTATCATCAGTGTTCTTGCCAAAGGCGCCCTTTCAGGCCACCGAGGCCGCAACAGTTTTCTCATGGTGCTGTCTCCTCACCGGATTCCTGCAGCAACTCCCGGACACGTTTGGTAACGGCTTCATTAACCCTGCCACTCAACTGCAGACTGGTAAGCAGCGCGGGAATGTCTTCTTCAAGATTAATATTGAGTACCACCGGCTGCCCACCCCTGAGCTCCGGGTTCTTGCCCTCAAGTCGAAGGCCAAGGGTTAACTTACCCTGTTCATCGTAGTCTATCGTGCTGTTAAGCACTGAATAGTGAAAGTTTTGCAACGCCTGAACCACGACGTCCATGGCCTGGTTGCCGCCGAGCATCGCCTGGAGCTTGTCCGCCGGTAGCTGTAGGCGTCCCCCCGGATCGATTGCCGAGACACTTCCCTGACTTACATGAACGCCATCGCTGCTGATACCCAGAGGGATTCGCCCGCGAAGAAGCCCGCTCCCTGAGAGCCCCTCCGCCGGGTACACCGCCATCAGCCGGCCAAGGGAGATGCCCTCAACGTCCACAGGGATGCGGCCAGAGCCACCTTCCAGCCCGTAAACGGCTGGTGGAATCCTGAGTGCACCTTCCAGGAAACGGGCTCTGGCCTGTTGAACCTCCAGGCTGCCCGCCAGCAGTTCAGTCACCGGCGCATTGTAATCCCCGGAGAAACGAACCGAGCCGACCGGAATACCGGGATTGATTTCGCCAACGGTCATATCCCTGAAACTGGCCGTCATCTGTGAATTTTCCAGCGATCCCCGCACCCGACCGCTGAGCCCGGACACCGCAGTGCGATTGAAAACACCACCAACATCCTGCAATTGAGCATTGCCACTGGCTTCAAGCTCACCGCCGTCGCCGGTAGAAAATTCCATCGACAAACGGGCATTGCCGGAATCGACTGTCAGAAGATCCGGCCACCCGGCCAGGGTTTCTGCCAGGGCCCGAACGCCCTGTTTACCGTCGATAACAGAATCGATGGCAACCGAAACGCCGCCATCGGGATTAAGCTGGATGTCGAGATCGGCCGTGAGGCCGGACGCAGAAACCAGCGTTCCCTGGCCCCTGAGATCAGCCAGACGGCCAGCTGCCCTGCCCTCGAAATTCCAGGCCTGCGGCACCAGGATCGGATGCTCCACACGAGTGGCAGCAACGGCGATATCGCCATCAATCGCAATGCGTTCTGCCCAGGAGCCCGACGCGCCGTAGTCGAAGGTAACGGTGGAATTGCTGAGGTCAGTCCGCAGCGTGCTGAGCTTCAAGGGCTGCTTCGCGCCGGTGTACGCCAGATAATCCGTCACAATCAGAGAGGAAGGGGCAAATTCGATGGTCGCGGAGTCACTATTGGCGGTCACAGAGGGCCTGATATCAGCCTGGCTTCCGGTGACTTCCCAACCACCGGACCGGATATCCGGCAATGCCATGCCCATCGAGCCCTGTTCAATGGCGAAAGACCAGCCTGCGACCGCCAGAGGCCAGGCCACCAGTACCAGGGCACCGGCCCAGAGAAACCCTCGGCCAATGCGTTCGGGCTGTGCAGACCCTTTACCGGGCAAAACGACACTCCTGTCGACTCGGTTCACTCACCACGCCAGGTCACGCTGTACAAATCGTGCCGGCGGTCCTGCAGGTTTTTTACGGTACCACTGTTGCGAGCCGTGATCAGCACTTCCGGACGGAGGTCCGCAAAGGCAACTGTCTCCACGTTGGGCTCCGTATCGGCGGCAATGCCATCCCGGGCAAAGGGAAAGTCGCACGGCGTCAGGATGCAGCTCTGGCCATACTGGATTTCCATGTTCGGCACATTCGGCAGGTTGCCCACGTTGCCGGACATCACCACGTAAACCTGATTCTCCACAGCTCAGGCCTGGCAACAATAGCGAACTCGCAGGTAGCTTTGCCGCTCATCGGTGCAGAAAGGCACAAAGATGATATGCACGCCCTGGTCCACCAGGTGGCGGGTCAATTCCGGGAACTCCGCGTCATAGCAGATCAGCACACCGATGGTGCCGCAGTCGGTCTCGATGGCGCTTACCCGGTTGCCGCCCTGAACGTTCCACCAGAACGCCTCGTTGGGCGTTGGATGGATCTTGGGCTGACTGAATACCTGGCCATCCCTCAGAAACACATACGCCATGTTCCGGATGGTGCCGCCTTCCTCACGGACGGGCGTTGAGCCGGCCACAATATTGATGTTGTGGCGCAGAGCCAGATCCCGCATCAGTTCGCGGTAGCGCTCCGCGTAATGGGTGACTACGGCGAAGGTCTCGGCGGGGCTGCCCTTGCGGGCTTCAATGGAAAGCAACTGCAGGGTGAACAGCTCCGGAAACACCACAAAATCGCCTTTGTAGGTGGACACAACATCCACGAAATAGCGGACGATCTCGCTGAATTCGTCGAACGACACTACCGGGCGTTGCTGGTACTGAACCGTGCCGATTCGCACGGTATCGCGCATGCGCTGACCGTAGCGCTTCCTGCGCCCGTTTTTCTCGGATTGGGGTACTTTCGGATTTCGCCAGATGAGATGAATGCCGTAGCCCATGGAATCGTGGTCGGCGTCCAGGTAATGCGGAATGATGCCGTGCACCTCGAAACCCTGATGCAGCTGGAAGGACAGCACCGGGTCTTTCTGTTCCTTACTTCGGATGGCTTCGACGTATTCTTCAACGCTGGTGAACTTCTTCAGCCGCTGGCGCAGGCTCGGCAACCGCCCGGCGAATACCACACCCTGCAGATCCAGAGCCTGGCATAACTGCTTGCGCTCATTGTACAACCGCTCTCCGATCCGGTAGCCACGACATTCCGGATCAACACACACTTCCATCCCGTAAAGCCAGTCACCCTCCGGATCATGGCGCGAGGCGTAGCCGTTACCGGTGATGGAGGTCCAGTCGTGGGCGGACAAAGCGATCTCTTCAGCAATCCGGAAGGTGGCACAGTAGCCCACCACCGTTTCACCCAGCATGGCGACAAACTGGCCATCGGGAAAAGTATTGATCTGCCCGGTCAATGGCCCCTTGGTATAGCCATACATGCCAGTGCCTTCGTAAACGCGGCGGCTGAGCTGGATAATACCGGAGATATCCGCGAGCGTGGCATTGCGGACGTACAGACGCTGATCAGGATCGGAAAACGGGGGACACATAGACACCTCAGGAAAGGCGTTGATTTGGTTCCATCTTTGGTGGGCTGACGGTGTTTCGTCAAGACAAATCCGCTAATCGGCTCCACGCAGGGAGAAGCGTTCAATCACGGAATACACGGAACCGGCGGGGCCAGGTTTGCTTTCGAAAAGCACAAATTCAGTAACCTGGAACCGGCCGAACCGAGAGTCAGCATATTCAACCAACAAAGATTCAACAGAACCCGCCTGGCGTTTGAAGCGAGCCAGGGTGATATGCGGGCGAAAGACCCGACTTTCGGCATCAAAACCGAACTTCTCCATCCGCACACCAAGACTCTTGTTAAGAGCAGCGACCGGCGCCTCCGGCTGAACACCCGCCCACAGATTCTTAGGTTTCTGGGGCTGACCGAAACAACCCACGCCGGCAACGTCGAGCAGGAAGGGCTCTGAATTGATGCCGCGGGCTGAACCGGCCAGGGCTTCAAGATCTTCCTGGCTCACCGTCCCCAGAAACAGGAGGGTGATGTGCAATTGCTCCGCGCCCTGCCATTTTGCGCCCGGAACCGCTGATCGAATCTTAAGCAACCGGGCCTTGATCTCAGACGGAAGCTCCAGTCCGAAGAACAGCCGTGGCATACCGGCTTACTCAACCTTGGGCGTGGGCCGGACAAGAATTTCATTTACATCCACATGTGCCGGCTGCGCCACGGCATACATGACTGCATTGGCAATGTCTTCCGGCTTCAGTGCATGGCCAGGACGTTCATCGAAGAAGGGCGTGTCCACCATGCCCGGCTCGATCAGGGTAACGCGGATACCAGAGCCACGAAGCTCCTCACGAACACCATAGCCAATGGCGGTTACCGCCCACTTGGTCGCACTGTACATGGAACCGGGGATGGTCGCGCGGCCTGCCGCAGAGCCAGTCAGCAGCAAGTGGCCCTTGCTCTCTCTGAGCGCTGGCATGCAGTGCTGAAGAGTTAGGCCGACACCGTAGATATTGGTAAGAATCATATCCTTCCAGACCTCGGGGTCGGCGCCGCTGAAGCCACCCGGTTCACCACCGCGGCCAGCATTGGCAAACACTGCATCAATGCGACCGAAGGTCTTCAGTGCCTGATCGACCATGTTCTTCTGGTCATCACCGCTCTGGACGTCGCACTGGACCGTCAATACTTTTTCTTCGCCACCCAGCTCCTGTTGCAGGCCTTTGAGCTTGTCTTCGGAACGCGCGGCCAGTACCAGTCGATAGCCCTGTTTCGCCGCCGCTCGCGCTGTCTCTGCGCCAATACCCGATGACGCGCCGGTGATCAGCATTACAGGTTGATCTGCCATAGGATTTTTCTCCTGTTGCTTGGAAAGTGTGACCAGGGCTACGCCCGCTGACACCAGATCGATCAGTCAGTAGATCTGCAGGAGGATGAGAGCGATGATGGCCAGGGCCAGCAGAAACCAGCGGGCGTAGTGGTCAGGGCGGTCCTCCTCATCACTGGCAGCGCGGCTGACGCTGCCGCCTGACGTCTCTTCATACTCGGACACCAGTTGCCGCGCCTGGTAGAGATCCTCGTCATCAACATGAACGTTGGTGAAACCCGCAGCACCGATCTCACCCAGGGCACCCTGGAGATAATGGCCACCGACATGGGCTTCAATACCGTTGGCTTCCAACAGACCAGCCACAATATGGGCCTCGGTAATGTCTCGCGCCCGATAGGCAATTTGCAACACGCGACTCCTTCTGTGACCGTTCCGGGCAGAACCGGGACAAATCTGCGAGTATCATCTGAAGGATAGTTCGACCTGCCCGGTGGGGCCAATAACATATGGAAGACCCATGCTCTGGATTATTCTTGCCATCATCGTGTTTATTGTTGCCGCAACACTGCTTCTGTTCCGGCCTGAGGATCTGTCCCATCTGGACCGGAATGATTACCCGGTACAGGACGCAACACCCAGCGAAGCCAACCGGGAAGTGCTGGGGCGCATCCGCGAACTGGGGCAATCCTCGAAAGGCCTCCGCGGCAAGGCGCGGCTGATGGCACTGCGCAAACACATGGACGGGCTCAGTGAAGGCGTTGAGCTGGCCGCTGAGCTGCGCCATTGCGACTCGCCCCGCGGTGAATGGGTTCTCGCCCCGGGCTGCGATACCCGCCGCCGCATCCTGTACATTCATGGCGGCGCCTGGGCGGCTGGCAGCCCCAGGAGCCATCGGGCCATTACCGACCGCTTATCGCAGATAACCCGTGCCGCGGTGTTTTCGGTGGATTACCGGCTGATGCCGGAGAACCGGTTCATGGACGGTGTCCGGGATTGTCGCGAGGCTTATAAATGGCTACTGAAACACGGGCCCGACGGTGCCGAGCCGGTAGATTTCATGGTGGTCGCCGGGGATTCTGCCGGGGGCAGTCACACTCTGGGATTGATTGCGTGGATTCGGGATAACGGTCTGCGCCAGGCGGATGCGGCGATTGCCTTCTCGCCATCAACCGATCTGACTCTGACAGCCCCGAGCAATCGCAACAACATTGGTACCGATCCCCTGCTGGGGCCGGCCTTTGGCGGGTTATCAAAAATCCCCCTGCCAGTCATCTGGTGGGCAACACTGGCAGCGTTTCGGGTTTCTCCTACCAGCCCTGTTGCCTCACCACTTCGAGGCGACCTGAAACACCTGCCGCCGACTTTGATTCATGCCAGTGATACCGAGATGCTGCTGGACAACGCCCGGCGTTACGCAGCACGGGCCGAAGCCGCAGGCTCTCCGGTGACCCTGCACACGTGGCACGGCATGGTGCACGTATGGCAGATTTTCGTGCCCTTGCTTCCGGAGGCGGAAGAGGCCTTCGACGACATCAAGGCGTTCCTGGAGCAACTGGAGTCTCAAGGCGACGCACAGGCTTCGGCTTAAACCTGAACCTTTCCTCGCAACGCCTTGGTTTTGCCTTTTTTGGTTTTCTTGTCCACCCGCTTGCGCTGGGAGGAGCGGGTCGGCTTGGTGGGCCGGCGTGCCTTGCGGGGCTTTACCGCCTCCTGGATCAGCTCTTTCAACCGCTCCAGGGCGTCTTCCTTGTTCAGTTCCAGGGTGCGAAAGGATTGCGCCTTGATGATCAGCACGCCCTCCTTGCTGATGCGCTGGTCATTGAGCGACATCAGCCGTTCCTTGTAAAAAGGCGGCAACGAGGAGTTCGGGATATCGAAGCGCAGGTGCACGGCGGAGGCGACTTTATTCACGTTCTGGCCACCGGCACCCTGGGCGCGGATCTGGGTGAGTTCGATTTCCCAGTCGGCAAGTTCAACAGCGTTGGATAG
>PYVH01000007.1 GCA_003030785.1 Marinobacter sp. B9-2 | reverse complement strand
AACTCGCGACCCCAACCTTGGCAAGGTTGTGCTCTACCAACTGAGCTATTCCCGCAATGCTGATCGGCTGTTACCGACAACGGAGGCGTATTCTACGGATCCCGACGAAGCCGTCAACCACTTTTTTGCAGGTTTTTTCCAGCCAGTGTCTTATTGTCACATTTCAGGAAACCGGAACTGTGCAGCCACTCCTGGTCTGGGTAGTACTTGAACACCAACTGCCCGCCTTTTAGGTTGTCCACCACACGCTTGACGATCTGGTTATCCACCGCCGGGCAACCATGACTTCGGCCTATACGTCCGTACTTGCTGACCCAGTCATCATTCACATAATCGGCGCCATGAATAACGATGGCCCGCTGTCTGGCGAGATCGTTGATGCCCGGTTCCAGACCATCCAGCCTGAGTGAATATCCATGCCGACCGTAATAGGATTCCCGTGCCTGAAAAAGCCCGATACTGGACTGGTGGCTGCCCTCAACATTGGAAAAGGCGGTGGATTCGAAATTCCCCGAATTCTTGCCGTGCGCAACCAGGTCCCGAAGCAGCAACTCCCCCTTTTCAAGGTCAAAGATCCACAGCCGTTCCTGGCTGGATGGCAGGGAGAAATCGATAACCGCGAGCCGCTCGGGCATCTCTACACCATTCGAGACAGCGCAGCGAGACGCACTGATGGCTGTCTTGAGAACTTCGGCATCAAGCTTTGGAGCGACTGTCCGCAGGCGGTCGACAAGCTGATCATCCAGCGAATCGCCAAGCGATGAGAGAGGAAGCGCTGCGCATACAGCCAGAAGTAAGCCGGCGGGCAAAAAACGCCGCATCTTTTGCATTATACGTCCCCGATAAAATGATTGCGGGTGGTAACCAAACGCAGCCACCCGGTCGAAAGTAAGTGTTGCGCATTTTATCAGGGAATTTTGCTAACCCCGTCAGAATGTACGTTTTTCATACAAAACTTTAAGAAACCACCGCGTACCTTACTACCTTACTGGCCAAATCGTCGGCCGCCCTCAAGGTAAGCCTCTTCATCCGCCGTCGATGTCCTTCCCAAGGCCTTGTTTCGATGAGGAAAGCGACCGAACTGCTGAATAATGGCCCGGTGATCGCGCGCAGACTGAAGAAAGCTGCCCATAAAATCGGCGAGAATTCCCTGGGTCGAGCGGGCAAGCTGTTCGTAACATTCCACAGAGACGTCCTGATCGTCCCTGAGTTCGGAATGCTGCAGCGGCATGTAAAGGAAAGCCCTGTGAACCGGCGCAAGCATCATATCCTGCCCCTTCTGCATGGCTTCCCGGCAGAGTTTCCGGGCCTGACGGTCCTGATCAAACGCCATGGCACTGCCGCGGAAGATGTTCCGGGAAAACTGATCCAGCAGGATGATTTCGGCGAGTATCCCACCGGCCTCACGGCGCCAGTGGTCCAGCCCCTGCTCAGACGCGAAAAGCACCATGGACAGGAAACGCCGGCGAATCTCCTGATCGAACTTGCGGTCTGACCGGAACCATTTGTTCCGATGGTCGCTGTCTGGCAACCCATTTTCGTCAAGTTCACCAAACCAGAAATCCAGAATCTCTTTCCAATCGAACATTCAGCGTCACCCTGTTACTTTAGAGACTGCCGGCCCTGACAATGGGCGGCACCCCGGATTTACGACAGGCCCTATCAAATTGACTACTCCAGGAGCGGCAATGACGAGTCCCCGCATTATTCTGTTGGCACATGGAAGCAGTGACAAGCGCTGGTGTGAAACCTTCGAAAAGCTCGCTGAGCCAACCCTCAAGTCCGTGGACAACGCCCGGGTTGCCTACATGGAACTGGCGGAACCATCCATGGACACCGTCATCAGTGAAGCTGTTGCGGAAGGCGCCAGCGATTTTACGATCATCCCCCTGTTCCTTGCAGCCGGACGCCACTTGCGTAAGGACGTTCCCGCGATGATCGAAGAACTCGAAAAAGCACATGGCGCAACCATCAGCCTTGCGCCACCGATTGGAGAAAACCCTTTGCTGGGGCAGGCGATCCGGGATGTTGTTATGCTTCAACTGGAACAGACGCCAGCCTGAGCCGGGTATTTTGGAAACCGATCCGGCGGGTAGCGCGCAACAGGAGCAACAATTATGTCGAAAAGGATTCTGATTACCGGCGGTACCGGATTTATCGGCCATGTTCTGTGCCGTGAATTGCTGGCACGAAACTATGAACTCACAGTGTTCAGCCGGCAACCGGCAGAAGCGGTCAAGTCCAGTTGCGGTCGGGTCGAAGCAATTCGCGACCTGCAGCAGCTTCGCTCCCACCCTGGGTACGATGCTGTGATCAACCTCGCCGGTGAAGGCATCGCCGACAAACGGTGGTCTGAAGCCCGCAAACAGGAACTGCGGGACAGCCGGATAGGTGTAACTGAAACGCTCGTGGAGGTAATTCGCAGTTGGGAACGGGCACCGGAGGTGCTGGTCTCAGGGTCAGCTGTTGGCTTCTATGGGGATCAGGGGGCTACAACCGTAACCGAAGATACCAGCCCCAACGATGAATTTACCCATCGCCTTTGCCGCGACTGGGAAAACGCCGCCAAACCCCTCGCCGACGATGGCGTAAGGGTGTGCTTCTCCCGAACCGGTGTGGTGGCAGGCCCTGACGGAGGATTCCTTGAACGGATGATTCTACCCTTCAAGCTGGGACTTGGCGGGCGTCTGGGGAGCGGTAAGCAGTTCATGCCGTGGGTACACCGCGACGACGTCGTTGGCGCCCTTATCTGGATGATGGAAAACCCGAGCGCCTCAGGCCCGTTCAATGCGGTGAGCCCTAACCCGGCAACCAACGCAGAGTTCACCCGAAGCCTGGGCAAGGTTTTGCACCGTCCCACGCTTTTTCCGGCGCCAGCGCCGGTACTCAAGATTGCACTGGGAGAAATGGCGCGGCTTCTTCTGACTGGCCAGAAGGCGGTTCCGCAGAAGCTGATCAACCAGGGTTTCCAGTTCCGGTATCCCGATCTGGAGCCGGCACTGGCTCAATCCATCGCTCCCGGAGCATCCCGGTGACTTTTTTCAAAAAAGACGTTGACAGGGTTTCGAAGCTTTCTTAATATACGCGCCACCTCGACGAGGCAAGGTGTTGAAAACGTTGCGTCCCCTTCGTCTAGTGGCCTAGGACTCCGCCCTTTCACGGCGGCAACAGGGGTTCGAACCCCCTAGGGGACGCCAATTTTTCCGCTTTGAAATGTCAGGGAAACCGAAGTTTCCCAATGACATTATCAGACCGGCTTGTGGCCGTGCTTCCCTTCTTTGCTGTCCTGGTGTCCGTGCTCCTTCTGATCTTTCATCACGAAGATGCCAACACCCACGAAAAAGCCAACCATCAGCAGTACAGTAGCAATACCAGCGATTACAACGGCGTCCATATACATGTTGTTTCCCCTTCCGGCAATTAACTTGATTAAACTCAGGTTACGCCCGGGCTGCCCGCAAGGTATTGATCCACGTCAACGTATTTGTCAGACCAGCTGTACGCATAAATACTGAACCACAACACATTTCCTTCGATTTTTCCTGCATTTGCAAGGCATTTGAAAGAAACTGCTGCTATAGTCGGAGACAAAGGAAGTGTCCGATCTCCTAACCGGTCTGGGTGGCTGAAGTTCAAGACATGCCAAAACTGTCGACGCGTCTTCAACGTTTTCGCACAGGCTCGCCCCTGTCTTTCAGGCTGCTGGCCTGGATTCTTCTGTTCAGCTCCGCCTTTACACTGGTAGCCTCCGCGCTCCAGATCTACTCCGATTATCGAAAAGACCTCTCACAAATAGACAACCGCATGCAGGTGGTTGAAGCCGGCTATGCATCCAGCCTGGCCCGCAGTCTGTGGGCCCTGGACCAGAAACTGCTGCAAACCCAGATGGAAGGCATACTCAGTTTGCCCGATGTAGTTCATCTGCGGCTGAGGATCGAACCCGATTCAGAGCTGGTTATGGGAGAAATCCCGCGGGACGCCAAAACCACCTCCCACAGTTTCAATCTCGTTCATCAGGGCGATGAAATGTTCAAACTGGGTGAGCTGACGGTGACCGCAGACCTGGACCGGGTCTACGATGAGCTCAAGCGGAAGGTGGGGGTCATTCTCCTGACCCAGTTCCTGAAGACGTTCTTTGTATCGATCCTCATTATCTGGATATTCCAGCATTTCGTGGCACGCCACCTGACTACCATGGCGAATTACGCCCGGGACTTTTCGCTGAAAACCACCTCGAAGCCACTAACGCTGGATAGGCCCAACACACCATCCAACCGGAATGACGAATTGGGTCGCGTCACGGACGCCATCAACCAGATGCGCGAGCGACTGAACGCGGATATGGAGCGCCAGCAAAAAGATGCGGCGGAAATCCGGAAGTTTTCCAAAGCCATTGAACAAAGCCCCTCCTCGGTCCTGATCTGCGACCGGCAGTGGCGCATCGAATTTGCCAACCAGAAATTTACCCAGTTAACCGGCTACGAGGCTGCGTCGATCATTGGCAAACACCCTGGCGCACTTGGGGACAATGATATTGAAAACCGTGAAAGCCGACACCTGTGGCAATCCATCCGCCTGCAGGTGCAGCGCGTCGGGGTCTGGCAGGGTGAAGTGAACAGCGTGCGCCGTAATGGTGAACGCTTCTGGGAGCAACTGATTGCCACCCCTATCAAGGACGAATCCGGCGGCACCACCGGTTACCTCATCCTGGGTGAAGACATCAGCATCCGCAAACGCTATGAACAGCAGCTCCTGCGCCAGGCCAACTACGACATCCTGACCGGGCTGCCCAACCGGATGCTGGCCCTGGACCGTCTGAAACTGGCACTGGCCCAGGCACGTCGGGAAAGTACCCTCGTGGGCGTGATGTTCCTCGATCTCGACAACTTCAAGCACATAAACGACACCCTCGGCCACGATGCCGGAGACAACCTGCTGATTGAAGCGGCCCGTCGAATTTCCAGCTGCCTCCGTGGCACCAGTACCGTTGCACGGCTGGGGGGCGATGAGTTCCTGGTAATCCTGCCCGGCCTGACCGGCCCGGAGGCTTCGTCGCAGGTGGCAGAGCGTATCCTGAAAACCTTCTCACCGCCCTACATACTCAATGGGCAGGAGGTTTTTGTAACCACGAGCATCGGCATCGCTATTTTCCCGACGGACTCTGACAACAGCGGCACGCTACTGCAACACGCCGATGCCGCGATGTACCAGGCCAAACACAAAGGCAAGAGTTCCTTCGCCCATTTTGCCCCGGAAATGACCGAGGTCTCCCACGAGCGCCTGAAGATGGAATCCAGCATGCGCAGGGCTCTGGAGCTGAAGGAATTCGAACTGTATTTCCAGCCAATCGTGAATACCGATTCCGGCACCCTTTGCTCGGTGGAGGCGCTGCTGCGCTGGAACAACCCGGCCATGGGCATGGTGATGCCCGATCGGTTTATTCCCCTGGCCGAGGAAACCGGCCTGATAACACCCATCGGAGAGTGGGTTCTTGAAGAGGCTTGTCGGGCCGCCGTGGGATGGAGGCAGGCCATCGGAAAAGACATCGGTATTTCCGTGAACGTGTCCCCACGCCAGTTCCGGGATCCCGGGTTTACCGAGGCCGTGATGCACGCCCTCTCTACCAGCGGTCTGGCACCGGAACAGCTGGAACTTGAAATTACCGAACGACTGATTCTGGACAACTCCATTGAAACCGCCGAAATCCTGCGCCAACTCGACAAAGCCGGGATCCGGCTGTCAGTAGACGATTTTGGTACCGGCTACTCGGCCCTCAGCTATCTGAAGAGCTACCCGTTTGATACCCTGAAGATCGATAAATCGTTTGTTCAGGATGTCATGAAGGAACCTGAAGATGCTTCACTGGTGCGGGCCATTATCAACATGGCCCACAGCCTGGGCCTGCGGGTGATCGCTGAAGGCGTGGAAGAAGAGGCTCAGACCCACTTCCTGAAAAAGGAAGGTTGCGACTTCTCTCAGGGTTACTTCTACAGCCGCCCCCTGCCGGCACCGGATTTTGAAGCCTGGCTGGCCAGCAATCATCGGGTATAGATCGAAAACCGTTGGAACCTGACTCCCATGGAAGACACCGTACTTGTCGTGAACTGCGGCAGCTCATCCCTGAAACTCGCCTTATTCGATGACCAACACAGAAAGCTGGCATCCGCTCTCGCTGAGCGTCTCGGTCAAAACGACGCATTTGCTCGCGTTGAAGGCCAGGAAGGAACCATTCCTCTGGACCCGGGCGCCAACCATGATCAGGCGCTGACTGCACTGGTTACAGCATTCCGGGATCAGGGGCTGATGGCGTCCGCCCCGACGGCTGTTGGTCACCGGGTGGTTCATGGTGGCGAGACTTTCCGTGAAGCTGTACTGCTTGATGACGATGTCATCAATGCTATTGAGGACTGCGCTGGTCTTGCACCACTGCACAATCCGGTCAATCTGTCCGGTATTCGAGCAACCCTGGCCCAGTTTCCCGGGGTGCCCCAGACTGCCGTTTTCGACACCGCCTTTCACCAGACCCTGCCCAAAAGGGCATTCCTCTATGCGCTACCAGAGGCCTGGTATCGCGATTGGGGGATCCGCCGTTATGGGTTCCACGGCACCAGTCATGCCTTCATGGCCGCCGAAACTGCCCGTTTGTTGGGAAAAACACCGGCAACCACCTCGGTCATCTCGGCGCACCTGGGCAATGGATGCAGCATTACGGCCATCCGGGACGGGATCAGTGTCGATACCAGCATGGGCCTTACGCCACTGGAGGGCCTGGTGATGGGAACCCGCAGTGGGGATGTCGACCCTGGCCTGTTCGACTTTCTAAGCGGCAAAGGGTTCGCCGCCGATGAGGTGCACCGGATCCTGAACCAGGAAAGTGGCCTTCTCGGCCTGTCCGGCCAGACCAATGACATGCGCTCGCTCTGTGAACTCGCGGATCATGGCCATGAGCCATCACAAACCGCCATTGATGTTTTCTGCTTCCGGCTCGCCCGTTACATTGGGGCCATGATGGCGTCCCTTAGCCACCTCGACGCGCTGGTTTTCACTGGCGGCATTGGGGAAAACAGTGCCCGGATCAGAGCCGAAACCATCAACCATCTCAAGCTCATGGGGTTTGAGCTCAGTCCGGACCTCAACAACCATCATGGCGAGTTCAGCGACGGGCGGATCGAAAGCCCCGACTCCAGGTTTCCCGTGTTGGTGATCCCCACCAACGAGGAACTGGTTATTGCACGGGAAGCATCCCGGCTTGCCGGCTCGGTCGCCCCGGCCTGACCCACGCGCATCATCAGGAATACCACCATGGCAAAGAGTCTCTTTTTTGCACCGACATCCATAGATTCAGGGCTCACGTCAGTTTGCCTGGGTCTGCTGCGCGCCCTGGAGCGAGTGGGCGTGAGTGTCGGCTTTTACAAACCTTTCTGCCAGACCGTCCACCGGGCGGAGTCCAGGCACAATGCCGGCCAGGACTCCTCCGTGGCGTTCGTGCGCGCCAGCAGCCATCTGAATCCACCAGATCCGATTGCCCTGAGGGAAGCCCAGCAACTGCTCAACAGGGGCAAATCGGATTACCTGCTGGAGACGGTGGTCGGCGAATACCAGAAGGTTGCCCGGGACGTGGACGTGGTGATCATCGAGGGCCTGGTGCCGGACCGCAGCGAAGCCTATATTGCCAGGCTGAACGTGGAGGTCGCCCGCAACCTGGGCTCCGAGGTTATCCTTGTGAGTACCCCAAAGAACCTGAGCGCCCAGCAAGTGGATGAAGAGATGGACTTCTCATCGCGCCTGTTTGCCAATCCAAGCGACCCGAATGTCATAGGCGTCATACTGAACAAGGTGGGAGAACCCGAGCAGGCGGGGCTTGAGCCCCGATCCAGCAGCAACCACCCTGCCCCGAGCGTCATCGATTACCAGACCCAGTGTAAGGTCTTCAGCGATGGCCGTTTTCGGCTGATTGCCGAGATCCCCTGGCAGCCAGAGCTGCTTGCACCGCGAGTCTCCGACATCGCGAGGGAACTGGGGTTACCGGTTCTCAATGAGGGCCAGATGCACGCCAGGCGGGTCCAGAAGGTGTCGTTGTGTGCCCGAAGCATTCGGAATATGACCGAGACTCTGAGACCCGGCACCTTGCTGGTGACACCGGGCGATCGGGAGGACATTGTGGTGACCACGGCCGTTGCCGCGCTGAACGGAGTGCCGCTGGCCGGCCTGATGCTTACCGGCGGCCTGATGCCGGATCAGCGTGTGATTGATCTCTGCCACCGGGCGCTGGAAACGGGTCTGCCGGTACTGGGCTCGGATGCCAATACCTATGAGACGGCGCACATGCTGGCCAACCTCTCGTCCGCCATTCCCATTGATGACCCCAAGCGGATCGAAAAAGCGATGGAGGCAGTCGCCACCCGCATAGACACGGACTGGTTGCAGCAGCATCTCAAGGTCGCGCGACAGGGTCGGCTTTCTCCGCCGGCGTTCCGATACCAGCTTTCAGAACGTGCCCGGGCTGCCAACAAGCGCATCGTCCTGCCGGAGGGCAGCGAACCACGAACCGTACAGGCAGCCATCATCTGTCATCAGCGCAAGCTGGCACGGTGTGCCCTGATAGGTAATGCGCAGGAGATACGGCGGGTTGCGGATTCCCAGGACCTGGAACTGCCGGAGGATATCGAGATCATTGATCCTTCGGAGGTGCGTCAACGCTATGTCGGCCCGATGGTGGACCTGCGCAAGCACAAGGGCCTGACATCGGACATGGCCGAGGCCATGCTCGAGGACAATGTTGTCCTCGGCACCATGATGGTGGCTCTGGATGAAGCAGATGGCCTGGTGTCGGGGGCCATTCACACAACGGCCAATACCGTGCGCCCCGCTCTTCAGCTGATCAAGACCCATGACCATGCGAAAGTGGTCTCTTCCGTGTTCTTCATGCTACTGCCGCAACAGGTGGTGGTGTATGGAGACTGTGCCATCAATCCGGACCCGAACGCCGAGGAACTGGCAGACATTGCTATCCAGAGCGCGGAATCGGCAGAAGCCTTTGGAATCGAACCTCTGGTCGCCATGATCAGCTACAGCACTGGTGAGTCAGGCAGTGGTCAGGACGTGGACAAGGTCAGAGAAGCCACGAGGATAGCTCGTGAGCGCAGGCCGGACTTTCTGATAGACGGGCCGCTTCAGTACGATGCTGCGGCCATCGAGAGCGTGGCCAGGAGCAAGGCGCCGGACAGCAAGGTCGCAGGCAAGGCCACGGTATTTGTGTTCCCGGACCTGAATACCGGCAACACCACCTACAAGGCCGTTCAGCGCAGTGCCAACGTGGTCAGTATAGGGCCGATGCTGCAGGGCCTGCGCAAGCCGGTCAACGATCTGTCCCGGGGCGCACTGGTGGAGGATATTGTGTTTACTGTCGCTTTGACCGCGGTTCAGGCAAAGCAGGTTGAAAGTGCCGGGCCGGGCTGAGGCAGTCTGCCCTCACCCGGCCACAGAATCAGCGCTTGAGACTCTTCTGGCGTTTTTTCTTTGGACGACGACCCTGTTTCTCGTCGTTGTCCTTCTTGACCTTCTGACGCGGTGTCAGACGATCCACTTTGCCAGCAAAGGGGTTTTCGCCCGATTTGAATTCAAAACGGATCGGTGACCCGGTTACCTTGAGGACCTTGCGGAAGGTGTTCTCCAGGTAGCGCTTGTAAGCGCCCGGCAGTGAATCCACCTGGTTACCGTGAACCACAATAACCGGCGGATTGGACCCGCCCTGATGAGCGTAACGCAGTTTGATTCGACGCCCGTGCACCATGGGAGGCTGATGCTGGGCAATGGCATCCTGCAGGATGGCAGTCAGGCGGTTGGTCGGCCACTTCGCCATTGCAGACTCGTAACACGCTTGCACCGACTCATACATCACGCCCACGCCAGAACCGTGGAGCGCCGAGATGTAGTGCTTATCGGCGTAATCCAGGAAGTCGAGACGACGCTGTACCTGCTCTTTCACCCGAACACGGTCTTCCGGGTCCATGCCGTCCCACTTATTGACGGCGATCACCAGCGAGCGGCCGGCATCAAGGACAAACCCGATCAGGTGAAGGTCCTGATCCACGAGGCCTTCCCGGGCATCAATGACCAGAATAACCACATGTGCGTCGTCAATTGCCTGCAGTGTTTTGATAATGGAGAATTTCTCCACCACTTCACTGACGTTCTTGCGGCGACGGACACCGGCGGTATCAATCAGCGTGTACTGGCTGCCCTGACGCTCGTACGGGATATAAACGCTATCCCGGGTAGTGCCTGGCATGTCGTAAACCACCACACGCTCTTCACCGAGCATCCGGTTGACCAGGGTGGACTTGCCCACGTTCGGCCGGCCAACCACTCCGATGCGGATGCCGGGGTAACGGTCAGCCCGGTCCTCTTCCTCCCGCTCCTCCTCTGAGGGCAGCAGGATTTCGAGCATCGAGCGGATACCCCGGTTGTGGGAGGCCGCAATCAGGAAAGTGGATTCAAAGCCAAGGCTGTAGAAATCCGATGCCGCAATGTCCGGATCCTGGCCATCGGTCTTGTTCACCACCAGATGGGCCTGTTTGCCGGACCGACGAAGACTGTCTGCAATAAGTTCATCGCCTGCGGTCAGGCCGGCGCGACCGTCCACCAGGAACAGTACGATGTCTGCCTCTTCTACCGCCTGCATGGACTGGCGGGCCATTTCGAGATCAAGGCCCTGCTCGTCGCCGGTAAGACCACCGGTGTCTATGACGATGAAGCGCTGCCCTTCGTAGCTGCCCTCACCGTATTTGCGGTCACGGGTAAGCCCCGGAAAGTCCGCAACCAGGGCATCCCTGGAACGGGTCATCTGATTAAATAATGTCGATTTGCCGACGTTAGGGCGTCCGACAAGGGCAATAACTGGGGTCATAATGGGGGATCAATCCTGCGGCTTAACCTGGAATACGGCCATCTTTCCGCTGTTGCCAAAAACCAGCAGGTTACCATTGGCGAGGCGCTGTGCCGGTACGCGGATACCCTCATCGTCGAACTCCAGCTGGCCAACCAGCTTGCCGTTCTCACGGTCAATGACATGCAGGTAGCCTTCAAAATCGCCGACCACCAGATAGTCTTCATAAACCATTGGCTGGGTCAGCTGCCGCCAGGCCAGACGATCCTGGGTCCAGACTTCCCGACGATCAGAGCCTCTCAGAGCAACAATGTCGTCATTGGCCGAGGCCAGATAGATCTCGCCGCCACCAATCATCGGGGAATAGAGGCTGGATGCCTTCCGGCTCCAGATCTCCTGCCCGGTACGAATATCAACGAGGGCCAGTTTGCCCTGGTAGCCAACCACCATGACGGCGGTCTCAATGACCAGGGGTTGCCCAGTAACGTCAACCAGCCTTTCCAGCTCGGTGCGCCCCTGAGGCTGGCCCACTTCATACTGCCACATGGGCTGCCCCGAGGCTGCCGCCAGAGCGATCAATTTGCCACTGGCAAAGGAGGCAATGACAACGTCTCCACCGACCAGCGGCGCCGCAGCAGCCCTCATGGACAAAACCGGAACCGTGCCGTCGTACTGCCAGAGTTTCTCACCATCGGTGGCACTGAACCCCAACACCTTGCCGTCCGTCGTATGGGCTACCACCAGGGAGCCGTTAGACTGGGGCGACGACAGTACTTCCGTGGGAAGCGACTGGCGCCAAAGCTCGGAACCGTCCTCACGGGAAAGGGCCACCAGATCCGCGTTCTCGGTGGTCAGATAGAGGTTCTGCCCATCGCCACCGAGGCCAGAGAAGATGCGCTCTTCAAATTCAGATTCCCAGATAACCTTGCCGGAATCCGAGGCCACTGAGTAAATCTCTCCATCCGCCGATGCGGCGTAGATCAGATCGCCGGTATTCAGGGGTGCCAAGTAGAGAAAATCACCATCATGACCGTCGCCCACGGACATGCTCCAGACTCTCTTGAATTCGGCAGACGCCTCAATCTCGGGAACCGGAAAAGGTTGTTCGAACGTATCGGTCGCGCTACAGCCGGAAAGTGCGGCCAGAAAAGCCAGCCCCAGGAGAAGTCCGCGTTTTGAGATGCTGTCGCGGAGAACCGGCATCAGGCATCCTCCCCGACACCGAGGTCTGCCAGTTTCAGCTCCAGAATACCGCTGCGACCTTGCTGGCTCTGCTCACGGGCAGCAAGATAGGCCTCACGTGCACCCTCCCGGTCGCCTTGCGCCAGCAGGATATCGCCACGTAGCTCGGAGTACATGGCATCAAACGCGTCGGCATCACCGGCGCCCTCGATGGTGGCCAGAGCATCTTCGTACTGGCCTGAGGAGAACTGGGCACGAGCCAGACGATTACGGACCACAAGCGCCAGTGCCTCATGCTCTCCGGTTTTCTCCAATGCCCACTTCAGGGAATCAATGGCGGCTTCGGCGTTACCCTCCTGCATCAACTGCTGACGGGCGAGGATCAGGTTACCGTAAACCGCATAGGCGCTATCCGTATAGTCCTCCCGCAGGGTCTGCGCTACGAAAGCGACGGTCTCGCCACTGGTTTCATCAGCCTGATCACTGAAGGCATTCAGCAGATTGGCAAACTGGTTGGCTGCCTCGGTGCGCTGCTGCGCCTGATGGTTCTGCCAGGCCTGCCAGCCAAAAACAATGGCCAGGGCTGCACCAATGCCGATCAGCAGAGAACTGCCGTTTTTCTTCCACCAGTCCTTGATCGCCTGGACCTGTTCTTCTTCGGTGCGCAACTCTGCCATGGGGACTCCTATCGTTGAATTTTTGCTTTTATATCAATATTTTTGGTCAGATTCAGCTGGCCAGCGACGTTGCCAGAATGTCGGCAAGTTCGTCCTGGGCAACTTCAGTCTGGGGCTCATCAGCTCGTAAGGGCTTCACCCCTGCGGTACCCTTGGCCACTTCGTTCTCACCCAGAATCACCGCATACCTGGCGCCACTCCGGTCAGCCTTTTTCATCTGGCTCTTGAAGCTACCGCCGCCACAATGGGAAACGATCACCCGGTCCGGCAATGCTGCGCGTAATTTTTCGGCCAGCACCAAAGCTGGCGCCAGCGACGCGTCACCCATCGCTGTCACATAAATATCGGCGTTACTGTTCACGTAATCCGGAACCAGCTCAAGCGTCTCCAGCAGCAGGATAAGGCGCTCCAGGCCCATTGCAAACCCAACCGCGAACGTCGGCTTGCCGCCAAGCTGTTCCACCAGGCCGTCATACCGGCCGCCGGCGCACACAGTGCCCTGGGCGCCGAGACTGTCGGTTATCCATTCAAAAACGGTTTTGCCGTAATAATCCAGTCCGCGGACGAGGGCCGGATTCACGGAATATTTCACGCCAGCGGCGTCCAGCAGTGTTTTCAGTCGGTCGAAATGCTCACGTGACTCGTCATCGAGATAATCGTCGAGGCTGGGAGCATCTTCCAGGATCTTGCGGGTGGAGGGATCCTTGCTGTCCAGAATGCGCAGGGGGTTGGACTCAAGGCGACGCTGACTGTCTGCATCCAGGTCTGACTTGAACTGGCTCAGATACTCCACGAGGGCTGTCCGGTAAACCCGGCGGGATTCGGAGGTTCCAATGGAGTTGATTTCCAGACGGGTATGCTCAGCGAGCCCCAGCTCTTTCCAGAGTCTTGCGGTCAGTATCAGCAACTCGGCATCAATGTCCGGACCGCTCATACCAAAGCATTCCACACCGATCTGGTGGAACTGACGATACCGACCTTTTTGCGGCCGCTCATGGCGGAACATGGGCCCGGTGTACCAGAGCCGTCGGGTCTGGTTGAACAGCAGGCCATGTTCCTCGGCCGCCCGAACGCAGCCCGCCGTACCCTCAGGGCGCAGTGTCAGGCTGTCCCCGTTGCGGTCCTCAAAGGTATACATTTCCTTTTCGACAATGTCGGTGACTTCACCAATCGAACGCTTGAACAGCTCCGTCTGCTCCACAATCGGCATGCGGATTTCCTGGTAGCCGTACTGGGCCAGTACCTTGCGAACCGTGGACTCCACAAACTGCCACAGGGGCGTCTGCTCCGGCAGGATATCGTTCATCCCGCGAATTGCCTGAATCTTTGCCAATGTTAACCCTTAACTCTGTCTGGATGGTTATGTCCGGGAATGGAAACAATCAGTTGTCCGAACGGGCAATGATCGATTCTTCCTGTTCCTTGCGACGTGCCACTTCCTCGCGAATCAGGCGTTCCAGATCGTCAGTCAGTGTGGCGTTGTCCAGCTTCTGGTTCGGCTTGCCCGACATGTAAAAAAGGTTCTTGGGGCTGCCGCCGGTAAGTCCGAGATCCGCCACTTTGGCCTCACCCGGGCCGTTTACGATGCACCCGATGATCGCCACATCGAGAGAATCGTTTACATCCTCCAGACGGGCTTCCAGATCATTCATGGTCTGGATGACATCGAAATTCTGCCGGGAACAGCTGGGACAGGCGATAAAGTTGATACCGCGACTGCGCAGCCGAAGGCTCTTGAGGATATCGAAACCCACCTTGATTTCCTGCACCGGATCCGCCGCGAGCGATACCCGGATGGTGTCACCGATGCCATCCATCAGCAGCATGCCCAGACCGATGGAAGACTTGACCGTGCCCGATCGCAGACCACCGGCCTCGGTGATGCCCAGATGCAGTGGCTGCTCAATTTGCTGGGCAATCTTGCGGTAGGCATCCACCGTCATGAACACTTCGGACGCTTTCAGGCTGACCTTGAAATCCTGGAAATCATGTTGATCGAGGATATCGATGTGACGCATGGCGGACTCCACCAGCGCATCAGCGGTGGGCTCACCGTATTTACGTTGGAGGGATTTCTCCAGGGAACCGGCATTCACACCGATACGAATTGGAATATTACCGTCCCGGGCCGCACTGATAACGGCGCTGACGCGGTCATCGCGGCCAATGTTACCCGGGTTGATACGAAGACAGTCGACACCCAGCTCCGCCACCCTGAGGGCGATCTTGTAATCGAAGTGGATGTCGGCGACCAACGGCAGGGATACCTGCTCACGAATCTTCCCGAACGCCTCTGCCGCGTCCATGGACGGCACAGAAACACGCACGATGTCCGCACCGGCTTCCTGCAATGCCGTAATCTGGCCAACCGTGGCCTCCACGTCGCAGGTGTTGGTGTTGGTCATGCTCTGCACCGCAATCGGCGCATCGCCACCCACAGGAACATTGCCCACCATGATCTGGCGGGATTTGCGTCTGATAATCGGGGAATCCTGTTTCATGTCTTGCTGACCGATATGGAAAATTTGATCAAATTTCAGATTGTCAGGGTAAACTCTGACCGATTGTTGACAACGCGGTAGCCGCCAATATCCACAGGTTCACCCTGAAAACGAATGGATTCAACCGCATCAACGGCACCAATAACCACCCGCAGTGGTGCAGGACCGGCAACATCAATCTGATCTCCGTCCTGCTGAAGCGAATTCACGAGCCGGTTGCCCTCGGCATCGCTGACCTGCACCCAGCAATCATTGCTGAAACTGATCTGAAGTCGACCGGTGTCCGCCGCGTCTGACAGCCCGTTCGGATTTTCAAGCACCGGTTCTGTAGTCTGAACAACCGCCGGAATCTGCTCGGTTACCGGCTCGTCGGCCTCAGACCGGCTCTCTGCAACCGCTGCCGTCTCAGTTGGGGCCTGTGCCTCGCCAGCATCCGGTTCACCCGGCTCCGCCAACGTTTCCCGCTGCTCTGTTACCACCGGCTCAGATTCCACGACCGTGGGCTCCGGCTCTTCAACACTCGCCACCACTTCAGGCTCGGAGCGTTCAGGCTCGGACGACGTCAATTCCCCGGTCTCAACCTGATCTTCTGGCGCTGCCTCAGGCTCTGTTACCGCCTCGGAGGGGGCTCCATCCTGTTCGGGCACCAGGAAGGTAAAGGCCAGATAACCGGCAATGCCCAGAACCACGAGAAAAAACAGAGCCTTGGCCAGCTGGCGCTTTTGTCGTCTGCGCCGCTCGATATCGACCAGGGGATTGGCTTCCTGTTCCTGCTCCCGTTGTTGCCGGATGGGCTCCAGTTCCAGATCCAGGTCGGCAATGACCGAATCCGCATCCAATCCAACCTGTTTTGCATAAGCCCTGACATACCCTTTCAGAAAGAGTTCACTGTCAATCTGGCTGTAATCTCCTGACTCTATCGCCTGAATAACCGAGGGGCGCAAGTGCTGCGCTGCGGCGACATCGCCAGTACTCAAACCGGCCTTTTCCCGTGCCTTCTGAAGCTGCTGCCCAACGGGCGCCTTCATCGCTGGCTGTGAGTTTTCTTCAGTTGCCATTAGAAATCAGCACCTTATATTGTTGGTATTCGACTGACTCCGGAAATTTGTTTCTGAGCTGAAGCGCAAGGCTCGCTTCCTGGTTTTCGTCACTGTAATAGCGCGCAATACGGATGCCGGTCAGAAGGCTCTCCGGTGAGTGAACCAGGCGCTGATTCCTTTGCATCAGGGAAATCAGGCGTGAATAGTAGCGGGCCGCATCGTCGTAATTGCCGGTTTCAACGGACACCCGTGAAAGCGCCAGCAGCGACCGGGCATCGCCCCGTGTCAGCTCCACCGCCCGACGATAGGATGTGGCTGCAGCTTCCAGTTCTCCGAGTCGTTCCTGGGTCATGCCCAGATTAAAGAAAACCGAGCCGCGGTCCTGATAACCCGTATCCCGGGACGCAGCACGGAATTGGTCGCGAGCGTCTTCCATCCGATTCTGACCGAACAGGAAGGCGCCATAGTAGACCCGCGCCCTGGTGTAGCCCGGGTCCTCGGAAATGGCCTTTTCGAAATTACGCTCGGCCAGCTCTGGCTCGCCTTCGGCGTTATAGACAAGGCCCATTGCGGCCCTTGCACCCGGGTCATCGGAATCCAGCTTGAACGCCCTGTCGAGGTGATGACGCGCACGCTCAAGGTTGCCCTGGCCGATATAGGCGGTAGCAAGTTTCACATAGTTATCGAGGGCTTCCTGGCGATCTGCTTCCCGTGAGAACCGACTGTCAGTGGTGGTAACGCAACCTGTAACCAGCAGGGTCAGCAGCATAACGGCCAACACGGAAAAACGTCGGTTTGCTGGTGTTGTTATCACGGGTGTCCCCTTCCTCGATTGGGCTGCAAGACGTTCCTGGCTCAGGGATTCACCTGCTGAACCTGAATGTACCTCTGGCTCCGGCGAGTTCTGTCCTCAACCCGGCCCACCAACTGACCACAGGCGGCATCGATATCGTCACCGCGGGTAGTCCTGATAGTGGCAATATATCCTGCTTCGTTCAGGACGGCCTGGAAGCGACGTGTCGCGTTCATGCTCGGCCTCCGGAAATCGCTCTCCGGGAACGGGTTAAAGGGAATCAGATTGATCTTGCATGGCAAATCCCGCAACAGCACCGCAAGCTCACGGGCATGTTCCGGCTGATCGTTCATTCCCTCAATGACGGTGTACTCGATTGTCGCCTTGCGCTTGTCCGGCAGGCGGGCGAAGTAACGCTTGGTCGCGGCCAGCAATTCGGCAATCGGGTACTTTTTATTCAACGGAACCAGTTTGTTACGCAGTTCATCATTCGGCGCATGCAGGGAAATGGCCAGTGAAACATCGGTAACTTCCGACAGGCGGTCCAGAGCCGGCACAACGCCCGACGTACTGAGGGTAACCCGACGCTTGGAGATCCCGTAGGCCAGATCCTCCATCATGAGGTTCATGGCATCCACGACGTTGTCGAAGTTGAGCAGCGGCTCGCCCATGCCCATCATCACCACGTTCGTGATCGGGCGATCCGGACCTGGCTCAAAGGGCATAAAGGCCTTGCGCGCAACCCACACCTGCCCGATGACTTCCGCCGCGGTGAGATTACGATTGAAACCACGCTTGCCGGTGGAGCAGAAAGTGCAGTCCAGGCTGCAACCAATCTGGGAGGAAACGCAGAGCGTGCCGCGCTCGCCATCGGGAATCAGCACTGTTTCGACGCTGTTGCCGTTGTCCATGCGCATCACCCATTTGCGGGTGCCGTCCTTGGACGTTTCGTCGTATACCACCTCAGGGCCACGGATCTCGGCCACCTTTTTGAGCTTTTCCCGCAGCGCCTTGCTCATATTGGTCATTTGATCGAAGTCATCAGCACCGCGCTGATGAATCCACTGCAAAACCTGAGTGGCACGAAAACGCTTCTCCCCCAGAGACTCAAAAAAAGCTTCAAGCTTTGCTTTCGGCATCCCGAGAAGGTTGGTTTTTTCAGCGGCCGCTGTCATTTCATAACCTCGATCAAATAACCAATTCGGAGGCGACCGGATGATCGCCTCCGATCAACGCAATCAGCCCCGCGGGCAGATCTCGTTGTCATTGAAAAAATATGCGATTTCGCGCTCTGCGGAAGCAGCGGAATCAGAGCCGTGAACGGCATTGGCATCGATGGAAGACGCGAAATCCGCACGGATGGTACCGGCGTCGGCTTCCTTCGGGTTGGTCGCGCCCATCAGATCACGGTTCTTCAGGATGGCGCCCTCGCCTTCCAGAACCTGGACAACCACGGGACCGGAGGTCATGAAAGCAACCAGATCGTTAAAGAACGGACGCTCTTTGTGCTCTGCGTAGAAGCCTTCTGCCTGCTCCTGGGTCAGGTGCATCATTTTGGCCGCAACAATGTTCAGGCCAGCTTTCTCGAAGCGGCTGTAAATTTCGCCAATCACGTTCTTCGCTACGGCGTCGGGCTTGATAATGGAGAGCGTGCGCTCAGTTGCCATGGTCTTTCTCCAGTTTGTGGATGGTAAAAATTCTGGCCTGCGATTATACGCAGTCCGGGGCAAACTTCCTACCGCACTGCACGGAGGCGGCTAACAACATCAACTATTTGCGAACTGGCAAAAACCACTTCCTCTTCCGTGGTGTAACGGCCGAGCGAAAAACGCAGCGCCCGGTGGGCCTGTTCGTCATTCAATCCAATTCCGCGGAGAACGTAGGACGGCTCGACCGTGGCCGAAGCGCAGGCCGAACCGGAAGAAACCGCCAGATCACGCAGACCCAACATCAACGATTCGGCATCGACACCGTCAAAGGAAAGATTCACGATACCGGGAACCCGTTGGCTTTCGCTGCCATTGAGCGTGACACCATCGAGGGATTGGAGGCCTGAGAGGAAAGTCTCGCGAAGTGTCTCGAGTTTACCGATTTCCTCCTCAAGTCCGGCCTGGGCCATAGCGAAGGCCTTTCCCATTCCAACAATCTGGTGGGTCGGCAGGGTTCCGGAACGCATTCCTCGTTCATGCCCACCGCCGTGAATCTGCGCCTCGATCCGAACATCCGGCGAACGCCTTACGTACAGAGCGCCGACGCCCTTCGGGCCATAAACCTTGTGCCCGGAGAGCGCCAACAGATCCACTGGCATGGAGCTGACATCAATGGCCATCTTGCCGCCGGCCTGGGCCGCGTCCACATGGAAAAGAACGCCTCGCTGACGTAATTCGGCACCAATGGCGGCGATATCGTTGATGGTTCCCAGCTCGTTATTTACCAACATCAGGCTAACGAGCATGGTATTTTCCTTCAGCGCACTCACCACCTGATCACAACTGATCGTTCCATCGGCGGCGGGATCCAGCCAGGTCACTTCAGTACCCTGGTGCTCCAGCCACTTGCAGGTATCCACAACCGCCTTGTGCTCAATCTTCGAGGTGACAATGTGAGCATCCTTACGGCCGGCAACGGCGCCCTTGATCGCCAGGTTATCCGACTCTGTGGCTCCTGACGTCCAGACAATTTCACGGGGGTCAGCATGAATCAGCGCGGCAACCTGCTTGCGTGCGGTTTCTACAGCAGCTTCCGCCTGCCAGCCGTAAGCGTGCGTGCGGGATGCAGGATTGCCGAACACGCCCTCCAGGGTAAGGTACTTCATCATTTCATCGGCAACGGCAGGATCAACGGGCGTGGTGGCCGCGTAGTCCATATAAACGGGCTTTTTCATGGATTCCAGGAACTTGTTGGTATCAGGCCGGCGCCTGATCAGACAGGCGTTCGGTGTTGATGGTTTCAGAGCCGTTGTCGGACTGGCGACGATTTTGCCGATCCGCAACCTGGCGAATTTCGTGTTTTCTCATCAGATCCCCGAGGCTGATCTCGCTCAGAAACTGATGAATCTGATCGCTCAGATCAGACCAGAGGTGGTGGGTCAGGCATTTCTCGCCATTCTGGCAATCGCCTTTATTGCCACACCGGGTAGTGTCCAGCGATTCGCTGACGGCATCGACAACTTCGGCGATGTACAGATCTGCCGCCGGACGACTGAGCCTGTAACCACCACCGGGGCCACGAATGCTGACAACCAGCTTCTGGCGGCGGAGACGGGAGAAAAGCTGTTCCAGGTAGGACAGTGAGATTTCCTGACGGGCCGAAATATCGGCGAGACTCACCGGCCCCTGGTCTCCATGCAGAGCCAGATCAAGCATTGCCGTTACGGCATAGCGGCCTTTGGTGGTCAACTTCATAGTGTCAGCCCCGTGACGGGATTGAATCTCAAAAACGCAGCTGAGAGTATGAATTGACCAACCATTTCAGTCAAGTATTCAGCGGCGCACCTCATCGTCATCCCGGACGCAATCAAAGTCCTCTTCCTGTAACGGTGGCAACTCACCGTTCTGGTACTCGCTGTTCACCTTGCGCAGGGCCTTGCACATGTTCTCGATGCGGTCGTCCACCGCATGCATGTGATCAAGCAACGAGCGCATGGCCCGGGCAACCGGGTCTGGCATTTCCTCTGTTACACCATAGGCATCGAAGCCCATGCGTTCTTCCATCTCCTTGCGGCGCGCGTCATCTTCGCCTTTGCGTTTGACGATGACGCGGCCAGGAATACCAACCACCGTTGCACCCGCGGGCACTTCCTTGGTCACCACTGAATTTGAGCCGATCTTGGCACCCTCGCCCACTTCAAACGGCCCCAGAATCTTTGCACCGGCACCAACCACTACACTGTTACCGATCGTGGGATGGCGCTTGCCCTTGTTCCAGCTGGTTCCGCCCAGGGTGACACCTTGATAGAGGGTCACGTCATCGCCGATCACCGTGGTTTCGCCAATAACCACTCCCATGCCGTGGTCAATGAAGAATCGGCGGCCAATGGTCGCCCCCGGATGGATCTCGATGCCGGTCAGCCAACGGGCAATGGTGGAAATGGTACGGGCGAGCCATTTCAGACCGAGACTCCACAACCAGTGGGAAAACCGATGAAAAAGCAGCGCGTGCAAGCCCGGGTAGTTAGTCAGAACCTCAAAGGTGTTCCTCGCAGCGGGATCCCGGTGGAACACGCTGTTAATGTCTTCCCGCAAACGCTCAAACATGGCCATTATCCTGTTCCGTCGCCGCAGTGCCGGCCTCGGTTGATTTGCTGCTATTCCGCGTGCCTGCCGCCTTCTGAACAGCAGTGAGAATACCCCTGAGAATGTTGATTTCCATCTGATCCAGTCTGGCCCGCTGGAACAGACGCCGCAAGCGCGTCATCAGTTGCCTGGGGTTCTCTCGTCGATGGAAATCCACATCAATCAGCACCTGCTCCAGGTGCCCGAAAAAGCCCTCGACATCGTGAACTTTGGCCGGCGGTACATCCCAGCCTTCATCCCCGGGCCTGGTCATCGACTTTAGGTATGGGCTGCCTTCACCGCCTTCAAGGCTTCGCAGATAATACATCCGCAATTCATAGCACATGACCTGTACCGCCATCGCCAGATTGAGGGAGCTGTAATCCGGGTTGGACGGAATATGGATGTGATAATGGCAACGCTGCAGCTCGTCGTTGCTGAGACCATGATTCTCTCTTCCGAACACCATGGCAACCGGGCCGCTCTCGGCATAGCCTGCAGCAGCGGCTGCCGCCTCAGGGGGCGCGCAGACCGGCCAGGGCACCTTCCTTCCCCGGGCACTCGTGCCCATAACCAGCACACAATCAGCCAGGGCATCATCCAGTGAAGAAACCACCTGCGCATTATCAAGTACATCCGAAGCACCCGCCGCGCGCGCATAGGAAGTTTCATCCGGAAAGGAACAGGGATTGACCAGCCACAGATTACCCAGCCCCATATTTTTCATGGCACGGGCGACAGCCCCGATGTTGCCTGAATGGGATGTCTCTACCAGAACAATCCGGATCTGATCCTGAAATGTTTCCGTCCCTTCCTGTGGAAGTGCGCTTTTGTGCATTGTTAGCAGGCCCAAGGTTATTGATCAGGGCGGCAATGATAGCAGAAAGCACCCGCACCCTGCCCCTCCGGAGAACCCGTAACCTCTCGTTATCCGTGCTATTGCTGAGTCAAAAAACATACAAGCGGGGCGATCTTTTGCTATGATACCCGGCCTTCACACACCCGGATAATGAACACTCAGATGCAACCAGCTATTAAAATGGCCCTGCGCGTCGCGCGTCAGGGGTCCGATTATCTGAAAGCCCATTTCGAGCGCCAGGAACCCACCGGCAAGGACGACTCCGAACGCCGTCGTCAGCTGGAGCGGGTCGAGCAGTCTATTTACGACAACTTTGCCGAACAGCTCGAAAAGGCCTACAAGGACCACAGCATCGCGCCATTGAACGAAGCGAATGCCGGAACCAGCGAGAAAAGCTGGCATATTTTTCCAGTCCTGGGCCGTGAGAATTTCCTTCGGGGCATTCCGGAGTTTGCTCTGGCGCTGTCCCAGAAAAAGAATAACCGAACCGAAAACCTGCTTCTGGTAAACCCCGTTACCGGCGAAGAATACTCCGCCAGCCGTGGCCACGGCGCTGCTTTGAACAGTCGTCGGGTACGCGCTTCGGAAATCAAACTGCCAGAAAAAGCAGCCATCGCCACCAACCTGCTCGACCAGGCCCGCAAGAGCGAAGATCCGATGCTCTGGGGTGAAATGGCCGCTGTGCTGGCTCGGGATTCCGGCATGTTCCGCACATCTGGATGTGTCGTTCTGGATATCGCCCGGGTTTCCGCGGGCCTGATGGACGCGGCGATCATTTTCCGCCCGGAAGCCTCCGACTTGGATCTTGGCGTGACACTGGCCATGGAATCCGGCGCACTGACCGGTGACTTCTCCGGTAACCCGTCGACCGGTAATGCCCGCCAGCTGGTAGTGGCAAACCCGAAACTGTTCCGTGAAGTCCTGAAAGTACTGCACCCGTTCCGGGGCCGCCTGCCTCGCTAAGGCTTCCGGTTCTTACGGGCACAAAAAAACCGCCAACATCTTGTGGCGGTTTTTTTGTACCCGGCATTGCCGGAACAGAGCGGTTACATCCTGTTCAGCCATTCCGGCGGCTGCTCTTCCTCATCCGCATTTTCAGCGCCTTCTTTCGGCGGCACGATCAGATCGTCACGGGACACGCCCATAACCATCAGAAGGTTCGCAGACACGTAGATCGATGAGTAGGTACCGACGATCACGCCAATAATCAAAGCCAGGGCGAAGTTGTTGATCGCCTCACCACCCAGGAAGTACAGGGCGAACAGCACCACAAGAGTTGTACCGGATGTATTGATTGTCCGCGCGATGGTCTGGTGAATCGACTCGTTGATAATGTCCCAGGGCTCACCCACGCGCATCTTGCGGAAATTTTCCCGGATGCGGTCAGCAACGACGATGGTGTCGTTCAACGAGTAGCCGATAACGGCGAGCAGGGCCGCCAGCACGGTGAGATCGAAGGTCCACTGAAACAGGGCGAAAACACCCAGAACGATAAGCACATCGTGAGCCAGAGGCACCACCGAGGCAATACCGAACTTGAACTGGAAGCGCATACCCACGTAGATGAGCACGACCGCCAGGGCAATCAGCAATCCCAGGCCGCTGTCTTCCTTGAGCTCCTCACCAACCTGTGAACCAACGAACTCGGAACTTACCAGCTCAAGCTCTGCACCACCCTCTTTCAGGGTTCGGGTTACCTCGGGGGCGAGCTGATCGTTGTCAGCCTCGGCCATCCGCACCAGCACCGTGGTGTCGGCCCCAAAGTTCTGGACGGAGAACTGCTCATAGCCGGCGGCATCGAGCCTGGACCGGATTTCGTCAAGTTGCGGCGCCTCTGCATATTCAAATTCAACGGAGGTACCGCCGGTGAAGTCCATACCCAGGTTCAGGCCGCGGGTGGCCAGCAGCGCAATGGACACAATGATCAGCGAAATAGAGATTACGGAAGCAATTTTCCGCAACCCCATGAAATCAAACGGTTGCTTCTGATCTTCAGACATTGGCGAGCTTTCCTCCGATCGACAGCTTCTCGACCCTGCGGCCGCCGTAAACAAGGTTAACGATGCTGCGGCTGACCATCAGGCCAGAGAACATCGAGGTCAAGATCCCGATGCACAGTGTCACCGCAAACCCTTTCACCGGGCCGGAACCCATCGCGAAAAGAATAACGGCAACCAGCAAGGTGGTGATATTGGCGTCAAAGATGGATACAAAGGCCCGGGAATAGCCGGAATTGATCGCCGTCTGCGGCGGCGCACCGGATTTCAGCTCTTCCTTTATCCTCTCGAAGATAAGCACGTTGGCATCCACCGCCATACCCACGGTCAGAACGATACCGGCAATACCCGGCAAGGTCAGGGTCGCCGACAGGATCGACATGCACGCTACCAGAAGCATCAGGTTCAGGGTCAGGGCAATGTTCGCGACCACACCGAATCCACGGTAGTAGACGAGCATATAAATAAGCACCAGACCGAAACCGAGAGCAACAGACATCATGCCGGCATCAATGTTTTTCTGACCAAGGCTCGGGCCGATGGTCCGCTCCTGAACAAAGTACATTGGCGCCGCCAGCGCTCCGGCACGCAGCAGCAACGCCAGTTCCGCGGCCTCCGGGATGGAATCAAGCCCGGTAATCCGGAAGCTGCTACCCAGGGCGGATTGCACGGTGGCCAGGCTGATGATGCCCTTCTCCACAACGCGGTTTTCCACTTCCTGAGGCTCACCATCAACCATGCGGGTTTCGGTTTCGGTGCGGTACTCAATGAACAGCACCGCCATCCTGCGGCCAATGGCATTGCGGGTGGCGCGGTTCATCAGGTCACCCCCCACAGAATCCATGGTGATATTGACCTGGGGCTGGCCGTTTTCATCAAAGGCCTGCTGAGCATTGGCCACATTATTACCGGTCGCAATCACCTCCTGCTCAAGGCGGGCGGTGCGTTGGGGCTGATCCCTGAAACCGAACTCCTCGGTTTCGCTGCTCGGCGCGTCCTGACGTGCCTCCATGCGGAACTCAAGGTTCGCGGTGGCACCAAGGACACGCTTGGCCTGTGCAGTGTCCTGTACACCGGGCAGCTCAACAATAATACGGTCAGCGCCCTGCTGCTGAACCAGTGGCTCGGCAACGCCCAGCTCATTCACCCGGTTGCGGATGGTTGTAAGGTTCTGTTCCAGGGCGTAATCCTGAATCGCCGTGACCTCCGCCTCAGACAGGGTCAGGACAAGGAGGAACTCATCGCCCTCGGTCTGTTCATCCAGCAGGAATTCGTTGTACTGGTCGCGCACCATATTGAAAGCTTCGGTGCGGGATTCCTCGTCCCGGAAGCTGAGAACGATCTCCCGGCTGTCCTGCACATCTCCGCCACGGTAACGGATCCGCTCTTCCCGTAGCTCCCGCTTGATCTGGCCTGACATGGCCTCCAGCCGCTGGCTAACGGCCGTTTCCATGTCGACTTCGAGCAGGAAGTGGACACCGCCGCGAAGGTCCAGACCCAACTTCATGGGGCCGGCACCCAGGCTTCTCAGCCAGTCCGGCGTGGAGGCAGCCATATTCAGAGCAACCAGGTATTCATTGCCAAGTGCGGCCTGCACCAGCGGACGAGCCTGCAACTGGTCTTCAGAGGTGGTGAGACGGATCAGTGCATCCCGATCCTGAAGAGTACTGCTTTTCACCTCGATACCCTGGCGTTCCAGAACATCAACAGCCCTGTCGAGCACACCGGCATTCACCTCGGTGCTGCTACGGGCGCCAGTGATCTGGATGGCGTAATCGTCGGGGAAGAGGTTGGGCAAAGCGTAGATAAACCCGATCACGAGCGCGACCAGGATAACCAGGTTTTTCCAAAGCGGATACTTGTTCAGCATGGGATCCCTTGTAGCCGGCCTGGTGGCCGGCCTTGGTGTTTCAGCCAGGAAGATTCAGACCGGCCACCAGGGATGGCCGGCTAAATGGCCCCGCTCAGATGTCCTTGAGCGTGCCCTTCGGCAGAGCCGCAGCAACGGCTACTTTCTGGACCTTGATCTCTACGTTGTCGGCAACTTCCACAACGATGAAATCGTCGGTTACCTTGGTGATCTTGCCGGCAACACCACCGGAGGTCACAACTTCGTCACCCTTGTTCAGGCCGGACATCAGGGCTTTGTGCTCTTTCGCACGCTTGGACTGCGGGCGCCAGATCAGGAAATAGAAAATCAGGATGAAGCCTGCAAAAAAGATCACCTGACCCATAACACCCATTCCCTGAGCACCCGGATCCTGTGCCATGGCCAGAGCAGGCATCAGAGCCAAAAGGCCGGCAACGAGCATTTTAATAGATTTCATTGAATATCTCCGTTGGTTTAGCGAATAGATCAAACATTGCCCAGGGGCGGAACGGTCTCTCCGCGCAGGGCATAGAAGTCGGTTACAAAGTCCGACAATGTACCTGCTTCAATGGCCCCACGCAATCCAGCCATCAGGTTCTGATAGAACCGGAGGTTGTGAATGGTATTCAGTTGTGAGCCAAGCATTTCTCCACATTTATCCAGATGATGCAGATAACTTCTCGAAAAGTTCTTGCAGGTGTAACAGTCGCAACGCTCATCCAGCGGCGAGGTATCATGGCGGTGCCGTGCATTGCGGATCTTTACAATCCCGGTTGAGGTGAACAGGTAACCATTCCTGGCATTTCGGGTCGGCATCACGCAGTCAAACATGTCCACTCCACGCCGGACGGCCTCAACAATATCTTCCGGGCGCCCCACGCCCATCAGGTACCGCGGCTTGTCCTCCGGCATCTTCGGTGGCAAATGATCCAGAATCCGGATCATGTCTTCCTTGGGTTCGCCAACGGAAAGACCACCAATGGCATAGCCATCGAAGCCAATATCCGTGAGCCCCTCCAGGGAGTAGTCCCGCAGGCTCTCGTACATGCCACCCTGGACAATGCCAAATAATGCCGCGGGATTACCCTCGTGGGCATCCTTGCTCCGTTGCGCCCAACGCAGGGACAACTCCATGGAGTCCTTTGCCTGGCGCTCGGTAGCAGGGTAAGGGGTGCACTCGTCAAAAATCATGACAATGTCCGATCCCAGATCCCGTTGCACCTGAATAGCAATCTCCGGAGACAGCTCCACCGGAGAGCCGTCTACCGGTGAGCGGAAGGTAACCCCGTCTTCGGTGATCTTGCGCATCTCGCCCAGACTGAACACCTGGAAGCCGCCAGAATCGGTCAGGATGGGCCCCTGCCACTGAGTAAAATCATGAAGGTCACCATGAGCCTTGACCACTTCGGTACCCGGCCGGAGCATCAGGTGAAAGGTGTTACCCAGGATGATCTCTGCCCCGATTTCATGGATATCGCGGGGCAGCATACCCTTCACCGTGCCGTAGGTGCCGACTGGCATGAATGCAGGGGTTTCAACGGTGCCCCGTGGGAACGTCAGGCGGCCACGACGGGCACGCCCATCCTCTCCCAGTTTTTCGAACGACATGAAACAGGTTTGTGTCACAAGGCCTCCCCGGCATTATCGGTACCGGCTTCATTGGATTCCACGGCTGAGCCCAGCAACATGCCACGGCTGGGTTCCTGCCCGGTAATAAACATGGCGTCGCCGTAACTGAAAAAGCGGTAGCGTTCCTTTACCGCTTCCCGGTAGGCCGCCATCACATTGTCATAGCCGGCGAACGCACTGACCAGCATGATCAGGGTGGATTCCGGCAAATGGAAGTTCGTAATCAGGGCATCGACGGTCTGGAAGCGATACCCCGGGTAAATAAAGATATCGGTCTCACCAGTGAACGGCCGCAACCGACCGCCCCGACTGGCAGACTCAAGGGAGCGAACTGATGTGGTGCCTACGGCAACCACACGCCCTCCCCTTGCCCGGGTCCGCTCGATCGCGTCAACGGCGTCCTGGGGGACATTCACCACCTCGCTGTGCATGGTGTGATCTTCGATTTTGTCCACCCGAACCGGCTGAAAGGTCCCGGCACCCACGTGCAGCGTCACAAACGTGCTTTCGATTCCACAGGCGGCCAGCTTTTCAAGCAGACTCTCATCGAAATGCAGCCCCGCCGTCGGTGCAGCAACGGCGCCGGCCTCCCGGGCATAAACGGTCTGGTACCGTTCCCGATCAGTGGATTCGTCCGGTCGATCAACGTAAGGCGGCAGTGGCATATGGCCAATGCGCTCCAGAACGTCGAGCACAGGTTCCTCAGCCTCACACACCAGATGAAACAGCGCTTCTTCCCGGCCCGACATACGCATGCAGGTACCGTCTTCCAGAATAACCTTCTGGCCATCCTTCAAAGCTTTGGATGCACGAACATGGGCGATGATTTCATGCTCTCCAGTCACCCGCTCAACCAGCACTTCAACCTGGCCACCGGTTTCCTTTTTGCCAAAAAGCCGCGCCGGTATCACCCGTGTGTCGTTGAATACTAACAGGTCGCCGGGCTGAAGCAGGTCAGGAAGTTCACTGAAAATCCGGTGATTGAGCTTTCCGGAAAGACCATCAAGACAAAGTAGCCGGGACGCGCTGCGATCTTTGAGCGGATAGCGGGCGATCAATTCGTCCGGCAGGTCAAAATGAAAATCGGAGACATTCATGGAATGGACTGTTAACGACGCCGAAGGAAAGAAGATGGTAGCGGCGGGCGGACTCGAACCGCCACGGGTTTTACCCCAACGGATTTTGAATCCGTCGTGTCTACCAATTTCACCACGCCGCCATCGGAGAGTGGTGGGGATTATACTGAGCTTAATCGCGAAAGCAATAAGCCAGCGGACACAACTGCCCGCTGGCTCGGATATTTACAATCTGTCGAACAATGACAGTTGCGAAACCTGCGCAAACGACTGCTGAGCCGCCTGCAGCACGAAGCTCTGGAAACTCAGGTTACTGATCGCTTCTGCGTAATCCACATCCTGTAATTGGGACCGGATTTCATTGGTATACACCGAAGAATCCTCAAGGAAGGTCTTGGTCGATTCCACCGCGTTCATCCGGCCACCCAACTCGGTCTGTTTAAGGATGATGCTCTCCTGGGCGTTGTCCAGGTTGATCAGGGAATTGGCGATCAGGTCATCGTATTCGGCCTGTCCGCGAGGATTGCTCTTGTCGATATTGTTCAAACCGGAAACCAGGTTTTCGATGGTTCTGAATATTGACTGCCTATCGTTGATCGCCAGAGTAAACTCATCACCATCTCCGGCGTTTTCAATCGTAGCCCTAATCCCTGCCACCTGAAATTCCTCTCCAACCACAGCCGGTGATGGTTGAGTCGGTAAGTCTGGGTCGGAGGCTGGTGCTTTAGGATCCCTGGCAACAATCTCTCCGGCTGCATTCACCGTCAGACGAATGTCGTCCGGAAAGCCGTCTCCGAAGGTACTCTGCAGCGAGTTCTGATCAACGAGATCGACACCAGAAATATAAGAGCCTGGAGTGTTTCCGGTCGCTGGAATACCTGTAATGGCGGCAGGAACCCGTACAAAAATGTCCTTGCCGTTATCGCTGATTGGAACAGTGACGCCATCATCAATCTCCAGTACCCGCTGGCCCTCGTCTCCCTGGTAAATCCAGCTGCCAGACGCATCCTGCTCAAAGGCCTTCACCGAGCCCTGGAATCCGCTAAAAATGTACTCTCCCGACGCATCGCGGGTATTGGCAATATTCGCCAGCTGGCCCAGGCGCTCCTCCAGCTCGGAAGAGATCGAGCGCCGATCGTTGGCAGACAGGGACCCATTACCGGCCTGAACGGTCAGTTCGCGGATCCGTTGAATCACATCGATTGAGCTTTCCAGCGCACTCTCTTCCTGCTTCAGCCGGTTGTCCGCCAGGTCAACGTTGCGCTGGTAGGTTTCAACCCGCGAAAGCTCCTGATCCAGTTTCAGAATCCGGGCCGCAGCTACCGGATCGTCGGACGGCTTGTTAACCCGTTTGCCGGTGGAGATCTGTTGCTGGGTGTTGTTCAGGCTGGTATTCAGCTCCTGGAGCCGATTGATACCGCCCGAAAAAATCTGCTGTGATGAAATTCTGATCATGTCACATCACCTCAACCGTTACCGGAAACTCTGTAACAGGGTATTGAACAGGTCCTGGGCCACCGACATCACCTGGGCCGAGGCATTGTATGCGGCCTGATACTGGATCAGGCGGCCGGCTTCCTCATCCAGGTTGACACCAGATACCGATTCCCGCTGGTTGGTTGACTGCTCCAGAAGGGTTTTTCCGGCATCCACATCCAGTTGACTCTGGCGCGTTTTAACACCGATATCTTCAACAAGCCCCGCGTAACCTTCGGAAAAATTCTGGCTGCCGCCGTTCAGGGTATTGGCGGTTCCTAAAGATGCCATTAATTCGGCATTTCTGTTATCCGAAACACCGTTAGCATTAAATACAACACTGAAGCTATCCCCAACTGCCGGCTTTCCGCTCATTTCGAACTGATAACCTTGGTAGGCATCACCTGCTAGAGGATCTGAGCTTAAGAAGGTTTTGATTTCCCGTGGGTCATAGGCTCCAGACTCCAATAGATTGGCGTCGGGGTCTCCGGGAGAAGTGGGCCTATTATCCCTGATTTCATACGCGAAGGTACCCGCAGTTGAATCGTAGCTTGTAAAGCTGAGCACCACGGGACCGTTCGAAAGACGGCCACTGGATTCAAAACCGGGAAGCAGCACATTCGTATTCGGGTTTCGGACATCCAGCATAGTGCCCTGACTGATCTTTCCTGTGCCGATGTTTTCGTCACCGGTTACAACACGAATGGGACTAGCAAATGCCAAGTCCTCCTCTCTCCTCACCTCCAGACCGAGGCTTGCTGCCGCATTTCGTGAAGGCTGTATCAGATATTTATCGCCGGCATTGAAAGTGCCGCCTTCAACCCGGATGTTGAAACCGGGCATGCCAATTTCAGACTGAACCGGATCTGGGAGACGTCCCTGGTTGACCGTTTTTCCGCTGGCCTGATCGATTAGCTCAAAACTTCGCCCGTCCCCGATAAATTGCAAAGTCCAACGGCCTGCTGGAAGTAAAGAGCTATCGGTTATTTCAACCGCCAACCGGCCAGTCGTGGAAGTTGAGTTACTGCCATTAGGGACAACTCGGCTGCTTTGAGCCTCTCTTGAATTTATGTCGGTGAAAAAAGTCCCACCAAGATCACCCTCCAGATCCATCCCGATTTCATGTTGATGATTCATGGTGTCGGAGAGCGCAATGGCAATTCTGCCAAGCTCATCGAAAGCCGGCTTCAGGCCTTCGGTATCAAAACGCAAAAGACCGCCCAGCTTGCCGCCGGTAATCTGCTCATCAATATTGAGAGTTCGACCACCGTTATTCAGGGTGAATTCAAGACGGGTCGGATCTTCGGCGTTTTCCCGAGTACCAAGGGTCGACGCATTGCTGCCTACCACCAGGGAAAGGCCGTTCGACAGTGACACGTTGACCTGGCTGCCGTCGGTGGGAGTTACCTTGATACTGACCAGTTCAGAAAGCTGACGCAGTTTCTCATCCCGCTTGTCCAGCAGATCGTTGGGCATTTGCCCCTGTGCAATGCCGGGTGATTCAGAAATCGCCAGATTCAGTTCTGCAATGCTCTTGAGCAGGGTATTGGCGTCCTTCACACCCTGCTGCATCTGGGTCTTGATGGATTCCCGCTGCTGAATGAATTCCTGGTTAAGGGCCTGGAACCGGTTAACAACCTGTTGCGCCTCGCTCAGAACCAGTTGGCGCTGTGGCAGAGACGTCGGATCCTCGGCTGCGTTCTGAAGGCTGGCAAAAAAGTTGTTCAAGGCATTGCTCAGGCCCGTGTTTTCGCCCCCCAGAAGGTTATCAAGCCTCGAAAGTTCGGAGTTGAGGGCTTGCTGCTCGCCATACAGGGTGCTGTCTTCACGAACCTGCTGAACCAGGTATTCATTGGCCAGGCGGCGAATGTCCGCAACGCTTACGCCGCTACCAATGGTGCCCGCACCGGTGCGCTGACCTTCCTGGGTTTCAAACAGCACTTCCTGGCGACTGTAACCAGGCGTATTGGCGTTGGTTATATTGTTGCCTGTGGTATTCAGCGCAGCCTGTTGACTGAGGATGCCGGTCAGACCAATGCCTATCAGCCCTGCCATAAGGTTTACTCCTTCATCCCGTCACTGCCCATGGACAGTGTCATCAGTGAGTCACGGTTCATGATCTGGCGGATCTTGCTGCCGTAGTTGGGGTCGGTGGCGTAGCCGGCTTCCTGGAGTTTCTCTGCAAAGACTTCAGGCTTGTCTGCTACTGACAGCACTTCCCGGTATCGGGGATTGGATTCCAGGAACGAGATATAATCACGGAAGCTGGATTCGTAATCCCGGTAGGCCCGGAAGCTGGCCTGCTCTTTCATTGGCAGCCCTTCCCGGTATTCCGTGGTGGTGATGGATACCGCATCCCCCTGCCAGCGGCTATCCGCCTTGATACCGAACAGGTTAAAACTGGGCTCACCCTGCTCCCCGCGGATCATGTGCCGGCCCCAGCCGGTTTCCAGGGCGGCCTGGGCCACCATGAGTTTCGGATCAATGCCCGAATCGCGGGCAATCCGCTCGGCCACCGGCAGCAACTCGGTGACGAAGTGCTCCGGAGAATCAAACTGGTGCGGTAAATCCTGCGGGGTCGCGGTCACTGCCAAAGGCGCTTCCTCTGCCACAGAAGTCACCTTCTGCACCTGCTCCGGTAATTGGGTATTGAGAGCGGGCAGGCTTCGATCATAATCTGCAAGGCTCGCCTTGTGGCCAACAAGTCTGCCGCCTTCGTTATTCATGCCCGGAATCTGTTTGCCGAGTTGACGTACCAGTGCATCTGCGAGACCACTGCCCTTGCCACCGGCCATGGTCAGACTCATCTGGCTATCGAACATATCCCGGTAAAGCTCGGACTGATTACTCTTCAGGTAGTTGCCCTCGGAGAAGACGTCGCCGGCCTTGCGCATGGACTTCAACATTTCAGACAGGAACAGGCTCTCGAACTGGCGCGCCACCTCACGCAGAGCTGACTCTTTGTCAGTGCGAGCCTGGGCCTTCAACGCATTGAGACCGTTGAAGTCGGTGTAAACCTGGGCCTGTTGAACCTTGTAGTCCTGCATCATGCCACCTAGATAACAATCAGCTCGGCGCGCAGTGCACCGGCCTGTTTCAGGGCTTCGAGTACCGCCATTACGTCGCCCGGAGCCGCGCCCACCTGGTTTACGGCCTGCACGATCTCGTTCAACGTGACGGCGGGGCCGAACTTGAACATCCGCGCCGGCTCCTCGGTAATGGCAATCTGGGAATCCTGCTCAATAGCGGTGTCGCCACCGGCGAACGGATTCGGTTGCTCCACATTGGGGTTTTCCTGAATGGTCACCGTCAGGTTGCCGTGGGTGACTGCCGCCGGACTGACCTGAACATTCTGGCCAACCACAATGGTGCCGGTACGGCTGTTGATCACCACTTTCGCGGCATCCTCGGCCGGATCCACCTCAATGTTTTCAAGGATCGACAGGAAGCTGACCCGCTGGGACGGATCCCTTGGCGCACGCACAGAAATCGACGTGGCATCGTGGGCATAGGCCATATCGGGGCCCAGCCGGTCGTTTACCGCTTCCACCACCCGACGTGCCGTTGTGAAATCTGGGCGCAGAAGGTGGAAGGTAATGGTGTCGCCCTGACTAAAAGGCGAGACCACTTCCCGCTCGATAGTGGCACCGTTGGGAATCCGGCCGACGCTCGGTACGTTCACGGTAATTCTGGAGCCATCCTGCCCCTGGGCACCAAAACCGCCAACCACCAGACTGCCCTGAGCCATGGCGTAGACGTTGTTGTCAGCGCCCTTCAGCGGGGTCATCAGCAGGGTACCGCCGCGCAGGCTGTCGGCGTTGCCGATGGAGGAAACCGTGATATCAATCTCCTGCCCGGCCTTGGCAAACGGTGGCAATGTGGCACTCACGGTTACGGCGGCGACGTTGGTGAGTTTCGGGTTCACGCCTTCAGACAGAGTGATACCGAACTGGTTCATCATGTTCCGGAAGGTCTGATTGGTGAACGGTGCCTTGTCGCCGGTCCCGTCAAGGCCAACCACCAGTCCGTAGCCCACCAGCTGGTTGTTCCTTACCCCTTTGATGCGGGACAGGTCCTTCAGCCGGTCCGCCATCACCGGTGCCGCAACCGCCGCCAGAACAAGTACCCAGGCAAGAAAACGCCGCATGCTCATAGCGGCCACCACTCACTGTTAAAGAAGCGGGCAAGCCAGCCCATCTGGTTTGCCTGGTCGAAATCACCGGTACCGCCATAGGCAATACGCGCATCAGCAATACGGTTTGAGGCAACAGCGTTGTCCGGCTGGATATCCCGGGGGCGAACCAGCCCGGTCAGGCGGATGTACTCGTCGCCATTGGTCAGTGACAGCCATTTCTCACCCCGGATCCGCAGCACGCCGTTGGGCAGCACCTCTGTGACCGTGACGGTGATGCTGCCAGCAAGACTGTTGCTCTGATCAGCCTCAGCCGTGCCTTCAAAATCGCGCTCGTTGTTCAGTGAGGTGCCGATCCCGAAGTTGTTCTTACCCAGAATGTTCGGCTCCGGCAGCGTGATTTCGTTGTCCTTGGTGATGCTGGTTTCGGCATTCTTGCTGGCACGGGTGGATTCCTGGAGATTCACTGTCAGTACATCACCCACATTGAGCGCGATGGTATCCCCGTAAAAGTTATAGTTTCGGGAAACCTGGTAAATCGAACCAGACGCCCTGTCTCTCTGTGTCATGGCCTCAGGGCGTACCGGTGCAAACTCAGGATCATCCGGCATCGCCCGGGGCCGGCTCATGGCCGTGCAACCCTGTAGCAGGATCAGTACCACCAAGGTCGCCAGGGTACTGGCGCCCCGGGTTATCCGGCTGGATGTCATCGGATTCATGACGTCACCTCTGGCGGCGTTAGCCAATGTTGTTGGTAATGAACTGGAGCATCTGGTCCGTCGTGGAGACCACTTTCGAGTTCATTTCGTAGGCGCGCTGGGTGGTAATCATGTTCACCAGTTCTTCCACCACTTCAACGTTGGAAGCCTCCACGGAACCCTGTTCGATGGTGCCAAGCCCGAGCAGACCCGCCTCCCCCTCAACGGGGTTGCCACTGGCAATGGTTTCCTTGAACAGGTTGTTTCCGATGGCCTGCAGGCCCTGGGGATTGATGAAATCCACCAGGGTGATCTGGCCAAGGTTTACCGGCGCCGCCTGGTCATCCGTTACCGCCGTTACCGTGCCGTCCTTGCCAATGGTGATATTGGTGGCGTTATCGGGAATATTGATGGCCGGCTCCAGGGGGTACCCGTCCGGATTCACCACATCGCCGTTGGAGTTCAACTGGAACTGACCGTCCCGAGTGTAGGCAATCTGGCCATCCGGCTGCAGAATCTGCAGAAAACCCCGGCCATTGATGGCCATGTCCAGCGGTTGCTCGGTAATCTGGAGATTGCCCTGGGAGAACTGCTTGACCGTGCCCACAACCCGGACACCCGTACCCAACTGCAAGCCGGAAGGCAGTTCTGAGTTCTGGTTGGTGAGGCCACCGGGTTGTCGGTTGATCTGGTACAGGAGGTCCTGGAAGACCGCCTTGTCCCGTTTGAAGCCGGTGGTGTTGACGTTGGCCAGGTTGTTGGAAATGGTGGACATGTTGGTGTCCTGCGCGCTCAAGCCGGTCTTGCTGACCCAAAGTGCTGGATTCATGCTGCTTACTCCATACCGGGGGGGGGGGCAATCAGGCGGCCAGTTTTTGCCGCTTCAGGCCCGCCAGGCCAATGTGTTCGGTCGTTACTTAAAGGTTCTGCAACAGCCGTGCCGTTGCTTCGGAATTCTCGTTGGCGGTGGTCATTACCTTCACCTGCATTTCGTATTGCCGGGAAAGCTGCAGATTGGAAATCATCTCTTCCACCGCATTCACGTTGGAGCTCTCAAGAAAACCCGAGACCACTCTGAGATTTGCATCCGGGGGCTCAGGGCCATCGATTGCCTGGTCCGGTTTGCGGCGCATATGCCCGTCTAGCCCCTTCTCCAGAGCTTCCGGTGGCGGGTTGACCAGCTTCAGACGATCCACCTCAACCAGCTGATTCGGCGGGCCGCCAACAGGAACAACAGAAATCGTGCCGTCAGCGCCGATTTGCACGTTGTCGAAAGGCGGCAGCGCAACCGGTCCACCATTGCCAAGAACAAGTTCACCATTGGCCAGGCGCACCAGACCATTCACATCAACCTGAAGACTGCCGCTGCGGGTAAACACCTCTTCGCCCTGATCGTTCTGGATGGAAAGCCACCCTTCACCTTCAACCGCCACATCCAGTTTGCGGCCGGTGTCCATCAGGGCGCCTGCGGAAAGGTCCGTGCCGGGTCGCTCTGTCATGGCATAGGCCCGGGTGGGATGGTGTTCCCCGAAGACAGGCATGCTACGGGCCTGGGCGAAGTCCTTCTTGAAGCCGGTGGTGCTGACATTCGCCAGGTTGTTGGCATGGGCTTGCTGGGCCAGCATGTTCTGCTTGGCGCCAGACATACCGATGTAGAGGGCTTTGTCCATGGGAAAACTCCTGCCGGAATTTTGACTGTTTCCAGTCTTCTAGCAGGAGTCATGCCATGTTCGCTAGCTCGCGAACTTAACGGAGGTTGATGATGGTCTGGGTGACCGCATCGGAGGTTTCAATGGTCTTGGCATTGGCCTGATAGTTCCGCTGGGCGATGATCAGGTTGACCAGTTCCGCAGACAAATCCACGTTTGATTCTTCTACTGAGCTGGCCTTAATGGAACCAAGGGTTCCAGTATCCGGTGCGCCGATAATCGGCTGGCCGGATTCGAAGGTTTCAACCCAGGAAGTATCACCCACCGGCGACAGTCCGTTGGTATTATTGAACGAGGCTAATGCGACCTGCCCTAGCGCCTGGGACTGACCGTTGGTATATCGGGCGAACAGCACCCCCTCATCAGAGACATCCAGCCCGGACAAACGCCCCGTGGTATAACCGTTCTGCTGTTGATCATTGACACCGAACTCAGCCCCGTATTGAGTAGTCCCACCAAGGTTAACAACGAAAGCCGACGTTGTGGGCGGCTCTGGAATCGGCGTAACCACCTCCTCACCCTCAGCTGGAGGGCCATCAGCGCCGTTCGGCTCGCCATTGCTGTCTTTTGGTACCCAGTCATCAATTAGAATTTCACCGTTTGGGTCTCCGTTTATGGACTGTAAGGCCCCATCCTGATCGAAGCGCGCGGTGAATGGTGAAACATCAGTTCCCCCAACCAGCTCGCCATCAATCTGGGCGTAGACAGACCATTCACTGACGCCGACACCGTCACCCGGCGATGGATTTTTCACGAAGAACTGCGTCAGTTCATGGGAATTACCCAAACTGTCGTAGATGGTAGTTGAGGTTGCGTGGTTGTATGTGCGCTGATCAAGTGGATTAAACGCGTTTGTGACTGACGGCGCGCCCGCATCGTCATAGGCCGTTGCGAAAACACTGGTTGATGAGGGATCATCTGGATCCGCCGAGGTTATATCTTGAACACTTCGGTCAACAAAAACGTCGAGATCTCCGACCTTGTCATAGGGTGTCAAGCTTCCGGAAATGCCGTAACTCACGGTCAGATCAGAACCACGGTTATCTATAATTCTAATGTCCTGAATTGGATCGCCGTTCGAATCTTCAGCATCAACCAGAAAGGCTGAAACGGAACTGGCATTTGACGAGTTGATCGCGTTAACCAAGCCTTGCTTCGTAGTTGAGCCCGACGTCGAGAAAACATTTTGACCATCCACATCCAGCTCGAAAGCAAAGTCTGGATCACCAAGGACTGACTCCAGATCGCCAATCCCATCGGAATGGCCATCACTCTCAAATAGAAAATTCGTCGTCGCAGAGGATGAAACACCGTCAATTGCGTTTAGCTGATTCGCAACTTCCCTGGCCGTGATAGGTCGAGAAGTTCCATCCTCATTGGTCACTGTTCCAGGGACGACAACCCTCTGGCTTGGTCGCCCGTCGGCATAGGAGATAACAAACTCATCTCCAGCAAAGCCAGCTATTGAAACCTCATCAAGCTGCGTCACCCTGGATTCCAACACCGGCTCCCGCGAGTCCAGGTTTAAATCAGAGTCCAGATTTGTTGTTCGGCGTGGCGCCAAGTTGTCAGTTTCAATCTGCAGATCGCCCCGAATGCCAGAGAGATTGCCATCTTCATCCGCGGTATATCCCTGAACCCGCATATTCTCGTTATTGGTAACGAACCCTCCCTTATCAATACCAAACTGCCCTGCTCGGGAGTAACGAATCTCACCGCCGTTATTCAGGATAAAGAAACCATCACCGGCAATCGCCATATCCAGACCGTTGTCAGTGAAGCTGATATTGCCCTGACCGAACGACTGTTTTACATCCTGGACCCGGACACCGTCGCCGATCGGGTTGGTGCCTGCGCTCAGGAAACCGCTGGCGTATAGATCGCCAAACTGGGCCTTGCTGCCCTTGAAACCAACGGTACTGGCGTTGGCAATGTTGTTGCCGGTGACGTCCAGATCCACCGATGCCGCGCGAAGGCCACTCAAACCCGTATTAAATCCCATGGTTCACCCCTTGGTGTTTCACCGGTATCAGTTAATTTGTTTTACATCAGACAGGGCGATGGAGCCCATGCCTGCAAGATTCAGGGTAATGGAGCCACCTTGGCCCAGGGACACGCTGTCAACATTGGCACTTACCATCGTACCCAACTGCTGCGGCCCATCCGGGTAGGAAGCCTCGGCCACAATCCGGTAGGCGCCCGGCGGCAAGGGATTGCCGTTGCCGTCCTGGCCATCCCAGCGGAACGAGGTCACCCCTGCCGGACTACTACCCATGTCGATCTGGCGAACCCGCTCACCATTCTGACCCTGAATCGAAAGCCGAAGGCCACCGGTCGATGCCGGCACTTCAACGGTGCCGCTGATCTCACCGTCCGCACCCAGAACCCCGATCTGGGAAGGGGCAAGCACGGTTTTGCCGACCATGGCAGAGGCCTGCAGCGCCTGGCTGGAACGGAACTGACCCACCACATCCTCAACCGTACCGGAGAGATTCTGCATCTCCTCCAGTGAGCTGAACTGGGCAAGCTGGGAGATAAATTCGCCGTTGTCCTGGGGCTCCAGCGGGTTCTGGTTCTTCAGCTGTGCCAGCATCAGTTCCATGAACTCGTTCCGGCCCAACTCGCTGGTACCCTGGCCGCCATTCTGTTGCTTCAGCTGGTACTGGCTCAGAACATCCGACGCGTCTGTTGCATTTACTGCAGTCATGTTGTGCTCCTCACCCTGTTACTGCTGACCGAGAGTCAGAATGCGCTGCATCATGGACTTGGCTGTGTTCATGACATCCACATTCATCTGGAAACTTCTGGACGACGACATCATGTCCGCCATCTCTTCAACCACATTCACATTGGGGTAGTAGACGTAACCGTCCTCGTTGGCAGCCGGGTGATGGGGCTCGTAGCGCATCTGCAGCTCCGCATCGCTTTCAACGATACCTTCAACCCTGACACCGGCGCCCGGGCCCTCATCGGCAGCCATGGGCAAGCCTCCCTGCCCGGGATTCATCAGAGACTGCTGAATCGCCGAGAAAACCGGCTTCCTGGCGCGATAGGTTTCCCCCGTGCTGGAACTTGCCGTTTCTGCATTGGCAATGTTGGACGCGGTTGTATTCAGCCGCAGTGATTGCGCGGTCATGCCGGAACCGGCGATGTCAAAAATGCTGCCCAGTGACATGAAAATTCTCCTTCGCTAATCCTGTGACTGCGGCTTATTCGCCCTTGAGGGCTTTGGTCAAACCGCTGAACTTGCTGTTCAAAAACTGGAAGCTGGCCTGGAAATCCATGGCGTTGCGCATAAACCGGGTCTGCTCCTGCTGGGCGTCTACCGTATTGCCGTCAACCGACGGCTGATGGGGAACCCGATACATCAAATCGCTTTCCGAGGCTGACACTGAGGTATCCATGTGCGCGTCATGGGTTTTATCCATCTGGAATCCGCTGACCTGCTCCTGGGCCTTCTGCATCATTGCCTGGAAATCCAGGTCGCGCGCTTTGAAGCCCGGGGTATCGGCGTTCGCCAGGTTGTTTGCCAAAACTTCGGCACGTTTAACCCGCGCTTCAACCGCGTGTTGGTGAATGCCCAGAGCCGAATCGAACGTAATTGCCATGTTGCCTCCCGAAAACTGCACCAGTATGCCGACCTGCTTTTGCCGGCTGTGCTCTTTGACAGGACTAAAGCAAGCTGGATGCCAGAATTCGGGTGAGGTCTAATTTTGTCAGAAAATCCAGTATTGGCAGGCCCTGGCCGGCGGTTAATTAATGGTCAGGGCAAAGCAAGGAAGGAACGGTCAGGAAAAAGCGGCAAGCTGCTTCCCCCGGCGCGGACCGCCGGAAGCAGCCAGGAGATCAGGGCCAATGACGCACGAACTCATCAACCTGCGGCCGGGGAACAGCCGGCTTGGAAGCAGAGACTGTTCCGGTGTAGAGAAAGCCGACGATCTGCTCATGTTCTTCAAGTCCCAGCCCGGCGTGAACAGAAGAATGGTACGCGACACCGCCCGTTCTCCACATAACGCCGTAACCGGCGTCCTGCAGGGCAATCTCAATAAAACTCATGCCGGCTGCGGCCGACATCACCTGCTCGATTTCAGGTACCTTGGGATGCGTTTTCGGCGACGCGATACCGACAATCACCATCGGCGCACGAAGAGGGGCACGCCTGAGCTTCTCGATCTCTTTCTCGTCGCTGTTATTGGCACAGGTGGAGGCAAACAGTTCGCCCAGAGCTTCCAGTCCTTCGCCCTCCACAACCAGATAACGCCAGGGCCTCAGCAGCGCGTGATCAGGCGCGCGGGCGGCACAGGCAAAAGCCCGGTCGAGGGTTGCCGGGTCCGGCGCGGGCGACTCCAGCCTGGGTTCTGACGAACGATTGAGGAGAAAATCGGTAACTGCTGTCATATCTGCTCGCTGTCTGATCGCTGTTCTGATGGGTTGGAGAAATAGGTACGAATACAATTCCCTGCTGTGAATTGTGGCTTGTACGTAATGCTGTTAACCTTTAGTCGTAGTCGGGTCTACCAACAATTATAAATGACGCGGTCGTACAACGGTGAGTGGCAACACAATGAGCAACCAGCAAACCTTCAACAACTTTTCCGAATTCTATCCTTACTACCTTGAAGAGCACAGCGACGTCACCTGTCGCCGTCTGCACTTTGTCGGCAGCCTGCTGGTTCTGATCGTGGCCTTGTGGGCACTGACTACAGGCAAGCTTTTGTGGCTTCTGGCCTTGCCGGTCATTGGCTATGGCTTTGCCTGGGTGGGTCATTTCAAGTTTGAGAAAAACCGCCCTGCCACCTTCAAGTACCCACTGTACAGCCTGATGGGCGACTGGGTCATGTTCCGCGACATGCTCATTGGCAGGATCCGTTTCTGAAATGATGAGCGCCCCGGCAGACCTTCGCAATGCCAGCAGTTCAGCTGGCAGGTCCCTGGCGTCTGAGGCGTCGGGCAACCCGATTGCGATTCCCCCAATGCCCGATTACAACGGCCGGGTGCTGGCCTATACGTCAACCGCCGCCATTATCGTAACCGGTGTTCTGCAGGGTGCATTTCCCCAATGGCTCCTCTGGCTTGTGGCCGGTGCCCTGACCTGGCCACATATCGCTCACGCCCTCACCCGCCGAACGTTCCTGAGAAATTCCCCACGCATTCGCCAGAAGATGCTGATTTTTGATTGCGTTGTTGGCGGCGCGTTTATTGGCTGCATCGGCTGATCGTCATTCCCTCCCTGGCAGTCGCCCTGATGCTGATGTTCAGCTGCCTGATTGTCGGGGGCATCCGCCAGTGGCTTATGGGCACCGTTTTCATGGCTGCCGCCATTGCAGGCTCTGTCGCTATCCTTGGCCCGGCAGACGGGCCACATTCGCCCCTGCTCACCAGCATTGTGTCGATTCTCTCAACCGGCATATATATTTGCGTCACCGCCTATTATTCCCACCAACAGGCACGTGCGCTGATGCTGGCAAAAACCCAGATCCAGAACCAGCGGGAGCAGTCCATCGCACTCTCCCACAAGCTTTCCAAATACCTCTCGCCTCAGGTCTGGCAGTCCATCTTTACTGGCGAGCGGGATGTGCGGTTGGAAACCCAGCGCAAGAAACTGGCAGTGTTCTTTTCGGACATCAAGGGCTTCACCGAACTGTCCGAGGAAATGGAACCCGAGGCCCTGACCGAGCTACTGAATCACTACTTCAACGAGATGTCGGAAGTTGCCCTGAAGTATGGCGGTACCATCGACAAGTTCGTTGGCGATTCCATCATGGTGTTCTTTGGCGACCCAACCAGCCGGGGCCAGCGGGAGGACGCCTTTGCCTGTGTCTCCATGGCCATCGAGATGCGCAAGCACATGAAAATCATGCGCCAGAAATGGCGCAGCCAGGGCATCAAGACCCCGCTTGAAATTCGAATGGGGATCAGCACCGGTTACACAACCGTCGGCAACTTCGGCGCGGAAAACCGGATGGACTACACCATCATCGGCAAGGAAGTGAATCTTGCCAGCCGACTTGAATCCCTGGCGGAGCCAGGTGAAATCCTGGTTTCCTACGAGACCTTCTCGTTGATCAAGGACAAGATCATGTGCCGGGACAAGGGCGAAATTACCGTGAAAGGCTTCGGCAAACCGGTGCCAATTTATGAGGTGGTGGATTTCCGGCGCGACATGGGCCCCAACCGCAGTTTCCTCGAGCACGAGCACAGTGGCTTCGCCATGTATCTGGATTCAGACAAGATCACCGAGAAGGAACGCCAGGCCATTCTGATCGCCCTGGAAGACGCCGCAGACCGCCTGCGACGGGAAGAGGATGTTTCCTGAGGCGCATCCCTGCGCTCACGACCACCGGCATTACTGACGTATCAGTCGCGGCCCGGCATCCTTGCCGGTTTCTGTGCTTCGCCAGGGGTTGATATCCAGCCCGCCCCGCCGTGTGTATCGGGCAACTACTGTTAGCGACTCCGGGTTGCATCGGCTCATCAGATCGGTAAACACCGTTTCCACGCAATGCTCGTGGAAATCCTGTTTCTGCCGGAAGCTCACGACATAACGCAACAAACCAGCCCGGTCTATTTTCGGGCCAGTATAACTTACCAGCAAAGTGGCCCAGTCCGGCTGGCCCGTCACCGGGCAGTTGCTCTTGAGGAGATGGGAGCATAGCTGCTCAGTCACCACCTCATTGCCGGCCTCGAGAGACTCGGGCGAATACTCATACACCGCATCGCTCACCGGTTCGTCATCAATGAGCTCAAAACCCTCAGGGCGGCCTATCGCCTCCCCGGAGTCGTCCACGCTTAACAGGTTGACCTGGACCGCGCCACCGCAGGCACTGGACAGATCCCGGGTAATCACTTCGGCAACCTGTTCCCGAGAGGAATAAACCGCCTGGTTCAGCGAGTTGAGGTAAAGCTTGAGCGATTTGGACTCAATGATTGAAGGCGAAGCCGCAGGAAACACAATCTCTGCCCAGGCCACCTCAGGCACTCCACTTCGCCGCAGCCAGGAAATTTCCCAGGCCTGCCACAGGTCCTCACCAAACCATGGCCAGCGGCCGTCTTCCAGCCCCAGGCGGCGACGGTTTTCCTCCCTCGCCACCGGGAACAACAGGCCCGGGTCGTAGCTGTCCGGGTAATCGCTTGTTTTGCCAAGCGGCGCGTCATTGAGTGCCATAGGTGTTCCTGAGATCAGTGGCGAATGCCTTTTCCGCGCTCGAGCATTCTCAGGGCGATGAATGCCAGCACGGAGATGAAGACCAGAATCATACCAAGAGAAACGAACGGATTAACGTCTGAAACGCCCAGAATCCCGTACCGGAAGCCATTAACCATATACAGGATGGGATTGGCCATGGATACGCCCTGCCAGAACCCCGGCAGCAGATCAATGCTATAGAACACTCCGCCCAGGTAAGTCAGCGGCGTCAGTACGAACGTGGGCACGATTGAGATGTCATCAAACTTGGTTGCCAGCATGGCGTTGATAAAACCGCCCAGTGCGAACAGGGCAGACGTCAGAAAGACCGTCAGAATCATCATGGGCAGGTTGTGAATGGACAACCGGGTAAACGCAAGTGAAAGCAGTGTGACAATCAGGCCGATACCGAGGCCCCGGGCCATGCCTCCGCACACGTAGCCGGCAAGGATGATCCAGTTCGGCACCGGGGACACCAAAAGCTCCTCAATGCTGCGCTGGAACTTCATGGAGAAAAACGACGACACCACGTTGGCATAGGAACTGGTGATTACCGCCATCATGATCAGCCCGGGCACAATAAACGACATATAGTCGAAGCCGCCCATTTCGCCGATCCGGGAGCCGATCAGGTTGCCGAAAATAATGAAATACAGGGTCATGGTGACCGCGGGCGGCAGCAGCGTCTGTGCCCAGATACGGGTAAACCGGCGTATCTCCCGGACAACAATGGTGCTGAAGGCGGTGAACAGGGCATGTGGGGTCATGCTGCACCCTCCACTGCCTTTTTGGTTTCTTCTGCGTTCTCTTCAACCATGCGAATAAACAGTTCCTCCAGCCGGTTGGCCTTGGTTCTCATGCTGACCACCTTGATGCCCAGCCGCTCAAGCTCCACGAATACCTGGTTGAGCCCCTGACCTTTCTCGACTTCCACCTCCAGGGCTCCTTCCGCGTCGAGGCGTGTCGGAAAACCGTTGAGCTCGGGCGTAGAGTCGAGGGTCTTCTCGGTATCCAGAACAAAAGTCTCCCGGCTCAGTTGCTGAAGCAAGGCTTTCTTGCTGGTGTGCTTGAGGATCTTGCCATGGTCGATAATGGCAATGTTGCGGCAAAGAGCTTCCGCCTCCTCCAGGTAATGGGTCGTCAGGATGATCGTGGTCCCTTGGCGGTTCATCTCCTCCAGAAAGGTCCACATTGAACGGCGGAGTTCAATATCCACACCGGCGGTGGGCTCGTCCAGAATCAGCAGTTTCGGTTCGTGGACCAGGGCGCGGGCAATCATCAGACGGCGCTTCATGCCGCCGGAAAGCATCCGGGCCGGGGTGTTCCGCTTGTCCCACAGACCAAGTTTTTTCAGGTACTTCTCGGCCGACGCGGAAGCCTGCTTCAACGGAATTCCGTAGTAGCCGGCCTGGGTGGTCACAATATCAAAGACTTTTTCGAACTGGTTGAAGTTGAACTCCTGGGGCACCACACCAAGGTTCAGCTTGGCATCGGAAAGGTGAGTATCGGTGTCATATCCGAATACCCGAACCTTGCCTGCTGTCTTGTTCACCAGGGAGCAGACAATGCCCAGGGTGGTCGATTTTCCGGCCCCGTTAGGCCCCAGCAAGGCAAAGAAATCCCCCTCGGCGACGTGCAGATCAATCCCCTTGAGAGCCTGAAACCCGTCACCGTAGGTCTTGGTGAGGCCCTCAATTTCCAGTGCATTGGTCATAAATCATCCCGATTCGGTGAAAAACGGCATGAACGGCTGAAGCCGCCCGCCAGAATTTAGAATGCTATTTATTGTGACAAAGTCGCTGATTTCAAGGCCCTTATCAGCCGGCTATGTGCCCTGACCAATAACGGAAACTGCGACAGGAATCCCGATATGAGGCAAAACCCGCCCCTATAATGCGGTTACAACAATTTACAAAAGGGGCTGCCGCACCCTGAGTGCGGGCGCGCTGAATCGAAGGGAATGTACGACCAACCATGAGATCCGTTCACCGCATCCGACTAACGTTTACCCTGCTGGGCGCCCTCGCCCTCTCTGGCTGCCTGGATGACGACGGAGGTTCCGGCGACGACACCAGCACCGGCCAGGTTAATTTCAACGGCTTAAACGGCCTTTCCTACCAGACTGCGAGCCAATCGGGCACCACGAACGCCGCAGGAGAGTTCCGCTACTACCCCGGCGAAACACTGACCTTCCGCGTTGGGGACCTGCCGTTGGTCAGTGGTGTGCCGGCCCGGCAATACGTAACACTGCTCGAGTTCTTCGAGAACACCTGCACAGAGCTGCAGACGCCGATGGTGGATGATGAAGGCCTGAGCACCCACACACTTACCGAGCAACAGGTTCTGGAAAATACGACGCTGATGAACCTGTCCCGGTTTCTGATGCTTCTGAACTGGAGCCAGAATGTCGCCGAAGGCGACGGTATCGATATTCGAGACCGGGTTATTGCGCAGTTGAATGCCGCACTTCCGTACCTGACAGCACCCGTTGACTTCACTGTCAGCGAATCGGAGTTCACTGCAACGGATCCCATGTCCCCGGCCAACCAGCTGCTCGCCGCAATCTGCTTTTACCCCGAAGACGACGAACTGTGTGAGGAGCCGCCAACCCAGGAGGAGATCGATAATGCGCCTCCAAGGCCGGAAAATGACGAGGATCGCGATCCAGACATTGAATACAGTGAAGACCTGCAGGCTAAAAAGGACCGGATCGAAAATGCCGTGCGCACCATGGAAGATATCGACTCGGAAGACGCCCAGACCTATCTCACGCGGGAACTCAAGGCCATCAGTACAGCCGTCGCAAACCGTTATTTCCTGGATGAAGACGTAGCCAGCCATCCGGCCACTGATACAGCCTTGAAGGAGGTAGCGGTTCGAAAGATCGGAGGCGGGCTCTCCCTGGCAGAGCTGGAAGCCATCAGCACACGCCCGCAGGATGTCCAGATCAACTCAGCGGACTGGCAGAGCGGAGACGTGGAGTATTTTGTGGCAGGCCCCTCCGGCGGCGAATCCGAGCTTCTGCTCAGCTTCCGTCCGGAGGATACCTATCGGTGGGTTCGCAAACAGCTGCGCGTGATTATCCGCTGATCAGGCGGGACAGGCTCCAGCGGGACTCCACACCGGTAACATCGTAATAGGATGGGTCCAGTCCTTCCGTGCCATGGGGCAGGCACTCACGAATTCGCACGGTTTCTGCTGCTTCCCTGCCTTCGTTGTACTTTGCCAGATCAATGATCTTGGCGGTTTTCAACGGCCTGGCAGCGGCATCGGTCATAACCATAACGCGGGGCCAGAGCCGACGTTCCGGAGAATGGGACACCACGATGCCACGCTGGCCATCGGAGAGTTCCACGAGAGTGCCAGTGGGGTAGATACCAATTGCCTGGATGAAATTCTCAATCAGGTCTTCCTGGAATTCGATGTTGCGCATCTCGTAGAGCAGCGTTACTGCCTTCGCTGGCGTCATAGGTTCGGCGTGGGAGCGGGGCGCAATCAACGATTCAAAAAATTCCGCAATGCCGGCCACCTTGGCCAGCAACGGAATGCGATCCCCCCGCACACCTTCCGGGAAACCGGAACCGTTATGACGCTCGCGATGCCCCTGGACCACACTGAGCACGGCACGTGAGAGCCCACTGCTCTCCAGCATGGCAACACCACGGGCAACGTAACCACGGTAGGTAAGATATTCCTCGGCACTCAACTGACCTTCCCGGGCCAGCAACTCCGCCGGCAGCGTGGTCTTGCCCACCTGTGACAGCAAACAACCCAGGCCAAGATGATTCAGAAGCCCTTCGTTCAAACCCAGATGACGACCACACACCAGGGCCCAGACCGATGTATTCAATGCATGCCGGTAAAGATAACTATCATGGGCACGGGTGCGACTCAGCCACAATAACGCATCGGGCTGGCGAACAACGCTGCTCACCATTTTGCTGGTGATCGCGGCGATCGGTCTCAGATCCGGTACGCCTTCGGCACGGAGAGTCTCGAAAAGCTGGTCCAGCGCCAGTTCCATATCGTCTAGCAGGCGTTTGGACGTTTTCATTTCCTTTTTCAGGCTGGTGACAGTCTCGTAGGTTACCGGCTCCCGAATACTCAGTGGCGGCAACTGAAGCTGCTCTCGACCGCCACCACGCTTGTTCAGTGTCTTGCCGAAAACCGGCTTGCTATCGCCTTTTACTTCTTTTGTTTCCCTCGCTTCCGCGACATCGACCATGACCCACTTGCAGTGGGAAACCAGGGCGCAAATGTCATCCTGGGACCGGATATGAAAACCCTGGATCGGGAACGGGGTCTGGTGCCATGGCTTGTCCAGATCAGACACGAACATGCCCACTTCCAGATCATGTACTGCGACTTTTTTCTGTTGGACACCCACGGGCCACCTCACACAACAAACTTTTCGATGGCTACCATTCTGACCGAACCGCCGGAAGACACAATTACATTATCGTATCGTCGGGTAACCCAAACGCGACAAAGCGTAACGCTAATCTTCAATGGGAAACAAAATGTAGCAATGTGATGGGGGTCACATATCAACGTCAGAATCTGTCACTCTGCGTCACATACGGATTCATCAAATTCAGGCAACCGGGCGCGCATCGAGCCCCGTGGGGCCTTGCGGACATAAACGGTGTAGGGCACTGAAGAGGCCCGCAGGTAATCAAGATTCACGACATCATCACCCTGCCCCTCTGTGACAACCGCGGGGGTACAGGAAACCAGCAACTCCAGCTTTACCGAGGTTGCCTTATCACCGGCGAACCACCAATCGGGGTATTCAGCGCTCTGCCAGGTCAACCGCACCTGCCTCGGTTGCCCAGAGGAATTCTCCGCCGGAAACATCGCAAAATGGGAGTAATAGCTGGCACAACCCGACGTAAACAACAGCATCAGGCTTGCAATTACTGGCTTGTAAGCTCTGGAGAAGACTGAAAAACTCATCTGACCGGTGCATCCCTGAGGGCGGTTGAGGTAACACTGCCATTATCCACAGCAGGCACCGCCAATCCGCCTATCAGTCACCATTTTGATCAAACTGGAGGCCATACCCGTCATTGGTTTTGCGCACGACCACCATTTCAAGGACCGGGGCCGGAACAGGCAACCCCTGCACCTGTACGGTGACCTTATCGCCAAGGTTTGGCGCGAAAGGCTCAGTGTCGACAACGATAAAAACACCGCCATCGGAAATATCGCGGGTTGAGAATATGAATTCTCCCAGCTCCGCGTGCACCACCTTTACTTTCGCACTCATGGCGGTGCGCATGTGCTCTCTTCGATCGTTCCCAGCCATCTGAGGATTCCACTACTTTTTGCATAGTTTTTATAGTCTTCCGAAGCATAACACCATTTTCGGAAAAATATGCCAACGGAGATATTGACTATACAATCAATAGAAATGAGAGTGGTTGGCGTTTTTAAATGCCTGCAAATCTCAATGCAGGCAGCTCATTAACGGAATCACCTGAAAAGGATGGGACTATGCGAATGAAACTGGCTGCCACCGCAGCAATCGCCCTTACCGCCATGCCCATGGCCGCCTCCGCAGACGGCGAGGTCAACATCTACTCCTACCGTCAGGCATACCTGCTTGAGCCCCTGCTGAACGCTTTCGAGCAGGAAACCGGCATCAAGAGCAATGTTGTATTCGCCAAACAGGGCCTTGCAGAACGCCTGGAACGTGAAGGCCGCAACAGCCCGGCCGATGTGGTGATGACCGTTGATATTTCTCGCCTGAACGAGCTGGTAGAGCGTGATCTGGTCCAGGGCGTGGACAACGACACCCTTGAAGAGAACATTCCGGAGAACCTTCGCCACCCAGACGGCAAATGGTTTGCACTGACCACCCGCGGCCGTCTGATCTTCGCCTCCAAGGAGCGCGTTGAGGAAGGCGAGATCACCACCTACGAGCAACTGGCAGACGACAAGTGGGACAACCGGATCTGCACTCGCAGCGGCAAGCATCCGTACAACATTGCCCTGTTCTCCTCCATGATTGCCCACCACGGTGAGGCCGAGACCGAGAAGTGGCTGGAAGGCCTGAAGGACAACCTGGCTCGCAAGCCCCAGGGTGGCGACCGTGACCAGATCAAAGCCATTGCCGAAGGCGTCTGCGACATCTCCATCGGTAACAGCTACTACTACGGCAACATGCTGCAGGATGAGAACCAGCGTCCGATCGCCGAGCAGGTTCGCCTTGTGTTCCCGAACGCCGAAGGCCGGGGAACCCACGTGAACATCAGTGGCATTTCCCTCACCAAGAGCGCGCCAAACCGCGAGAACGCCGTCAAACTGATGGAATTCCTGTCCTCGCCGGAAGCCCAGCGGATCTACGCCGAAGCAAACACCGAATACCCGGCAAACCCGAACGTACAGCCCTCCGGGCTGGTTGCCGAGTGGGGTGAAATCAACCCGGACGACCTTTCTCTGCAGGAAATTGCCAACAACCGCAATGCTGCAGTCAAGCTGGTTGACCGCGTCGATTACGACGGCGAGTAATCGCAAGTGGTGAGGGTGGCTTCGCTGCCCTCACCCGCGATTCGGCAGGCAACTGCCCTATCCGTGGGTGACGCCAGTCATTGCAGGCATCAGGCCAGGTGACTACAATCTGCAACCTTTAATCGGACAGACCCCACATCCAGGCATAGGAACACTATGAGCGAGGCCGCAACCAGCGTTAACCCCGGGCTATCCCAGCCCTTGCTGGCAAAGCGTACCTCTCCAAAATGGATGATCAGCGCATTGCTGACCACCGCCATCGTCGCCCTCCCGGTTCTTTCCGTTATTTTTCTGGCGTTTTTTCCCGAAGAGAATATCTGGCCACACCTCATCGAGACCACGCTTCCCCGTTACCTGACAACCACGCTGAAGCTGATGATTGGGGTGGGCGCCCTTACCCTGGTGATAGGCCTGGCCTCGGCCTGGGCAGTCACCATGTGCGAGTTTCCCGGCCGCAAATTCTTTGAGTGGGCCATGCTGCTGCCGTTCGCGGTGCCGGCCTACGTTATTGCCTATGTATACACCAGCCTCCTGGACTACGCAGGGCCCGTCCAGGGCGCACTGAGAGACCTGTTCGGCTGGAACAGTGCCGCCGATTACTGGTTCCCGGAAATCCGCAGCCTTGAAGGCGCTACGCTGATGATCGGGCTGGTCCTGTACCCCTACGTTTACCTGCTGGCCCGGGCTGCCTTTCTGGAGCAGTCCCCGTCTCTGTTCGCCGTTAGCCGAAGTCTCGGCCACTCCGCTCTGAGCACGTTCTTCAAGGTGGTTCTGCCCATCGCCCGCCCGGCGGTTGCCGTGGGTCTCTCGCTGGTGCTGATGGAAACCCTGAACGATTTCGGCACCGTGGATTTCTTCGCGGTTCAGACCCTCACCGCCGGCCTGTTTGATACCTGGATGAACCTGGGCAACCTTGGCGGCGCGGCCCAGATAGCCACCACCATGCTGATTTTCGTGGTCATCCTGGTAACCCTTGAGCGCTACTCGCGAAGACGCCAACAACAGTTCGCAGCCCGGGATAACCGGGATCCGATCCAGCGCTTTACCATGTCATTCCCGCGCCAGATGATTTGCGTGGCCGTGTGCGCATTACCGGTGCTGTTCGGGTTTGTGATTCCCGGAGCCACGCTCGGCCTCTATGCCTGGGAATATTTTGGTGAAAGCTGGAACCCGGATTTTGTCCGCAACACCTTCAACAGCCTCTTCCTCTCCGGTACTGCGGCCCTCACCACTCTGCTGATCGGTATCACGCTCGCCTACAGCCGCCGCTTGCACAACACTCGCAAAATGCAGGTACTGATGCGCCTGTCCAGTCTTGGCTACGCCATGCCCGGCGCGGTGCTCGCTGTGGGGGTGATTGTGCCATTGGCGGGTTTTGACAACTGGCTGGACAGCCTGATGCGGGATATTTTCGGTATCAGTACCGGCCTGTTACTCAGCGGCTCCGCCTTCGCGCTGGTGTTTGCCTATACCGTGCGATTCCTTGCGGTTTCGGCGGGTAGCGTGGAAAGTGCGCTGCAGAAAATCACGCCAAGCATGGACATGGCATCACGGTCGCTTGGGCATAGCCCGGGCAACACTCTGGTGCGTGTTCACCTGCCCATGCTGAGGGGCACGCTGGTCACGGCAGCCCTGGTGGTGTTCGTGGATTGCATGAAGGAATTGCCGGCCACGCTGATTCTCAGGCCGTTCAACTTCGAGACACTGGCCACCTACGTATACCAGTTTGCGTCGGACGAGCGCCTGTACCACAGTGCCCTGCCTGCCCTGATTATTGTCCTCGCAGGCATCATCCCGATCATTCTGATGAGCCGCTCAATCTCCAACAGCCGTTCAATCGCCTGACCAGGTCAGACGTTCACACGGGACTTCACATCCTGAACAACGAACCGACCCTGGAATACGGCGACCGGATCGCCTTGCGGCATTGTGGTTGGCTCGCCACAGAAGACTTCAGCGGTGAGATCCAGTCGCCCCTTGCCGTGCCTGGCAAGGCTCTTGCGGAAGCGCTCGGGAATCTCGTTTCCGGGCAGACGGCAGATCACATAAAAATCCGATGTAACTGGTTCCAGGTAGTCAATATTGCCGTTCTGTACCACCACATTGCCCCGAAGCCCCAGATCCCACAGCGCCAGTTCCGTAAGCCCCCAGGCCGCGGTCACGGCCGCAGAATAGACACTGCCTCCGAACCCGGTACCCTGATGGTTACTGTTGGGTTCCAGTGGCGCGCTGAGCAAAAGCGAGTGGCCATCCCAGGAATGCAATTGAATCCCCAACGCCCGAGAAAGGGGAATCTCATCCTGGATACGTTTCTGAAAAAGGGACAGCTGGCTCATAACATCCTCCTGATATCACTCCAGTTTAGGCCCGCTTCTCCCTTTTCCCTATGCGACTAACGTCGGTTTTTTCCACTATAAAAAAGGCCCGGCAGAGCCGGGCCAGAACATCTTCACCTGAAATCGAGGGTGTTATTGCCAGATAACGGGCTGACGCTGGGCATACCAGTTGTCCACTTTCTCCTGGTAGGCATCTTCGACCACATTACGCTTCAGCTTCATGGTGGGCGTGAGGAAGCTGTTCTCGATAGACCACTCATCACTGACCACAGTAATGAACGCCAGTTGCTCATGGGGATCCACCGTCTTGTTCACATCGGCGATCAACTGCCTGAAGCTTTCTTCGATCTCCTTCCGGAACGCCTCATCGGCCATCTTCGGTCGAGATTCCTCTCCGAGCATCACCAGCGCGTGGGGCTGGGTCTGGTTGGCGCCGGAAACACAGACCATCTCAATGGCAGCGTGAGACATCAGCCGGTTCTCGATCGGCGCCGGGGCAATGTACTTGCCCTTGCTGGTCTTGAAAATCTCCTTGATACGCCCGGTGATTTTCAGGCGGCCCATTTCATCGATCTCGCCCTTGTCACCGGTTTTCAGGAAACCGTCTTCGGTGAAGGTTTCGCGGGTTTTTTCCTCGTCCTTGTAGTAGCCCATCATGGTGGCCGGGCTCTTGATCTGGATCTCACCTTCGGGGCTGATACGGGTTTCAACCCCCGGCGCGGACTCACCGACGTAACCCGTTCTTGATCGCCCGGGCTTGCTCATATGGGAATAGGCGAAGTTCTCGGACATGCCGTAGCCTTCCAGCAGCTCGAGACCAAGGTTGCGGTACCAGTCCAGGACGTCGCTCGCCAGGGGTGCCGAGCCACTGCCAGCCAGCTTGACCTTGTCCAGGCCAAGGCCCTTGAGGATTTTTTTCTTGATCAACGTATTGACCACCGGAATTTTCAGCAACCGATCCAGCTTATGCTTCGGCAGCTTCTGGAGTACGCCATGCTGGAATTTCACCCAGAGGCGCGGCACAGAGAGGAACAGCGTTGGCTGGGCACGGCGCAGATCCTGCACGAACGTGTCCAGGGATTCCGCGAAGAACAACTGGAAACCCGCGTACACTGATGCCAGCTCCACAAACGTACGCTCGAATACGTGCGCAAGCGGCAGATAAGAAAGCATGCGCTCCTCGGAACCCACACCCAGCACTTCCATGCCACCCTCTGCCGCGTAGGCCATATTGCCAAAACTGAGCATTACGCCCTTGGGCTTACCGGTGCTGCCGGAGGTATAGACGATGGTGGCGAGCTCATCGGCGTCGCGCTGAACGTTTTCTTCCAGGGGCGGATACTTGGCAACAATGTCGTCCCAGGTTTCGAAATCATTGGGCGGGCTCAGCGGGAAGGAAATGCAGCGCACTGATTCCGGTACGCCCGGTTTCATCATGTCCCAGTCGTCCAGCTTGCCAACAAACACCACCTCGCACTCGGCGTGATTGAGGATGTAATTGACGGTATCGGCATTCAGGGTGGGATACAGCGGAACGGAAATATGGCCGGCCATCCAGATGGCCCAGTCGGTCATGATCCAGTGGGCGCAGTTCTTGGAGATCAGGCCGATGCGGCTCTTCTCAGGGAGGTTCAGCGATTTGAGGTAAGACGCCATGCGCCGTGCCTCATCCACCGCCCGACCCCAGGTGTAGTCGACGGTTTTGCCGTCGCCAATGGGCTGGGTCATGTATACGGAGTTCGCCTTGGCCTTCTCCCAGTGATAAACCATATCCAGGGGAAGCTTGTTTGTTGTGTCCATGGACCTTCCCTGCAGTTCGTTATTCGAGTTATAGATGACTTGTTATTAGACTTTCGTAGGGTATTTCAACATAGTATGAGCGGTCAAAACGTGACACAAGCAAAATAATTTCCAACTGCATCTATTGCAACCAAAACGCCGCCACCGGCAACATCCCCTACCCCTTGAACCCCTTGCCTGTGGTAAACTTCCGCCCCTTCAGATTCGCAACATATCAGTTAACCTACCCGGAGATGGGCATATGGCCAAGACAACCCTGCGCACCCTGTTCGGTGCCACCCTGCTGGCGCTGGCAACACTTGTTCAGGCACAGGAACCCCGCGTTGTAGCCATCACACAGATTGTGGAACACCCGGCACTGGACGCCGTCTACCAGGGCATAAAAGATGAACTCGCCGAGCGCGGCTTCAAAGAGGGCGACAACCTCGAAGTGATGCACGAGAGTGCCCAGGGCAACTCTGCCATTGCTTCCCAGATTGCCCGCAAATTCGTTGGTGAGAGTCCCGACGTGATCGTGGCGATTGCAACGCCTTCCGCGCAAACCGTTGCCGCTGCGGCCCGCAATACACCGGTAATTTTCTCCGCTGTGACCGACCCGCTTGGCGCCAAGCTGGTAAGCAATCTGGAGGCGCCTGGCGCCAACATTACCGGCGTGAGCGACATGCTGCCCATCGACAAACACCTGGACATGCTGCAGCGCGTAATGCCCGATGCCAAACGCATTGGCACGGTGTACAACCCGGGCGAAGCCAATGCCGTCTCCCTGGTAGAACTGCTCGAAGAGCGCCTCGCGGCGCGTGGTCTTGAACTGGTAAAAGGTGCTGCCACCAAAACTTCCGAGGTTCTGGGCGCGGCCCGCTCCCTGGTGGGTAAAGCAGACGCCATCTACCTGACCACAGACAATACCGTGATCAGTGCTGCCGAAGCCGTTATCTCTGTTGGTGAGCGCGCCAGCATTCCGGTATTCGCGGCAGACACCGCTACCGTTGAGCGCGGTGCCGTTGCAGCACTCGGGTTTGATTACTACGACCATGGCCGCCAGACCGGCGTAATGGTTGCCCGGGTATTGAATGGCGAGAAACCCGGCGAAATGGCGGTTGAAACCATGAAGAAGCTAGACCTGTTCGTGAACCCGGCCGCCGCAGAGCGCATGGGCATCACCCTGTCAGATGATGTAATCGCAGACGCGAAGAAAGTGATCGACAGCGCCAAGTAATCCCCCTGAACCCAACGGGCGGCCCTCACGAGGGGCTGCCCGTTTTATCATTGGTGATACCCGACCATGCTGAGTAACATCGCTCTTTATGGTGCCATTGAGACCGGACTGATCTACGGCCTGGTCGCTTTCGGCATCTACCTCTCCTTCCGGGTGCTTGATTTCCCGGATCTCACTGTAGATGGCAGCTTTCCCCTCGGTGCTGCCGTTGCCGCCGTACTGATCATTGAAGGCTGGAACCCGTGGCTGGCCACAGGCTGTGCCGTCATGGCCGGCATGGCCGCAGGCGCGGTAACAGCACTGCTGAATGTGAAACTCAACATTCTTAATCTGCTGGCCTCGATCCTGACCATGATTGCGCTCTATTCAGTGAACCTGCGCATCATGGGCCGCCCCAACGTGGCCCTGCTTACCGAAGAAACCGTGCTGACGCCCTGGTACGACCTGGATCTGGCCTACCATCAGGTACCGGTGCTTCTGTTCATTATTGTGGTCTTTGTTGCCCTTATCCTGCTTTGGCGCTTCATGAAATCCGAAACCGGCCTGGCCATGCGAGCCACTGGCGCCAACGCCAGAATGGCCCGGGCACAGGGCATCGCCACCGGCGCCATGATTGTTCTCGGCGTTGCCGTTTCCAACGGCCTTGTCGGGCTTGCCGGTGCGCTCTTTGCCCAGAGCCAGGGTGCAGCCGATGTCACCATGGGCGTTGGCGTGATCGTCATTGGCCTTGCCTCCCTGATTGGCGGTGAAGCCGTGGTGACTCCCTCAACCGTGGTACGCGCGCTCATCGCGTGCGTGGTGGGCGCAATCATCTACCGACTGGCCATTGCCTTCGCTCTGAATGCGGATTTCCTGGGACTGCAGGCCCAGGATCTGAACCTGATTACCGCGGTTCTGGTTACCCTGGCCATCGTTTTGCCCGGCGTACGTTCATCCATTGCCGGCAAACTTTCCCGTAGCAAGGCCTAAGGAGGCGACATGATCAGTGCAACCGATCTCCGGCTTACCTTTGGCAAGGGCACACCGCTGGAAAACCCCGCCCTCCGAGGCATGAGCCTGACCGTTAACCAGGGTGAGTTCGTCACCGTGATAGGCAGCAACGGCGCCGGCAAATCCACCTTTCTGAATGCCCTCGCCGGCGAAGTGCTGGTAGACAGCGGCCAGATCATCGTGGACAACCTGGACGTCACCAAACTGCCGACCCACAAACGGGCCGGCCGTGTTGCCCGGGTATTCCAGGACCCACTGGCCGGTACCTGCGAGGGCCTCAGCATCGAGGAAAACCTCGCGCTGGCCATCAAACGTGGCCAACGCCGCGGCCTCACCAGCGCCGTGAAGAAGCAGTACATGGAAAAATTCAAGGACAGCCTTTCGTCCCTGAATCTGGGCCTGGAAAAACGTCTTGGCGACAAGATGGGCCTGCTCTCCGGGGGGCAGCGCCAGGCCGTGAGCCTGCTGATGGCAAGCCTTACACCCTCCAGCATCCTGCTGCTGGACGAACACACCGCCGCGCTGGACCCGAAAACCGCTGCGTTCGTGCTGGAACTCACCACCAAGATCATCGAGGAGCAGAAGCTCACCGCACTGATGGTGACCCACAGCATGAAGCAGGCGCTGGAAGTTGGCAGCCGCACAGTCATGCTGCACCAGGGTGAGGTGGTGTTTGATATCGAAGGCAAGGACCGCGAAGGCCTGGAAGTGAAAGATCTGCTCGGCTTGTTTGAAAAACAGCGCGGGTTGGAAGTGGATGACGACAGTTTGTTGCTGGGCTAAAAAACGGGGGCCAGACTGGCCCCCGTTCTCGCTCCCTGATTGCCTGATTTTCCCAATTCCCGAACGAAATCGCACAATTCGCTATTGACACCGCAACAACACAAAACCACAACATGTAGTGGTTTTGAACCTTTACCCCAAATCGCTGTTTTAGAAAAAATTTCCCGGATTCAAGCCGGTTTCGATTGATTTTCTTTGCCCCGAAGCGCCTATCAATAGTTGCGTTCTTATTCACAGAACACTATATCCTGTTATACTCATTTCAGATTCAGCCCATATATAGTGGTTAAAAAGAAAACAGGCCCAAGGCCAAACAGACGATTCTCAAGGGGTATGGCGCCGCCGGTACAAGGACTGGTGCCATCAAAAGAAGACATACCGGAAGACAGAGGGTGGAAATGAACGCTAAGGCACAGGCAGTGGTAACAACAATTCCGATGCAGGAAGCCTCGATCGACATCTGGCACAGCAAATACCAGCTGAAGACCAAGACCGGCGAGCCCGTAGACAAGGACATCAACGCAACCTACGAACGTGTTGCCAAAGCCCTTGCCGAGGTGGAAAACAAATCCGTACGCACCCAGCACATGAAAAACTTCATCTGGGCCCTGCAGAACGGCGCCATTCCCGCCGGCCGGATTACCTCCAATGCCGGTGCCGAAGCACACAAGCCGGCAACCTCCACCATTAACTGCACCGTTTCCGGCACCGTTCAGGACTCCATGAACGACATCCTGGAAAAGAACCACGAAGCCGGCCTTACCCTCAAGGCAGGTTGTGGTATCGGTTATGAGTTCTCCACCCTGCGCCCGAAAGGCGCGTATGTGGCCGGCGCCGGGGCGACCACCTCTGGCCCGCTGTCGTTCATGGATATCTTCGATCGCATGTGCTTCACCGTGTCCTCTGCCGGTGGCCGCCGCGGCGCCCAGATGGCCACCTTTGATGTGCACCATCCGGACGTGATCGACTTCATCCAGGCCAAGCGTGAAGACGGTCGCCTGCGCCAGTTCAACCTCTCGCTGCTGATCACTGAAGACTTCATCGAAGCCGTGCGCAACGACGCCGACTGGCACCTCTCCTTCCCCGTTACCCAAAAGGAAGTGGAAGACGAGAAGCTGGACCTGAGCGACGAGAGCCAGTTTGTATACCGTGATTTCCCGGAACAGAAAGGCTACGTGGTGAACGGTGAAGGCAAGGTTGCCTGCCGCATCTACCGCACCCTGAAAGCCCAGTTCATCTGGGACACCATCATGACCAGCACCTACGACTACGCCGAGCCGGGTTTCATCCTGATCGACAAGGTCAACCAGATGAACAACAACTGGTTCTGCGAAGACATCCGTGCCACCAACCCCTGCGGTGAGCAGCCACTGCCCCCGTACGGCAGCTGCCTGCTGGGCTCCGTGAACCTGACCATGTTCGTGGACTACCCGTTCACCGACAAGGCCAGCTTCAACTACGAGAAGTACCGCAAGGTTGTGGCCATCTTCACCCGGATGCTGGACAACGTGGTTGAGATCAACGGCCTGCCGCTGGCTGAGCAGCGCCATGAAATCACCTACAAGCGCCGCCACGGTATGGGCATCCTCGGTCTGGGCTCCACCCTCGCCATGCTGCGCATGCCATACGGTTCTGCAGAATCCGTGCAGTTCACCGAAGAAGTCGTTCGTGAAATGGCCGTTGAAGGCTGGCGCCAGTCCCTCGCCCTGGCCGAGGAAAAAGGCGTTGCTCCGATTATGGACGACGAGTTTGAAATTACTCCGAAAATGCTCACCAGGTGCCCGCAGCTGTCTGAAGACGGCTACAAACTGGGCGACAAGGTGAAAGGCCGCATCCTGCACGCCAAGTACAGCAAGTACATGCAGCAGATTGCCAATGTGGAGCCGAAGCTGGTGGAAGAACTGGCCGAGAAAGGTGGCCGCTTTACCCACCACACCTCCATCGCGCCGACCGGCACCATCAGCCTGTCTCTGGCCAATAACGCCAGTAACGGCATCGAGCCGAGCTTCTCGCACCACTATGCGCGTAACATCATCCGCGAAGGCCGCAAGACGAAAGAGAAGGTAGACGTATTTTCCTTCGAGCTGCTCGCATATCGTCATATGGTGAACCCGGGCGCCATGCCGTTCTCCGAAGACGAGGACAAGAAGCTGCCGGCCTACTTCACCACCTCCGACGACGTAACACCGTCGCAGCACGTGGACATCCAGGCCGCCGCCCAGAAGTGGGTAGATTCCTCGATTTCCAAAACCGCGAACGTTCCGACAGACTTCGCCTACCAGGACTTCAAGGACATTTACCTCTACGCCTACGACATGGGCCTGAAGGGTTGCACCACTTTCCGCTTCAACCCGGAAGCCTTCCAGGGCGTACTGGTTAAGGAAAAAGACCTCGAGAACACATTGTACGAGTTCACCCTGGACGATGGCAGCAAGGTCACCCTCAAGGGCAACGAGCAGGTAGAGTACGACGGCGAAATCCACAACGCCGCCAACCTGTTTGACGCGCTTAAAGAAGGCACCTACGGCAAGTACTGATCCGGGAACCGACACAGGAAAACGAACATGACAGTTAAAATCAGCAACAAAATCGTCGGCTACCGCGTAAAGAAGGCCGACCCCGAAGCTACTGAACACGAGGGACCGGTGCACGCAGAAACCAAGCCCGTTCAGATGAACGAATACATCGAACGGCCGGACTTCCTGCTGGGCACCACCTACAAGATCAAGCCGCCGGTGGCTGAGCACGCGATGTACATCACCATCAACGACATCCTGCTCAACGAAGGCACCGATCACGAAAGCCGGCAGCCGTACGAAGTGTTCATCAACTCCAAGTCGATGGAACACTTCCAGTGGGTTATCGCCCTCACCCGCGTTATCTCTGCGGTATTCCGCAAGGGTGGCGACGTAACCTTCCTGGTGGAAGAGCTGCGCAGCGTGTACGACCCCAACGGTGGCTACTTCAAGAAAGGCGGCGTATTCATGCCTTCCCTGGTCGCTGAAATCGGCGCCGTGATCGAGAAGCACCTGAAGGCCATCGGCCTGCTGGAAAGCGAGGAAATGAGCGAAACCACCAAGCGCATCCTCGCCGAAAAGCGCGCCGAGTTCGAAGCCAGCCACAGCACGGCTACGAACGATGAAAAGGCCAGCGACTTCCCGCCGAACGCCACCATGTGTGGCAAGTGCAGCACCAAGGCGGTGATCGTAATGGACGGTTGTGCGACCTGCCTCTCCTGCGGCGATAGCAAGTGCGGTTGAGGTGATCGACTGCATTGAGTGACGAGAAGGCCTGGAGTGAAAACTTCGGGCCTTTTTGTTTGGTGGGCTGGAAAAGTGATCGGTTAGCTCTAAAAGTCGGTGATACCAGGAAAGCGGTCGTGTTGATCGTTTTTATCGAAGCTCAGGGAAAGGCTTGGAATTCAGGACATTGAATCTAAAGCACTTTTGGTTAGATTTAGGAGTGGTCAGAGAGGATATTTGGTCGGGAATATGATCATCGCGACCACTATACAAATGTTAAATTTTTTGCCGCACCCTCGTAGACTATGTTGTAATACATTGTAGTAGCCAAACTCGAGGGTATAGTCATGAGCGTCACCACGGTTCGCCTTCAAGCAGAAGTTGAACAGCACCTGGAAGCAATTGCTGGCAGGTTGCACCGGAGCAAAGGTTGGGTAATTAACCAAGCATTATCGGAGTACATAGAAAAGCAGCAGCTGGAGCAAGAGCGCTGGAAACAGACCTTAGAAGCAATGGAGTCCGCTGCACAAGGCAAGGTTGTTGATGCCCGCGAGGTTCACAGCTGGCTTAATAGTTGGGGAACCGACAACGAGCAGGATGCACCGAGGTCAGGTAAGTGAAACTGGTTTACACGGACGAAGCCATTGAAGATTTACAGCGCCTCAGGGAGTTCATTGCAGACCACAATCCATCGGCGGCAGCCCGGATCGCTACCGAACTGGTTGGCAAAATCGAATTGCTTCCTGATTTTCCCAAGATGGGCACACCAGTTGAAATGGCACCGGTGCCTGACTCTGTTCGAGATATGGTTTTCGGGAAATATGTCGTTCGATATTCGCTCCATCCCAGTGCCATCATCATTCTCCGGGTATGGCATGGCCTTGAAGGTGAGCGGTAGTAATTTAACCAGGCGCGTCACTCGGATGCCTTTGTCTCCGCTGCGCTGCGACAAAGCCACCGGTGCGCTTCAGCGTTATGTTTTAAGGAGGTAGTTTGAGTAAAGTCGTTGGACGCTGGCGAATTAA
>PYVH01000073.1 GCA_003030785.1 Marinobacter sp. B9-2 | reverse complement strand
GAGCATGCCGTTGTCATCGATCAACGCATCGAACGGGTCGTTCTGCCAGACCTGAAGAAAGCCTTCCCGAAAAAGCCCCTGCTGCTGTCGGAAGTGGGCTGGCCGAGCAACGGCCGTATGCGCGGTGGCAATGAATCGTCGCCGGCAGACCAGGCCATTTACCTGCGTACGCTGGTGAACAAGCTCAACCGCCAGGGTTACAACTACTTTGTGATCGAGGCGTTTGACCAGCCGTGGAAGGTCAGCGACGAAGGGTCGGCGGGTGCGTATTGGGGGGTATTCAACGCCGCGCGCCAGCAGAAATTCAATTTTGACGGCCCGGTGGTGGCGATTCCGCAATGGCGGGTACTGGCCATCGGTTCGGTGGTGCTTGCGCTGCTGTCCCTGACCCTGTTAATGATCGATGGCTCGGCCCTGCGCCAGCGGGGCCGTACCTTCCTGACCTTTATCGCGTTTCTGTGCGGGTCGGTGCTGGTCTGGATCGGCTACGACTACAGCCAGCAATACAGCACCTGGTTCAGCGTGACCGTTGGCGTGTTGCTCGCGCTCGGCGCCCTGGGTGTGTTTATCGTGTTGCTGACCGAAGCCCACGAACTGGCAGAAGCAGTGTGGACCCACAAGCGCCGGCGTGAATTCCTGCCCGTGGAAGGCGACTCGGACTACCGTCCAAAAGTGTCGATCCATGTGCCGTGCTACAACGAGCCACCGGAAATGGTCAAACAGACCCTCGACGCCCTGGCCGCCCTCGACTATCCGGACTACGAAGTCCTGATCATCGACAACAACACCAAGGACCCGGCGGTGTGGGAGCCGGTGCGCGACTACTGCGAAACCCTGGGCCCGCGCTTCAAGTTCTTCCACGTCGCGCCCCTGGCCGGTTTCAAGGGCGGTGCGCTGAACTACCTGATCCCGCACACCGCCAAGGATGCCGAAGTGATTGCGGTGATCGACTCGGACTACTGCGTATCACCGAACTGGCTCAAGCACATGGTGCCGCATTTCGCTGATCCGAAAATCGCCGTGGTGCAGTCGCCCCAGGATTACCGCGACCAGAACGAAAGCACCTTCAAGAAGCTCTGCTACGCCGAATACAAAGGCTTCTTCCATATCGGCATGGTCACCCGTAACGACCGTGACGCGATCATCCAGCACGGCACCATGACCATGACCCGCCGCTCGGTGCTCGAAGAGTTGGGCTGGGCCGACTGGTGCATCTGTGAAGATGCCGAACTGGGCCTGCGCGTGTTCGAAAAAGGCTTGTCGGCGGCGTACTACCACGACAGCTACGGCAAGGGTTTGATGCCGGATACCTTTATCGACTTCAAGAAACAGCGTTTCCGTTGGGCCTATGGCGCGATCCAGATCATCAAGCGTCACACCGCCAGCCTGATACGTGGCAAAGACACCGAGTTGACCCGTGGCCAGCGCTATCACTTCCTCGCCGGCTGGTTGCCGTGGGTGGCCGATGGCATGAACATCTTCTTTACCGTCGGTGCGCTGTTGTGGTCGGCGGCAATGATCATCGTGCCGACCCGGGTCGACCCGCCGTTGCTGATTTTCGCGATCCCGCCGTTGGCGTTGTTTGTGTTCAAAGTCGGCAAGATCATCTTCCTCTACCGTCGTGCGGTAGGCGTAAACTTGAAAGACGCGTTCTGCGCGGCGCTGGCCGGGTTGGCGCTGTCCCACACCATCGCCAAGGCGGTGTTGTACGGCTTCTTCACCAGCAGTATTCCGTTCTTTCGTACACCGAAGAACGCGGATAACCACGGCTTCTGGGTGGCGATTTCCGAAGCCCGCGAAGAAATGTTCATCATGCTGCTGCTGTGGGGCGCGGCGCTGGGGATCTACCTGGTGCAAGGCCTGCCGAGCAATGACATGCGCTTCTGGGTGGTGATGTTGCTGGTGCAGTCGCTGCCGTATGTGGCGGCGCTGATCATGGCGTTCTTGTCGTCGCTGCCCAAACCTTCGGCGGCGCCTGAGGCGGCACCGGCGGCGTAAAAAGTGACGCAATGCACTAAACGGCGGCCCTTGGCCGCCGTTTTGCTATAAGATAACGGCCCTTTTGCGTGCCTTACACCCATCACTGTAGGAGCGAGCTTGCTCGCGAAAATCGTTAACGATAACGCGGGCATCCTGAATGCACGCGGTGCCCTTGAGTTTTTCGCGAGCGAGCTCGCTCCTACAGTTAGAACGTCGCCGCCTCGATTTCCGGAGTTCCCCCATGACGGCCCATGCCGACCTTTCGCCGACCCTTCAACTTGCCATCGACCTGATCCGTCGCCCGTCGGTCACGCCGATCGATGCCGATTGCCAGAAGCTGATGATGCAGCGCCTGGGCGACGCCGGTTTTGCGCTTGAACCGATGCGCATTGAAGACGTGGATAACTTCTGGGCCACCCACGGCAAGCACGAAGGCCCGGTGCTGTGCTTTGCCGGTCATACCGACGTGGTGCCGACCGGCCCGGTACAGGCCTGGCAGAACGACCCGTTCGATGCGTTGATCGATGACAACGGCATGCTCTGTGGCCGTGGCGCGGCGGACATGAAAGGCAGCCTGGCGGCGATGCTGGTGGCAGCGGAACGTTTCGTCAGCGACTACCCGGACCACAAGGGTTCGGTCGCCTTCCTGATCACCAGCGACGAAGAAGGCCCGGCGCACCATGGCACCAAGGCCGTGATCGAACGCCTGGCCGCACGCAAGGAACGCCTGGACTGGTGCATCGTCGGCGAACCGTCGAGCACCAGCCTGGTGGGCGACGTGGTCAAGAACGGCCGCCGTGGCTCCCTCGGCGCCACCTTGACCGTGCGCGGTGTACAGGGCCACGTGGCTTACCCGCACCTGGCGAAGAACCCGATCCACCTGGCCGCACCGGCCCTGGCCGAACTCGCCGCTGAACATTGGGATGACGGCAACACCTTCTTCCCGCCGACCAGCTTTCAGATTTCCAACCTCAACTCCGGTACCGGCGCCACCAACGTGATCCCGGGTGACCTGACGGCGGTGTTCAACTTCCGTTTTTCCACCGAGTCCACCGTCGAGGGCCTGCAACAACGGGTCGCGGCCATTCTCGACAAGCATGGCCTGGACTGGCATGTGGAGTGGGCACTGTCGGGCCTGCCCTTCCTCACCGAGCCGGGCGCTCTGCTGGATGCGGTATCGGCCAGCATCCTGGCGATCACCGGGCGTGAGACCAAGGCGTCCACCAGCGGCGGTACCTCCGATGGCCGCTTCATTGCGACGTTGGGCACCCAGGTGGTCGAACTGGGCCCGGTCAACGCGACGATCCACCAGGTCAACGAACGTATCCTGGCCAGCGACCTCGATGTGCTGACCGAAATCTACTACCAGACCCTGATCAAGTTGCTCGCCTGATGCTTGCCTGCCCCATTTGCAGCGCACCGCTCAATACCGTGGACAATGGCGTGGCGTGCCCGGCCGGGCACCGCTTCGACCGCGCACGCCAGGGTTACCTGAACCTGTTGCCGGTGCAACACAAGAACAGCCGCGACCCGGGCGACAACCTGGCCATGGTCGAGGCGCGCCGCGACTTCCTCAACGCCGGGCACTATGCGCCAGTGGCCAAGCGCCTGGCCGAACTGGCCGCCGAGCGCGCACCACAGCGCTGGGTAGACATTGGCTGTGGCGAGGGTTACTACACCGCGCAAATCGCCCAGGCCCTGCCCGATGCCGATGGCTACGCGCTGGATATCTCCAAAGAGGCGGTCAAGCGCGCGTGCAAACGCAACCCGGCGCTGACCTGGTTGATCGCCAGCATGGCCCGCGTGCCATTGGCCGACGCCAGCTGTCAGTTCCTCGCCAGCGTGTTCAGCCCGCTGGACTGGCAAGAGGCCAAGCGCCTGCTCAGCCCCGGCGGCGGCTTGATGAAAGTCGGCCCAACCAGCGGCCACTTGATGGAACTGCGCGAGCGCTTGTACGACGAAGTGCGCGAATACACCGACGACAAACACCTGGCCCTGGTGCCGGATGGCATGCACCTGGCGCACAGTGAAACCCTGGAGTTCACCCTGAGCCTGGCCGAAGCCCAGGACCGCGCCAACCTGCTGGCGATGACGCCCCACGGCTGGCGGGCCAGTGCCGAACGCCGCCACGAGGTGATCGAGGCGGCGGAGCCGCTGCAGGTCACGGTGTCGATGCGCTACGATTATTTCGTGCTTCAATGACCGACTTTCACCCATCCGCGAATGGATTTTCGAATCCCGCAACGAGGAACATCCATGCGCCAACCTGATATTGAGATTTACCTGAAGGACGCCGACGTCGATCACAAGGCCATCGCCGCCTGGCTGGGCGCCGCCCTGGGCCCGTGCACTGACTGGGTCCAGAAAGGCCAGACCTACAAGTGCAAGGCCGGCAACGTGCCGGTTACCTGGCTGCCCAAGGCGGTGGGTAAATGGAACAGCCTGTACCTGGAAAGCGACCAGACCCCGTGGGACGACGACATCGCCTGCGCCCGCGCCGCGTTTGCTGCGCTGAACGTCGAAGTGCGTTGCGCGCCGGGTACCTGGGTTGAAGAAGAGGGTGAAGAAAGCGCTGATCGCTGGATTCGCATCAGCGCAGATGGTGAAGAAGAGATCACTTGGAAAACCGCCTGACAGCGGATCGCTAACCCAATCAATGTGGGAGCTGGCTTGCCTGCGATGCAGACACCTTGGTCTATCAGTCAGACCACAGTGATGCCATCGCAGGCAAGCCAGCTCCCACAGTTGATTGGGTTAGCAAAACAAAGGGGTTACAGGCCCACCACATCCTCCGCCTGCAAACCCTTCTCGCCGGTCACCACGGCGTACTCCACCTGCTGGCCCTCGGCCAACGAGCGGTGGCCTTCACCGCGAATGGCGCGGTAGTGCACAAACACATCCTTGCCATCTTCACGCTGGATAAAGCCGTAGCCCTTTGCATCGTTGAACCACTTCACATTGCCGGTTTCACGCGTTGTCATCTGTTCACTCCCACTGGTTTTTTTATTGTTGAGTCGCTCGCATTGAACTGCCGAGTATAAGACAGGCTCAAAAACCATCAACTCAACTTTACATCGCTGCTTTTTTGCCGATTTTCGGCGAATACGGCACACTACCCGCCCGAGCGCCTGCTCGGTTTTTTCCACTTGAAGCAGTTCGCCTATGACCCGCTCCCCGTTCCGCCGTCTGGTGTTTGGCACCTTGCGCCGACTGTTGTACCTCTGGGTCCGCTCGGAGACGATCAACCAGTCGTCCCTCACCCTTAACCTGGACCGCAGCCGGCCGGTTTTCTACGTCCTGCAATCACCTTCCCTCACCGAGTTGGCGGTGGTCGATGCCGAGTGCACCAAGGCCGGCCTGCCGCGCCCGGTGCTGCCGGTGTCGGTAGGGCCGTTGATGGAGCCTTCGGCGTTCTTCTACCTCACGCCCGACCCGGATTGGCTCGGGCGCCAGGACAAGCGTGGCGCGCCGCCCACCTTGACGCGCCTGGTCAACACCCTTACCGAACACGCCGAAGAGAATGCACAAATCATTCCGGTCAGCGTGTTCTGGGGCCAATCCCCCGAAAGCGAGTCCAGCCCGTGGAAGCTGTTATTCGCCGACAGCTGGGCAGTCACCGGGCGTCTACGCCGGTTGTTGAGCATCCTGATCCTGGGGCGCAAGACCCGCGTGCTATTCTCCGCGCCCATCAACCTGCGTGAATTGATCGAGCACAATAAAGGTCACGAACGTACCGTGCGCATGGCCCAGCGCATCCTGCGTGTGCACTTTCGTAACCTGAAGACGGCGGTGATCGGCCCCGACCTGTCCCACCGGCGTAATCTGGTCAAGGGCCTGGTGAATATGCCGCTGGTGCGCCAGGCCATTGCGGATGAAGCCGAACGCGAAAAGATCGCCCCGGAAAAAGCCAAGGCGCTGGCCCTGCGCTATGGCAACGAGATCGCTTCGGACTACACCTACACCGCGATCCGCTTCCTGGAAGTGGTATTGAGCTGGTTCTGGAATAAGATTTACGACGGTATCAAGGTCAATAACATCGAGGGCGTGCAAAAGGTGGCCCAGGGCTACGAGGTGATCTACGTGCCTTGCCACCGCAGCCACATCGACTACCTGCTGCTGTCCTACCTGCTGTTCAAGAACGGCCTGACCCCGCCGCACATCGCCGCCGGCATCAACCTCAACATGCCGGTGATCGGCAGCCTGCTGCGCCGTGGCGGTGCGTTTTTCATGCGCCGTACCTTCAAGGGCAATCCGTTGTACACCTCGGTGTTCAACGAATACCTGCATACCCTGTTCACCAAGGGCTTCCCGGTGGAGTACTTCGTCGAAGGCGGCCGCTCGCGCACCGGGCGCATGCTGCAGCCGAAAACCGGCATGCTGGCAATCACCCTGCGCAGCTTCCTGCGCTCCTCGCGCATGCCCATCGTGTTCGTGCCGGTGTATATCGGCTATGAGCGCGTGCTCGAAGGCCGCACTTACCTGGGCGAACTGCGTGGCGCGAGCAAGAAGAAAGAGTCGATCTTCGACATCTTCAAAGTGGTCGGCGCGCTCAAGCAGCGCTTCGGCCAAGTGGCGGTCAACTTCGGCGAGCCGATCAAACTGGCAGAATTCCTCGACGCCGAACAACCGGACTGGCGCGCCCAGGAACTGGGGCCGAACTACAAACCGGCTTGGCTCAACGAAACCACCAATCGCCTCGGCGAACAGGTGGCGCGCCACTTGAACGAAGCCGCTGCGGTGAACCCGGTGAACCTGGTGGCGCTGGCGCTGCTGTCCACCACCCGCCTGGCCCTGGACGAACAGGCCATGGCCCGCCAGCTGGACCTGTATCTGGCGCTGCTGCGCCGCGTGCCCTACTCGCCCCACACCACCCTGCCGGAAGGCGATGGTCTGGCGCTGATCAAGCATGTCAAAGACATGAACCTGTTGTCGGAGCAGAGCGACGCCCTGGGTAAAATCGTTTACCTGGATGAGCAGAATGCTGTCCTGATGACCTATTACCGCAACAACGTGCTGCACATCTTCGCCCTGCCGGCCTTGCTGGCGAGCTTCTTCCAGAGCAGCTCGCGCATGACCCGCGAACAGATCCTGCGCTACACCCACGCGCTCTACCCGTACCTGCAATCGGAACTGTTTATCCGTTGGTCGCTGGAGGAACTGGACAACGTGGTCGACCAATGGCTGGACGCGTTCGTTGAACAAGGCCTGCTGCGCTTCGAAAACGCCGTGTACCTGCGCCCGGCGCCGAGTTCGCGGCACTTTGTGCTACTGACGCTGCTGTCCAAGAGCATCGCCCAGACCCTGCAACGCTTCTACATGGCGATCTCGTTGCTGCTCAACAGCGGCCAGAACAGCATCAGCGCCGAGGAACTGGAAGACCTGTGCACGATCATGGCCCAGCGCCTGTCGATCCTGCACGGCCTCAACGCTCCGGAGTTCTTCGACAAGAGTCTTTTCCGACATTTTATTCAGACGTTGCTGGAGCAAGATGTGCTGCGCCGCGATGAAGCCGGCAAGCTGGGTTATCACGACCTGCTCGGCGAACTGGCCGAGGGCGCGGCCAAACGTGTGTTGCCGGCGGATATTCGCCTGTCGATCCGCCAGGTCGCCTTGCACCGTGTGGACGGTGCAGCCGAGGCTGCGGCCGAACCGGTTGCCGTCAATCCTGAAGCACAGCGCTAGACTGATTGAGGCGCCGGGCGGATTCCGGCGCCGTTGAAAAGGAGCCGCACCTTGAAAAAACTCATCCTCCTGGGCCTGACCGCCCTGCTCGGAGCCTGCCACTCGATGACCCCAACCCCGAAGGCCAGCCTCGACGGCGAAGTGTTCTACCTGCAACGCATCGCCCTGCCGCCAGCCGCCACCTTGAGTGTCAGCCTGCAGGACGTGTCCCTGATGGACGCCCCGGCCGTGACCCTCGCCGAACAGAAAGGCCCGGTCAAAGGCCAGGTGCCGCTGCCGTTTCACCTGAGCTATGACCCGGCCCAGGTTAAGCCAGGCCACACATACTCGGTCAGCGCTCGCATCGAGCTGGACGGCAAGCTACTGTTTATCACCACCGAGCGGCACACCGTGCAGCTCAATGGCCAGGACCCACAACCGCTGCGCCTGCGGGTGGATGCGGCGGCACACTGATCACTCCCACTTCATAAGGAAGCGCCCATGCTCCGCAAATCTCTTCGCCTCACTGCCCTGTGTGCTGGCTTGTTATTCGGCGCCAACGCCATGGCCCTGGATCTGGGCAGCCTGTCCCAGGGCGACGCCAGCGGCGGCCTCAAGGATGCCTTGACCCAAGGTGCACAGATTGCTGTGAAACAACTCGGGACGCCCGGTGGTTTCAGCAACAACCCGGACGTGAAGATCGGCCTGCCAGGCAAGCTCGGTAAGGTCGCCGACAAGCTGAAGATGTTCGGCATGGGTGACCAGGTTACGCAACTGGAAACCAGCATGAACAAGGCGGCAGAAACCGCTGTGACCCAGGCCCAGCCGATCCTGGTCAACGCCGTGAAGAACATGAGCGTGACCGACGCCAAGGGCATTCTCAGCGGTGGCCAGGATTCCGCCACCCAGTACCTGAACAAAAGCAGCCGTGAAGAGATTCGCGCCAAGTTCCTGCCTATCGTCAAGGCTGCCACCGACAAAGTCGGCGTGGCCCAGCAGTACAATGCCCTGGCCGGCAAGGCCGCGGCCTTTGGCGCGGTGGATGCCAAGAGCGCCAACGTTGAGAACTACGTGACCGAGCAAGCGCTGGATGGCCTGTTCAAGATGATTGCGCAGCAGGAAGAAACCATTCGCAAGAACCCGGCGGCGGCGGCCACCAGCCTGGCCAAGAAAGTGTTTGGGGCGCTGTAAGCCCACGCCAGCAACTGAACCTGACGCGGCAAACACTCTGCGGATGCAGAGTGTTTGCAATGGCTCAAAAGCGGCAATCAGCGCATTCAACGGCCGATTTGAGTATTGGTGTTCGCGTTGTTGCTCACGTTGTTGTTCGCGTTGTTGTTCGCGTTGGCAACACTGTTGTTAATCGTGATATTACTGCTCGGCTGGGGAAAATCGTATTTGAACGATTTGAGCGCGTCGGAAAGCTCACGCCGACCGACGGAGTCATTATGGGAATGTTTGGCGCAAGCGCCGCCCATCTGACCGCCGCCCAGCATCATGCCGATCCCCGAGTAAAAGTTACCCAATGCTTGTAGGAGCATATCTATTTCGCCTCTATGAACGTTCTGGAAACGTTATCCCGGTGATAAAAACCACCGGATAACGTACCTGCGAACAGGTAACCCTCTGTGGCAAGCCTTGAAAAATGGTTCCCACCGGGCCTGCCAAAAACGCTCACTGATCTACTCCTCCTTCCTGATTCTGAACCACGCTGCGTACAACGCCGGCAAGAACAACAGCGTCAACGCCGTCGCTACGATCAACCCGCCCATGATCGCCACGGCCATGGGCCCGAAGAACACACTGCGTGACAACGGAATCATCGCCAACACCGCTGCCAACGCGGTCAGCACAATCGGGCGAAAGCGTCGGACCGTGGCTTCGATGATTGCCTGCCAAGGTGCCAGGCCAGCCTTGATGTCTTGTTCGATCTGGTCCACCAGAATCACCGAGTTACGCATGATCATCCCCGACAGCGCGATGGTGCCGAGCATGGCGACGAAACCGAAGGGTTGGCGGAACACCAGCAGGAACAAGGTCACGCCGATCAGCCCCAAAGGCGCGGTGAGAAAGACCATCGCCGTGCGCGAGAAGCTGCGAAGTTGCAGCATCAGCAAGGTCAGCACTACCACGATAAACAGCGGCACACCGGCCTTCACCGAGTTTTGCCCACGGGCAGAATCTTCCACCGTACCGCCCACTTCCAAGAGGTAGCCGTCCGGCAGTTCGGCACGCACATCAGCGAGCGTCGGCAGGATCTGCTGCACGAGGGTCGCCGGCTGTTCCTTGCCATAGATATCGGCCCGCACAGTCACCGTGGGCAAGCGATTGCGATGCCAGATGATGCCCTCTTCGAATCCATATTCGAGGGTGGCAATTTGCGACAGCGCCACGCTTTTACCATTGTCGGTGGGCACGGCAAGGCTCGGCAGGCGCGACAGTTCGCTACGCTCATGCACGGTGCCGCGCAGGAGGATCTCGATCAATTCGTTGTCCTCCCGGTACTGGCTGACGCTGGAACCGGTCAAGGAACTCTGCAGGAATTTCGACAGGTTGGCGGTGCTCACACCCAGGGCGCGTGCACGGTCCTGGTCGATATTCAGGTACACGATTTTGCTCGGCTCTTCCCAGTCCAAATGCACGTTGACCACATGGGTATTTTCGCGAACCTTGGCCGCCACTTTGCGCGCCAGGGCACGGACTTCTTCGATGTGCTCGCCCGTCACGCGAAACTGCACCGGGTAACCTACGGGCGGGCCGTTCTCCAGGCGCGTCACGCGCGAACGCAAGTCGGGGAATTGCTCGTTGAGAGTTTCGATCAGCCAGGTGCGCAAGCTTTCACGCTCCTCGATAGTGTCAGCCAGCACCACAAACTGGGCGAAGCTGGCAGCGGGCAATTGCTGGTCCAGGGGCAGGTAAAACCGCGGCGAACCGGTGCCCGCGTAGGCGACATAGTTGTTGATGCCGGCATGTTCCTTGAGCAACGCTTCCAGGCGCTTGACCTGCTCGGCGGTGTTGCTCAGGGAAGCGCCTTCGGCCAGTTTCAGGTCGACCATCAACTCCAGGCGACCGGAAGCCGGGAAGAACTGTTGCGGCACGAAGCGGAACAGCGCAACCGAGCCGATAAACAGCAGCAAAGTCAACATGATCACCGTTTTACGCCGCCGCACGCACCACTCCACCAAACGTCTTACACGCTGGTAGAAGGGTGTGCCGTAAGGGTCTGGACCGTCGGTGCCGTGCTTGGCGGCGTGAATCTTCGCCAGGTCGGGCAGGAGTTTTTCCCCCAGGTACGGCACAAACACCACGGCCGCTACCCAGGAGGCCAGCAGTGCAATAGTCACGACCTGGAAGATCGAGCGGGTGTATTCGCCGGTGCTCGATTGCGCGGTGGCAATCGGCAAGAAGCCTGCGGCCGTGATCAGGGTGCCGGTGAGCATGGGGAATGCGGTGCTGGTCCAGGCGAAACTCGCGGCTTTGAGGCGGTCGTAGCCCTGCTCCATTTTGATCGCCATCATTTCCACGGCGATGATCGCGTCATCCACCAGCAAGCCCAAAGCCAGGACCAAGGCGCCAAGGGAAATCTTGTGCAGGCCGATGCCCAGGTAATACATGGTGGCAAAGGTCATCGCCAGTACCAGCGGGATCGCCAGGGCGACGACCATGCCGGTACGCACGCCGAGAGAGAAAAAGCTCACCAGCAAAACAATCGCCAACGCTTCAGCCAGCACCTGGACGAATTCGCCGACGCTGGTCTTTACCGCTGCCGGTTGATCCGACACTTTGCGCAGCTCCATTCCTGCTGGAAGGTTCTTTTGCAGGCGTGCGAATTGCGCTTCAAGGGCCTTGCCCAATACGAGGATGTCGCCACCGTCGCGCATGGCCACGGCCAGGCCGATGGCATCTGCGCCCATGTAGCGCATACGCGGTGCTGGTGGGTCGTTGAAGCCTCGATGGATGTCAGCTACATCACCGATGCGCAAGGTGCGATCACCCACGCGGATCGGAAAGTTGCGGATCTCCTCCACCGTCTTGAAGTTGCCTGAAACGCGCAGTTGCACGCGCTCGGTGGGGGTCTCAAAGAAACCGGCGGTGGACACCGCATTCTGTTCCTGCAACGCCTGCTGTACCGCGGCCAGTGGCAAGCCGAGGGTGGCGAGCTTGAGGTTGGACAGCTCGATCCAGATCTTCTCATCCTGCAAGCCAAGCAGCTCGACCTTGCCCACATCCGGCACCCGTTGCAGCTGGATCTGGATACGGTCGGCGTAGTCCTTGAGCACGGCATAGTCAAAGCCGTCGCCGGTCAGGGCGTAGATATTGCCGAAGGTGGTGCCGAACTCGTCGTTGAAAAACGGCCCCTGAATATCCGGCGGCAAGGTGTGGCGAATGTCGCTGATTTTCTTGCGCACCTGGTACCACAGCTCGGGAATCTGCGCCGAACGCATCGAATCCCGGGCAATAAAGGTGACCTGGGATTCACCGGGCCGTGAGAACGACACGATGCGCTCGTACTCACCGGTCTCCATGAGTTTTTTCTCGATGCGCTCGGTGACCTGGCGCGAAACCTCCTGGGCCGTGGCCCCGGGCCAGTTGGTCTTGATCACCATGGCCTTGAAGGTAAAGGGCGGGTCTTCGCTTTGCCCCAGCTTGGTGTAGGACAAGGTGCCAACCACGGCCAGCAGGATCATCAGGAACAGTACGATCTGGCGATTACGCAACGCCCATTCGGAAAGATTGAAACCCATCGGGACTACTCCTTGGCCGCCAGATTCACTACACGGTTGGAGCGATCCACCGGGCGCACTGACTGGCCCTCATGGAGCACATGCACGCCTGCGGCCACCACCCAATCGGTGGCGACCAAGCCTTCGAGTACCGGCACGGTGTTTTCGCCAAACGCACCAATGCGTACAGGGGTGCGTTCAAGGGTGTTGTCCGGTTTTACACGCCAAACGTAGGACGCACCGTTCTCGGCACTCAGGGCAGACAGCGGTACCGATAGGGGAATGACGCCGTCGGCCTGGATGAAAACCCGTGCGCTTTGGCCCAGTTCGGCGGGGACTTTGCCGCCGGTGAAGGCCACGCGCGCGGCGAAGGTGCGAGACTTGGGGTCGGCGGCAGGAGACAGTTCACGAATGCGCCCGGCGAAACGTTGCTCTGGCTGGCTCCACAACTCCACCGACACCGGCTGGCCGATCTTGAAGCGGCCAAAGCCCTGTTCAGGCAGGCTGATCAACACTTCACGCTCGCCATCGGTGGCCAGGGTGAACACGGTCTGGCCAGCGGAAACCACTTGCCCCACCTCTACGGCACGCTTGGCGACCACCCCATCCTGAGGCGCACGCAGCACGGCGTAGCCGGCCTGGTTGCTCGACACATCGAACTCGGCCTTGATCTGCTTCAGGCGTGCTTCACCGGCTCGGTAGAGGTTTTCGGAATTGTCGTACTGCGACCGACTGACCATCTGACGGTCCATCAAGGTCTTGTAGCGATCCCGCTCCGCACGCACCAGGCTCAGATTAGCCTGCGCGGCAGCCACTTGGGCGCGGGTCGCTTCCAGTTGCAGGCGCACGTCCTGTGGGTCGAGTTCGGCCAGCGGCTGGTCGGCCTTGACCCGCTCGCCCTCCTCCACCAGGCGCTTGCTGACTTTGCCGCCGATGCGAAAGGCCAGGTCCGGCTCATAACGGGCACGCACCTCACCGGGGTAGCTGTCTGTCGCCTGGGCCGAAGGCTGCGGTTGCACCACCATGGCCGGGCGCACGGTGGTCTGGGCCGCTTCTTCATGGCCGCAAGCGGCCAACAGGAAGACCAGGCTGACAGGCAAAGCAAGGGGCAGGAAAGCGCTGCGCATGCTGAAGGACCTTTCGCAAATAGAGCTTGGAATAATTATACTGGCCGGCATGTTATTAATACCAAACTCACCAGTCCAGTATTAAAGGTGAAAATGTCCGACAATCCTCTGAACACCGCAAGCCCCGGGCGCCCCAAGGACATGGCAAAACGCCAGGCAATCCTCGAATCGGCAAAATCGCTGTTCCTGGACAAGGGCTATGCAAACACCAGCATGGACGCCGTTGCCCTGGCGGCCGGCGTATCGAAACTCACGGTCTACAGCCACTTCACCGACAAGGAGACGCTGTTCACCGCTGCGGTGGTGGCCAAATGCGAAGAGA
>PYVH01000072.1 GCA_003030785.1 Marinobacter sp. B9-2 | reverse complement strand
GCAGTACTGTATGAGAGTTTTGGACCACCTGCTTGCAGCCATTCGTGACGCCGGCATCTACAACCCGGACATTCAGGTAGCCCCTGCCTGCATTCTTTGGCCAGACCGAGACCGCCAATGGGAGGCGGTGATTCCGTTGCTGCAAGCCGAACTGCCCGAGCTGATGGTGTTGGGAGATTACGCTCCAGACAAACGCACCGGCCCGGCAATTTGGCTTCGGTATGCTATTGCGGGATTTGCGCAAGACGTTGAATTACCGGAAGGCAAAGCTCCGATTTTGTACCTGCCCGGAGTCAGCCGTCAGGATTTGCGGGCGGTGGAAAGCTGCCCGGATGAGCTGAAGCCTCTGGCAGAACTGCAGTACCGGGGTGTGATCTGGTCTCAGGTGAATGCAAAGGACTGGACTATTCTGGCCTATCTGAAATCCGATCAGGGCGGTTTGGGCCTGGATGTCGCCCAGGACAGTGAAAGCCGCCACGCCATGCAATTGGCGCTTTACCGTTTGCTGGATGAGGAAGTAGAGCTACTCAAGGGCAAACGGCTGGATAAAGACTATTTCAACACCCTGTTAACCGGAGGTGATCCCACCCGGGATCTGCTGCTATGGCTGGATCAGGGCAAGGCGTTTCAGGCCGCCCGAGGCGAGAACGAATGGCAGGCCTTTGTTTCGGTTTGCCAGTCTCAGTTGGCGTTCAATCCGCAACAAGACGGCATTCTTGCCGGGTGTAACAAACTGGCTAACCACGAAGGCCCCTGGCAGGCGGTGTGGGAGCGGTTTTGCGAAGCGCCTAATCGTTATCCACACATTCCGGACCAGATCCGCAAGTGCCAGCCGCCCTCTTTCGATCTGTTCGCGGATGAATCTGTGGCCGGTGGCTGGCCGCAATGGAACCAGAGCCAGGAAGAGCATTTGCGCCGGGATCTGCTGGCATTGAGCAACATGCCGGCCCACAAGGCCATAACGCAGCTCAAAGAGCTAGAGCAAGCTCACGGTGGCCGCCGCTCACTGGTATGGGCTGAGTTGGGCGAGGCATCCTTAGCGTTGGCACTGCAGCACCTGGCGACCATGGCTGAACACGCTAAAACCGCTCTCGCAGCTGGCACGGTTACCGATCTTGCCAACGGTTATGCCAGTACTGGCTGGAAGGTGGATGACAGCGTAATGCGCGCGCTTGCAGAGGTTACCAATAACGATGACCTGAGTGCGGTGACCACGGCCATCCGGTCTGTTTATCTGCCTTGGATGGAAGATTCGGCCCGTTATCTGCAGAAGCATGTGGACGGTGCCAGTTTTCCCGGCGGTTCTTATGAGAAGGCACCGCCGTTCCCGGCTGAGCACGGCGACTGCGTGCTGTTCGTGGATGGTTTGCGTTTCGATACCGCTAAACGCCTTGTTGATCGACTGGAGGCCGCAGGCCTGGAGATTTCAGAAACTCCGGTGTGGGCTGCCCTGCCCAGCGTGACCGCCACAGGCAAGGTGGCAGTGTCTCCGGTGCGGGATAAGATCAAAGGTGATGACGCCAGCGCCGAATTTGAACCTTCTGTTGCCGAGACCGGCCAGTCTTTGAAGGGCGGTTATCACCACAAGAAACTTCTCAAAGAGGCGGGCTGGCGTGTGCTGGACCGTACAGACAACGGTGATGGCCAGGGCTTTGCCTGGTGCGAGTTCGGCGATATCGACCATGAAGGCCACGACCGGGGCTGGAAACTGGCTAAACACCTAGACAACCTGCTGCAGGAGGTTCAGACCCGGATTACCGAGTTGCTGGCTGCCGGTTGGAAGCGGGTTCGGGTGGTTACTGACCATGGTTGGCTGTTGTTGCCCGGAGGTTTGCCCAAAACCCAATTGCCGAGTGTACTTGCTGACAGTAAGTGGGGGCGCTGCGCCGCGCTCAAGCCGGGTGCAGACACCCAGGAAAGGGTGTTTCCTTGGTATTGGAACCCGAGCCATTACTTCGCGTTGGCCGATGGTGTCAGTTGCTACAAGAACGGTGAGGAATATGCCCACGGCGGCTTGAGCCTGCAGGAGTGCCTGACCTTGCAGCTAGTTGTAAATGGTGGTGCGAGCGCTCAGGTCGCGATTGAGTTCACCGATGTGGTCTGGAAGGGGCTTCGCTGTACGGTGGCGGTGGAAGGCCAGTTCAAAGGACTGAAACTGGATATCCGAACCCGCGCCGGGGAAGCGTCGAGTAGCGTAGTACTCAGCACCAAGCCGTTAAAGGAGAGCGGCAGCGCATCAGTTGTGGTGGAAGATGAAGACATGGAGAGCCAGAACGCCGTGGTGGTATTGCTGGATGATAACGGGGCTCTGGTGGCCCAGACCGACACAAGGATTGGTGGGGGAGATGTGTGATGGTATTGGATGAGATTGATAACAAAGCAGTAGGCGCGCTTGATGGCTATCTGGTACGTAAAGATTTAGTGCGAACCTTCAGCCGCCAGTTTCCGGTACCTACCTACGTGGTGGAGTTTCTGTTGGGGCGCTACTGCGCGAGTACCGATCAGGAAGAGATTGATGAAGGGTTGGAGATTGTTCAGCGGCAGCTCAAATCCCGCACCGTAAAGGCGGGCGAAGAGGAGTTGTTCAAGGCCCGGGCCAGGGAGAACGGTGAGGTTAAAATCATTGACCTGATTACCGCTCGCTTGGATGCGAAGACCGATAGTTACATCGCAACATTACCCAGCCTTCGCCTGACCGACGTTCGTATTTCGCCGGAGCTGGTAAATGAGCATGAACGTATGCTCACCGGGGGCTTCTACTCCGAGATCACCCTGAACTACGACGCGGCCATTGCCCAGGAAAGCAATGGCCGTCCTTTCGGAGTGGAGTCGTTGCGGGAGATTCAGCTTTCCAAGCGGGATGTGCTGGATACCTTGGCCGATGCCCGTAAGACTTTTACTACGGATGAATGGAAGGCCTTTCTGCTGCGCTCAACCGGTATCGAAATTGAAGGCCTGTCTGAGCGGCAGGTCGATGCCATGCTGTTGCGGATGGTGCCTTTCGTTGAGCGTAATTATAACCTGGTAGAGCTTGGCCCCCGTGGTACCGGCAAAAGCCATCTGTTTCAGCAGGTTTCTCCCTACGCCCATCTGATTTCAGGCGGCAAAGCGACCGTCGCCAAGATGTTTGTGAACAACTCGAACGGGCAGCGTGGTTTGGTCTGTCAGTACGATGTCGTCTGCTTCGATGAAGTCTCCGGTATATCTTTCGACCAGAAAGACGGTGTGAACATCATGAAGGGCTATATGGAGTCCGGGGAGTTCAGCCGTGGCAAGGAAAATATCCGGGCGGACGGCAGTATCGTGCTGGTCGGTAACTTTGATGTGGATGTGGAGCACCAGCAGCGTGTTGGCCATTTGTTTGGCCCTATGCCACCGGAGATGAAGGATGATACTGCCTTCATGGATCGTATTCATGCCTTCCTCCCGGGCTGGGATGTGCCCAAAGTTAGCAAGGAGTTGCTGACTAACCACTTCGGTCTGGTAAGTGATTTTCTATCTGAGTGCTGGAGCCAGCTTCGTAACCAAAGTCGCCTCAGCGTGATTCAGAACCGTGTATTTTTCGGCGGTGCTCTGTCCGGTCGAGACACCAATGCAGTGAACAAGACCATCAGTGGCTTGCTGAAACTGCTTTACCCAGGTGAGGCCCAGGTTCCGGATGAGGATATCGAATGGGCCGTACGTATTGCGATGGAAGCCCGCCGTCGGGTGAAGGAACAGCAAAAACGTATTGGCGCGGCAGAGTTCCGGAACACACATTTCAGCTATTTGATAGGTGAAGACGGCGTGGAAAAGTTCGTGTCCACTCCGGAACTGCACAGCGAAAACAGTATTGGTGATGACCCGCTGGAACCCGGCCAGGTATGGTCTATCTCGCCGGGAACCGGGGAAGAACATCCTGGCCTTTACCGTATCGAGGTAAACGAAGGCCCGGGTTCCGGTGTGAAAGTGCTGAATAAACCGGTACCACCGGCTTTCAAGGAAAGTATCGGCTACGCAGAGCAGAACCTGTACGCCCGATCCGCCCAACTGGTAGGCGACAAAGACCCGCGCCAGCATGAATTCACCGTACAGTTGCGAGCGTTCGACGCTTCCAAATCGGGCACCAAACTCGGCATGGCCTCGCTGATTGCTCTTAGCACCGCCTTGTTGAAAAAAAGCGTTCGAGGCGGTCTGGTTATTGTGGGTGAGATCAACCTGGGTGGTTCAGTAGAACCCGTGCATAACCCTGTGACGATTGCAGAGATCGCGGTAGAGAAGGGCGCAACGGCCTTGCTGATGCCGGTTGCCTGCCGCCGGCAGTTATTCGATTTGTCTGATGATATGGCAACAAAGATCGATATTCAGTTTTACTCCGATGCCCGGGATGCGTTGATTAAGGCTATGGTGGAGTAGGGGGTTGGGGCAGTTGCGGGGACAGATAAGTAGTAGCTGTTGATTACGGTGTTCTTGAAAGGCTGCGAGGGGCCGCCGTTTCTGAAGGCAAGTCAGAAATGTAGAAGCTTTTTCGTGCTGTGGTGTCCGACTCGTGTAACAGGCACCCTTTGGCGCAGCTTTGATGAACCTAGCGGAATGAAAGCTGATAACACTGACCACGGTCGCGGACAAATCAATCACAGAAGGATCGTTTTTTATTGTGCGGTTGGAACACAGATTTATTTACAGGGGGGCGTCTGTAAATAAATCTGCATAACTGCTCCCAATAATCTAGACCACTACTCAGGCCAAATTCTCAGAGCGGCGGTCAATGGCTCTTTTCTCTACACGCTTCAATGCCGTGATTGCACGCTTAACATCTGCATATTCAGCACGGATTTCAGCCATCTTACCCTCTACCTCCAAAACTTTATCGATTTCCCAAGTTTCTGCTCGGAGTGCAAGGCTCTTTTCGCGATATTGATTTCCTCTACCTTTTGGAATGTACTTTGAGTAAACTCCCGACTTGTCACTGGTGGCACGCTTGAAAAAACTGAAGTGGGTCCAGTAGATCTCAAGGTGATGGCGACGTAGGCGGACCCACACATTAAGTCGGCACTTTTCCCTCGGCGGGAGCAAAGCATTGTTTCGAAGATGGAATCTCCAATGCTCATCTGCAATTGTTTGTGCCTCGTTTGCCAACCCCTCGATATATTGGTGCAGGGCTTCGTTTATTTCCTGAATTGTCATAAATGGTAATCCTCTAATCAGTCATGTTTGATGGTCTCCAGGTGTGGGCTTTGAGCCGTGTTGCCTGGATTAAGGACAGATTAAAGAATCGTTCTCCGCGTTATTTGCATAACGCACCCCATTTTTACCCCTTCGTTTTGCAAACTTCCGATTTGAATAAATGATATCGACGAACTTGGCCAACAGCTGGAGGTTTGAGCTTTTCTGTGAATGAGTAGGTAGATGATTCGAGCCCTGGGTTGCACCTAGCGATTTATGCGGAGAATGAAAGCTGATCTCCCAATTTCTAAGCAGGTGGAAAATGGTAAACCCCAGACTGACTATTCCTCTCTCAACGACACTCTCTCTGGTCATTTTTATGACCGCTTGCACTACTACCTACGAGCCTCCTGTGGTCGCTGACAAGCTTATCTGGACATCGGACGGAGAAGGCTCTCGTCCGATGTGGACTCTTGCGCCGGCTGCAATAAAGGATTCAGCAGACCAGGCTATCCGTGTGGTCGGAATGAGTAACCGGCACAGCACGCAAAAGGGCGCGCGCGATGCTGCCATGGATGATGCCCGCCGCCAGATCGCTAACTATTTTTCCAGCCAGGTCGAGGACAAGGTCGAGCGCATTGAAAGCGGGGCTAATACGCAGAGTGGGATACAAGACCCAGTGCAGGAGCTGAACCGGATTACACGCCAGCTTTCTGTTCACGCCGTGAACTCAATGACAGTGGAGAATTCTCGATTTGAGCAATGGCTGGATAGCCGAACCGGAAAAACCTTCTTCAACGCATTTGTCCAAGCCACCATGCCCATGAATTCGCTTCATGTTGGAAGGTCCGGTGAATTGGAAAGTATGCGTCGGTTAGAGGAGGGCGAATGATGAGCAGAGGTGTTCTTCTCATCACGATCAGTCTTCTAATTATGGCATCTGGTTTGGCCTACGCAGACGATACATCTGTCCTGAAGACCGCTGAGCTTCCATCGTGGACCTCAAAAACTCAATTTCGGGAGCCTGGTGGCAAGCGGATGGTATTTGTGGGAATAGGGCAGGGCGACTCAATATCGCAGGCAAAGACTAGGGCACGAAGTGATGCCCAAACACAGTTCCTACTGGCGGTCGGCGGCGTGGTGATCACTAGCCAGAAGCTCGTGGAGTCCTCACAGACAGGTGAAGGCGGCATCGCCCAATATTCATTGTCGGGGGAACGCTATACCGACATTTCCTCGCGGGGTTTGTTTCATGGTGGTGATTCACAGTTCGTTGCTCACTCCTCCGGCAAGGCTGTGAACGGCTATTTTCGTTTGAGCCTTCCGATTGAGTCTGTTGAGGCTGCGCGTGATGAAGTGGCTCGCGCGCACAGGGCAGAGGTTTTTCGGAAGATTGAGGCTTACCGGTTGGCAGGGCTGTCTAGGCAGAATGGAGTCAACGGATACCGTTATGCGGTGGTTGAGCAGCGAGCGTCCGCCCGGCGTGGAACAAACGAACTGCGAATTTCTGTGGAATACGAAGCACGGCGCAAGGCTCGGCATGCCTCTAAAGTTGCCCTTCTTAAAAGTCTAGAGGGGGCTTCCATCAAAACTGTTTCAGCCCAGTCTGATCAGCAAGTTGACATGAGTTTCTCCAGCGCCACAGGAGTCATCCGGTCGGAAGTTGTTGCTGAACGAGTGTGGTGGGAAGGCGAGGAAGCTGTTGCAGAGAGCTTCCTGCTCGGCTGGGTAAAAGGGGGCTGATCCATGAGTGTGATGTTTAGATTTTTGATCAACGTGGCAGCGGCTCTTTTCCTGCCGGTTGTCGCTGTTGCGAACACCGTTGTCACTGTGGGTGCTACAGGGTCGGATCGGGACTCCGCCATTGATGCGGCCTTGAGTAAGGCATTGGTCGAGACGTTAGGGAGTCAGGTTTTTTCCGTTACAACAATGAATGGCGACCAGTTTCATTCAATTGCCACCGCTGTTACCAGTGGCCGGGTCCACAGCTACGACCTTTTAGAAGAGCGTGCAATCTTTGATGGGGTGCATGTGCGTTTGAAGGTGACTCTGGCTGAAAAGGATATTGCCGGAATCGTACCGGAGGAGATAAAAACGTGGGATCAGCGAATTGAGGATGTGCGGAGTTGGGATCAGGCTCAGCAGTCGGTCAGCGAGTATCGTCGCCTCTTGGATGAGTTTCTGATCGGCCCGCGCCATCAACTGAACGCGGGTTATGCCATCGTACTCCGGTCCTATGATGTCTCGGCGGTCGACGCGCACCAGCTCAAAGGCCACGTCTATGTGGATATCATCGTGAATCAGTCCTGGTGGGACACCTATTATCGGCTGGTCCACACGCTTGCTCCTCAGGGCAGCCAGGTAATACCGGAAGGACCTCTGAAGGTTTTCAACGGTACTGCTGCCGTTGATTTTGCTTCCAGTCGCCGAGTCGATAAGAGCCTGCGATACGATCTCGCTCACCCTCTGCCGGTGCGCCTATCAGTTGGCAGGAACGTCTCGAACTTCATTCTCTATAAAAACGCCCTGTTGGTATCCGCTCAACCGATGACCGAGGATTCCGCGCAGACGGGCTACCAGCAATCACAGGCAACCAGAGGGGAGATATCGCTGACGAAGGGCAATGTCGTCGGCGGTGACGCTAGAATTGATAAACGAAAATCAGACCTGCAATGCGGCTCCGTCGAGCAAGGCGCGTCTGCAGTCTACTGTGGCCACCGCTTCACAGTGAAAATCCCATTCGAAGCCGCAAACGAAGCTGAGGTGATACAGATCATGCGGCGCGGTGTAAAAGCCGAGCTTAGCCTTTATGGAAACCACGTCTGCGAATATGACTGTCATTTGCTAGACGACGATCACGCAGACGATTCGGATGCAAATGGGATGTTAAGGGAGTTCCTGTCGAGGTACGTCAAATAGCCTTCGGCGAGATAGCGAAATTGGATTTTCAGAGCGGCAATTAGAGGGTATTGGTATGACGAAGTGTGTATGGGGCTTCATGGCTGCAATGCTATTGGCGGCATCTTTCCCAGCGTCGGGATGGGACTTTGACAAGACTCGAGCACGAGACATCATGGACCGAGCTGCAAATGATGGAGATGCCACGGCCAGACTGCTCGTTGCCATGGCCCTGGATGAACGGATCGATACCGGTTTTGATGATTATGAGTTCCGGTTGCCACCATCAAAAGATCCGAAGCAGCTTTATATTCAGTGGCTTGATCATGACCATATCTACTCAAATTTGATGTATGGATCTAGAGAGCACGCATCGAAGGTAACTCTGATGGTTTATGCGCTACAGGGTACGTTCTCCCTATGGAATCACAGGTACGGGAGGGCCGCGCTTTACTACCGATCGGCGGAACAAATCGGTGAACAATTGATCCAAAAAAATGGGTTCGGACCCGACCTGGCTGTCCTCACTTACGATTCCCGAGCAGGGAAAGTGGCCGCAATGCGCTGCAGTGGCAATGTTCCACCGCAGGATACGACCTACAAAATAGATAAAATGCTCGCTGGCCTGGAGCGAACCTCTCAGGTCGCAAAAGACTACCGCGCATACATACAGTATCACTCAGTCGGAAAACCAAATATGTTGGGTTTGGAGCACTCTGGATGCTGGAGTGGTGCCCACGCTGGGGCAGCCGTTGTATATCCGCTGGCGCCGTTCAACTATGAGCAGAATAGATCAAAATACGTTGGGTTGGATCCCTGAGAGGAGATTTCGGTGCTGGTATTACTCGCCCTTCTACTTTTCCTGATGGCGTGAGTAGAGGCACCATCCGGTGAGCACAGCTGCGCCGATGATGCCGATGGCCATGGCGGTCAAAACTCCGATTTCTATGGTCATTTGGTTTAGACCTCGCCTTATTTGTATCAGTCCACTTTGTTCAATGCCAACAGCCTAACACTATCAACCGAATAGCTCACCGAACCATCTTCTTGAGCTTGCGCATGTAGTCTCTTGCCACATTCTTCGGTGCTGGACATCCCGGAACCTGCTCCGGTAGAGCCCTGGGAATTTCTTTCTTGAGATCTTCTCCAGCGCATACTCTGCTGCAGGCAATCTCGTACGCTCGCTCAAACATCGGCCAACTCTTCTCCTGACTCATTGTTCGTAGTTCATGTGCTCCAACCGATTGGGCTGCGACAAACACCGCTGGATGGCTCCAAGTTCGTTGCTGTCCAGCCGGATGTATTCTCCGGCAGGCTTCCTGATAGGCCCTCACAGCTGATGGTAACCCCATAAACTCAGGGTCAGGCTTGCACCACCTTATGAATTTTCCTACCGGAGGGCAGTACGAGGAGCCACTTTTCAAAGTGTTATGGAGTCCGCACTGGATTTCGAGGTCGCTTCGAATATTCGCATCCAAGAGGGCTTTCACCCAGAATTTTTTTGCCTTTTTCTCAACCGATTCGTTTGTCCACGTCGCCCCCCAGCCCGGACAGATCAACTTAATCTGCTCGAATATAACGTTTACCGCTTCTGCCATTTTCATTTCAGCATCACTCGGCTTTTCATTTGGCTGCATTGTTAACCCTCCCATAGCCAGGAAATGTCTCTGTGAGTAGATTGGTTCGCCAAGGTTGTTTTTTCACCACTTGACCTGGTTGCCTTCTTTTCTTCGTCCAGAGTCAGGTTCTTGCGCTTAGTTCTGGGCTTTGGCTGCGCCTTAGTAAGATTTTTATTCTTTGAATATTTCTTTTTGGAAATTGTCTTACATAAAGGGCCGTTTGCACCGGTGTCGGATTGACCGTGGCCCGAAAAGCCGGCATCGGGATCCCCGTCTTTGGTATCGGCAGGTTTCTGGGGAGTCTGGTAAATTGTGATCCCAGTGGTCCAGCGCCCATGCTCTCCACGCACTTTTTTCCTCACTAAATAACCGGCATCTTCAAGCTGTTTGAAGATTCGTTGTTGCTTATCTTTCCCAATGCCAAACTTCCTCCGGATATGGTCGGCCCGGACCTCCCAGTCTTCCGGTAGCGACAGGAGATAAACCAATACACCGATAGTGTCGAGGTAAAGCACCTTTTCCTCGAATAAGGCATTTGGAATCGAAGCGAAGTTTTTGGTTAATCGTTCTTTTTTAATCGGCATTGCGGTTTTCTCCTGGAGTTTGAATTCATTTATCAGGGAAGCGCGCGGAACTGCTGTTGCCGCTGGTGCTCCCTAATGCGTGAAAACTAATTTACTTGGTTGCAAGCCATCTGACTGAACACACGCAAGCGTAAAAATGGCTGCGTGTTGCGTTGACAAAACCAATGAGCGGTATTCAGGAGTCGTTTCAATCGGCAGGATCTTAGTGAAAATTGCTCGCTATCAAAGTCGAAAGGAGCGATCTGAGAGCCTTGATAGCATAGATTGATGAGGAGAACTGACTTCTTGTGTCCCGGCCTTTACCAGCGAGAGTGGTAGCGAAATTCAGTGTCTGAAACTGTTTGAGGAGCGTCGTTCCCTCAATTCACTTGGCGGGCGGTTGCTGTTGGCCCTGGCTGGAGGGCAGGGATACGGCATTAGTGATGCTGTCGATTGCCCTTGCCAGCCCTGGGGAATATTCAATGATGGCCGTCGACTGTTTATGGTGGTGTCACTGCAGTCATTCTTTCTTTTATCGTTTGCTAACAGGTGCCTGTTTCGATCTCTCGGGTTTCCTGCTTCTTGTGTTATTGCAGAACTTTTTGAACGGTACAGAGGGGCCTCCATACCCGGCGGCGCGAAGTTTAATATTTAAAGTGCAGGTGAAGAGGTGCCAGTTTCAGAAAGATGTTCGATTAGTTGCTTTGCCAGGACAGAGAGTTTCTCAAATTTTTGTATGCCAATTACCAGTTTTCGATCAGCCCAGGAATCTTCCAAAGGAATACTCTTCAGGCCAAGTTCAGCTAGTTCTTCGTGAACGGTCATTCGAGGAAGGACGCCAACTCCCATCCGGTAGCGAATCATCCGGCAAATTGCATCGAAGCTCCTCACCTGTACACGCATTCTTAGGTCTTTCCCGGCAATAGCCGATTGCTCTTGCAGCAGTGCCTGTAAAGATGTGTCGGTTTGAAGGCCTATGAAATCCTGGTCGGCCGCCTCACGCAATAGAATAGACTGGCGCCGAGCGAGCTGGTGGTCTTTAGGAACGACTAGAACCAGTCGATCACTTTGATAGGGAATGATCTCTAGGCCATCCGCAGCAACGTGGCTTGCAAAGATGCCCACATCGGTGAGGCCATTCCGAACTGCATGAATTACTTCGGTGCTAACCCTCTCCTGTAAGTCTAATTTCACGTGGGGATAGAGTTGGGCGAAGGTGCTCAAATCCTTGGGTAGAAAGGCAATAATCGCAGACGTGTTCGAGTGAATTCGGACGTGACCTCGGATCCCCTCCCCATACTCACTTAAATCCGCCTCCATGCGCTTGATACTGTCGAAAATGTTTGTCGCATGATGCAAGAGGGCGTGCCCGGCCGGGGTAAGCTCTACTCCTCGAGAGCGACGATACAGAAGCTTGCTCCCAATTCTATATTCAAGATCGCTGATACGTTTGCTCACCGCTGCAAGAGCGATATGTTCTCTCTCTGCGGCAGCTGACAGCTTACCCTCCTCATAAATTGCAATGAACAGCTTCATGGTCACAACGTCAATGTAGTTCACGTCCATCTCCTACGGTTGATAAAGCGACATCTTATCAATGGTTTCGTTTTTTGCGAAACCTTGCTTGGTGAATGCCTAATTGTTCGCCCGCCAATTACTTGAGTACTCTTTAAGAAAACAAAACATAGGACATCCGAAATGACCACAGAATCCAACCGTGAACTGCCCTTAAAGGGCCTAAAGGTTCTCGAAATGGGTCAGCTCATCGCGGGACCCTTTGCAACTAAGTTGCTTGGCGAATTCGGCGCAGACGTAATCAAAGTAGAACCCCCGAAGACGGGTGACCCCCTTCGCAAGTGGCGAGTTGTCCAGGATGGAACGTCCCTTTGGTGGCATGTTCAGTCCCGGAACAAAAGATCGATTGCGTTGGACTTGAAGAGTGAAGCTGGTCAGGAGGTCGTGCGCAAGCTAGCAAACGAGGCCGATATCGTTGTTGAGAATTTTAGTCCGGGGACCTTGGAGAAGTGGGGCTTGGGTTATGAAGTTCTGTCTCATAATAATCCGGGATTAATCATGGTTCGGGTTTCAGGTTTCGGTCAGACCGGCCCATACCGCGATAAACCGGGCTTTGGGGTCATTGGTGAGGCTATGGGAGGTCTGCGTTTTCTTACTGGCCAACCCGGTGAATCTTCCGTTCGCGTTGGGGTAAGTATCGGTGATTCTCTTTCTGCTCTCTATGCAGTCATTGGATCGTTGCTCGCTTTGCAGGAGCGTAATCGGAGTGGCTTGGGTCAGGTTATAGATGTTGCTCTCTATGAGTCTGTATTCGCGATGATGGAAAGCCTGATCCCGGAGTTTGATGCGGTCGGTCATATTCGTCAGCCCAGCGGCAGTGCATTGCCGGGCATCACGCCATCTAATGCCTATCAGTGTGCCGATGGAAGCTATGTTCTTATCGCAGGAAATGGAGACGGGATATTTAAGCGACTCATGGCAATCATTGGTCGAAGTGATATGGCGGAAGATCCTGCACTTGCTCACAATGATGGCCGTTCTGAGCATGCTAAGGAAATTGACGCGGCAATCGAAGCATGGACTATCACGAGAACACGGGAAAATGTCCTTAATGCTCTCGATGAAGCCAGGGTGCCTGCAGGCTATCCATATACCGCAGAGGATATCGTCAAGGATCCGCACTATGCCGCAAGGGGCATGATCGAAACCATTTCCTTGCCCAGCGGAGGAAAGTTAAAAGTTCCGGGTGTTTTGCCGAGGCTAAGTGCTACGCCGGGCAAACTTGGTGGCGCCGGGCCGGAGCTGGGCGAACACACGGAAACCATCCTTTCTGAGCTCTCTCTCAGTGATTCAATTTGTCGTCGGATTCTCGGGGCGTAGCGGCCAGTTAAGGAGTAATTCATGAATAAACTCGAAATCAATGAAGTTGCACCGAGGGACGGCCTGCAGATAGAAAGTCGTTTTGTTGAGACAGAAGAAAAAGTGCGGTTGATTAACTCATTGTCTCAATCAGGTCTTAAGCGTATTGAGGCCAGCTCATTTACCTCACCCAAGGCTATTCCGAATCTTCGCGACGCTGCAGAAGTGATCAAAGCGGTAGAGCGACGATCCGGAGTGCTGATCACTGCGTTAGTCCCCAACCAAAAGGGGTGTGAGCGCGCATTGGCGTGCGATGTCGACGAAATCAATATGGTTATGTCAGCCAGTGAGTCTCATAGTCGTGTGAATTTGAGAATGACACCGGAGCAATCTCTCGATCAACTGCAAGGCATTGTCGGGATGCTTAAGGGAACCGGGGTCTTCGGGAACGCTTCGATATCTACCGCTTTCGGTTGTCCCTTTGAAGGATTTCTACCAGAGTCCCAGATCCTTTCTGTAGTGGAGAGTCTTCTCAAGATTGGGGTTGATGGAATCACTCTTTGCGATACCACTGGCATGGCTAACCCTGCTCAGGTCAGACGGTTGTGCGAAACCGTACTGACGGAATGGCCGGAAACCCCATTCACGCTGCACTTTCACAATACCCGCGGCATGGGCTTGGCGAATGCCCTTTCAGCGTGGCAAGCAGGAATCACACGTTTCGATGCTTCCCTCGGTGGATTGGGCGGGTGTCCCTATGCACCCGGTGCCACAGGAAATGTCTGCACTGAGGACTTGGTGCACATGTTCGAGCAAATGGGTGTTGAAACAGGAGTTGATCTCGACGTGCTTCTAGCAGCCTCCGGAATGTTGCCGGATTTAGTAGGACACGACGTCCCTGGTCAGGTTGTCAAGGCAGGGAAGGCTGATAGGCGGTATTCGATGCCTGAGAACTCGGTGTGATCTTTTAGCTTTAACGAGAGTTAAAAGCCCCCCTGAGGAAAGGCAAATGCCGGCGAAATAAAGGATGCGCTAGCATCGAAGAATCCAATAGAAATTGCTATTGAAAGGTCAGCTTATGAAAACGATTTTTGTAGATGGAAGGTGGCAAGAAGCGGCAGACGAAAGACAGATTGATGTTTTAGAGCCTGCCACTGGAAAAGTATTCACGCAGGTAAGTCGTGGTCAAAAAGAAGACGTAGACCGGGCAGTTAGCTCAGCCAGG
>PYVH01000071.1 GCA_003030785.1 Marinobacter sp. B9-2 | reverse complement strand
TGAATCAGATGATAAAGGGACTGAACTGGCTGTCAACCTTCCTGGAGCAAAAGGTTAACAGCGTAAAGCAGGGCGGACTCTGCGTCGCCTGCCTTTCGCCCAACGCTTTCAATGGGTTATGCCAGCCTTGCCGGGACGATTTACCGGTTAACCGCTGGCACTGTCGCTGCTGCGCCCTGCCCCTGGCGTTTCCGTCTTCGGAACTGCTTTGTGGCGACTGCCTGAAATATCCCCCTCCTTTCGATGCGTCCTTCATGCCCTGGCGCTACCAGTATCCGCTGGACGGCATGATGAGCCGCTATAAATACAATGGGCAGCGCAAATTCGGGCGGCCGCTGATGGCAGATTTCGCCGGCTTTCTTGAGGAGGCGTTGCATGCTGGTAGCGTCGCCAGGCCCGAGGCGCTGGTGCCCGCACCAATGGATGCCCGGCGACGGCGACAGAGGGGATTCAATCAGGCCCAGGACATTGCCGAAACTATCGGGTGTCAACTGAACATCCCCGTGGCGACGGGGCTGGTGCGGCGCGCCCGGCGGGTTCGGGCGCAGCGGGAGTTGAACCGTGAGGCGCGGCTGGCGAATCTGCGCGGGGTGTTTGAGGTCGTTTCGGACGTGCCTGAGCGGGTCGCCATTGTGGATGATGTGGTGACGACGGGGGCGACGGTTCGGGTTTTGGCTTCGGTTCTGCGGGAGGCCGGGGCTCGTGAGATTCAGGTTTGGGCTCTGGCCCGGACACCCGGCTAGTGCAATTGACCGCATTTACCTCGGAGCATGCGTTGGTCGGGGGTCGTTGACTCTGGCCCTGGAGCAAGCACCGGTCAGGCAGGCCCTCCCGGGATACGCTACAAGCACTTCCCTGTGCGCTTGTTTCGGGCCATCCATGGCCCTCTACAATCCCGGGAGGACCTGCCTGACCGGCGCCCGAAATCTTCAGTTATGCCAACATCGCTTTTACGCGGTCGGCAATTGCCAGACAGGACGTTAGTCCTGGCGACTCGATTCCGAAAAGGTTAACCAACCCAGTCAGGCCATGATCTTCAGGTCCATCGATTCGAAAATCCGCAAAGCCGCCATCAGGGCCCGCCAACTTGGGACGGATGCCGGCATAGGCGGGCTGGAGGCGCGCCGGGTCGAGGTCCGGCCACCATTGGCGGATGCCTCTGGCGAAGGTTTCCTCGCGGTTTGGGTCAACGGTGTAGTCTTCCGTTTGGATCCACTCCACGTCGGGGCCAAAGCGGGCCTGGCCGGCGAGGTCGAGGGTTAGGTGAACACCGAGGCCACCGGGTTCCGGGACCGGGTAAATCAGGGTTTTGAATGGGGTTCGGCCGCTGTAGCTGAAGTAGACGCCCCTGGCGAGCCACTGCCGGGGTTTGTATTCATCAGGCAGGCCGGCCCAGGACTTGGCCAGCGGGACAGCGGCGAGTCCGGCGGCGTTGATGACGTTTTTCGCTTTCAGAATCAGCGGATAGTCGCCTCCCACGCGGAGGCAATGCCAGTGGTCGTCCGATTCAGCGGCCACCACGGGTGACCGGAGAACAAGTTGGCCGCCGGCATCCTCGAGCTCGCCGAGCAAAGAGAGCATTAAACCATGACTGTCGACGATTCCGGTTTCCGGCGACCAGAGCCCCGAACTGGCTCGGATTTCCGGGATTTCACGGGTGATTCTGCCTGGGTCATGCAGGGCCAGCTCTACGCCGTTGCGCGCTGCAGCGGCCTGAATATCCCGGAGTTTGCCATTCTGTGATTGGTCGGCCGCCACAATCCATTTGCCGCATTTCTGGTGTTCGACTTTATGAGTCCGGCAATATTCGTAGAGCCGCTGCCGGCCTTCAACGCACAGTTCCGCCTTCAGTGACCCTTCCGGGTAGTAGATGCCAGCATGAATGACTTCGCTGTTGCGGGAAGATATGCCCTCACCAAAGCCGCCCGCAGCCTCCAGTACAATCACCTCATGTCCGGCTCTCGCCAGGGCGCGGGCAATAGCAAGCCCAACGACACCGGCGCCTATTACAACGGTCTGGTTTTCAAGGACTTCTGTCGACACTTACGCTTGCCCCGGCTCAACTGACAACGCATTAAGCTTACCCCATCCTGCCATCCCTGCAAAAACCGGCCCGGGCAGGCTCAACACATTACTCGAGAGCCCATACCGGTTATACTTGCAGCCGAAAAGTAGTGCATGGAGCCCGGCTTATGATGTCTGACAGGAAGCAGTTTGTTCTGGTAATGGTGGTGGCCGCCCTGTTTGTCGGGTGGCTCGGCTGGCGTGGCTTTGAGGTAATCAGCCTTAACGAGCGACTGAAATCTGATGATGTGGTTGCCAGCTACCCCTACAAGCACCGGGTGCTCCGGGTGGAGGGTGACACTGCCATTATGAGCTCACTGCGGTCCCACACGACATCGACCCACAAGGCCCTGAGTGCGGTATTTCCGAGCATGCGCAATCTTGGCGACAGCCATCGGGACTGGCAGCGGGCCGAACGCGAGCTGGCCCAGGTGCAGGCCCGGGCCGGGGACGTGGTTCTTGGGGCGTCTGGCATCAGCCGTATCCGCTGGGAACTGGATGAAAACTGGTACCATCTGCAATCCATGAAATCCAAATACGACACAAGGCTCTGAAACGTCCCTTTATGACCCATGACCCCACAGTTGCGGCCCCCTCCCACCCCTACGACTCCCTGACGCCGGATACCATTCTGGATGCGATGGAAGAGGCCGGGTTTGCGGTAAGTGGCCGCCTGTTCGCACTGAACAGCTATGAAAACCGGGTTTATCAGGTGGGGCTGGATGAGGGAGCACCGGTCATCGCCAAATTTTACCGTCCCGGTCGATGGACCGAGGCGGAAATCCGGGAGGAGCATGACTTCACCCTGGAGCTTCTGAAGGCGGATATTCCCGTGGTAGCCCCAATGGAGTTGGCGTCCGAAGACACCCTGGGACGTCACGGCGAATTTCTGCTGGCGGTGTTTCCTCAGCGTGGGGGCCAGGCGCCGGACACCAGCGTGACTGATACCCTGTACCGGCTGGGCCAGTGGCTGGGCCAGATCCACAACATTGGCGCCAGCAAGCCGTTTGCCCACCGCTCCAGCATGGACTTGCTTGACGGTATTGACGCCAGCAACCGGCTTCTGCTGGAAGGCGGCTGGATTCCGGCGGACCTCAGACCTGCCTGGGACAGTCTGATCCCGGACCTGCAAAGGCTCTGTGCCGCTCGAATTGATGAAGCCGGCCCGGTGGAAACCCTGCGGCTTCATGGCGACTGCCATGCCGGCAATATTCTTTGCCGCGACGAGCAGATGCTGTTCGTGGATCTGGACGATTGCCGAACGGGCCCTGCTATTCAGGATATGTGGTTGCTGCTGAACGGCGACGAGTTCGAGCGCGGCTCCCAGCTTGGCGAATTGCTGGAAGGCTATGAAATGTTCCGTGATTTCAATCGTCGTGAACGCCATCTGATTGAGCCCTTGCGCTGCTACCGACAGATCGCGCACTGTGCCTGGCTGGCCAAACGCTGGGATGATCCCGCCTTTCCACGTTTTTTCCCCTGGTTTGCCCAGCCACGTTTCTGGTCAGACCAGGTTCTCTCGCTTCGGGAACAGCTATCCGCCCTGCAGTCCCCGGCCATCACGGTGCCGGGGCAGTACTGAACAACACTTTAAATTCGTTTGATTCGAGGTAGGCATGAGCCAGAATGAGGCCCGTTACACCGTCCGCAGCCTGATCGTAACCGCTCTGATTGCGGTCATCGGTACCGTTCTTGCGCTGGAAATGAGTGGCAGGATCAGCCACAGCGACAACAAGGACCACATGCCGGTTGGCGATTTCCAGGCCATTCATGTGACCGAGGACGATGCGTTCCGGATGTCACCCAAAGCCTCGGAATTACATGCGGTCTGCGAAAATGGCTATCTTGCCATTGCCGCCGATGTGGACCCGTCGTTCCGGGGAATTCTGGTGGACTATAAAAACCGGGGTGTACGCTGCTCCCGGCCGTCACCAACAGGGCCTGCCGTTCCACCCTCCCCAGAGGTACCAGATTCCAATGGCTAAATCCCGAAAGCCGTCGGAGGCACCCGAGCAGGTGACGGACCGGCTGTTTGCCACAGAACGCCGGCCGGAGGATTTCCGATTCGATGCATCGGTAGCCAGGGTGTTCCCGGACATGATTCGCCGTTCTGTGCCGGGCTACACCACCATCATTCCGATGATCGAGGTGATCACCGAACAATACGCCCAGCCAGCCTCCCACTGCTATGACCTGGGCTGCTCCCTGGGTGCCTCAACCCTCGCGATGCGTCACGGCATTTCCCATGGGGATTGCACGCTGGTTGGCGTGGATAACTCCAGCGCCATGATCGAACGCTGTGAGCATTACATTGCCCTGGACGACAGCGACCTCCCTGTCACCCTTAGGTGTGAAGATATTCTGGACACCGAACTGAGCAACGCCTCGGTGACCACGCTGAATTTCACCTTGCAGTTTGTCGATCCGGAAAAACGGGCCAGTCTGCTCAAGCGAATTGCTGATGCTACTCTCCCCGGCGGGGTCCTGATCCTGTCCGAGAAAATCCGCTTTGAGTCCGAAGACGAGCAGGCCGTTCAGACCCGACTGCACCACGAATTCAAGCGCGCCAACGGCTATTCGGATCTCGAAATCAGCCAGAAGCGCACGGCCATCGAACAGGTACTGATCCCCGAAACACTGGCGGCCCACAAGGCGCGACTGCTCGCTGCGGGCTTCAATGATGTGGTGGTGTGGTACCAGTGCTTCAACTTTGTTTCCATGCTCGCCATCAAGGCCAACCAAACCACCGAATGACCATGGTAGATTTTGACTGGAAAGCCCGGTTCGGGCCAATCATCAATGAACTCGCCGAAGACGGCCTGGATCACTGGGCCACTTTGCTCCGGCAGCAACTGGTTCACCGCTTCGAAGACCGCCCCCATGGCGATCTGGATCGCTGGCAGGCCGCCCTGGACCGCCTGCCCGACCTTGACCAGGTGGAGGCGCAGCTGGACCGCTCTGCCGTTACCCTGAATTCCCCTCAGCCCCTGACCGCGACACAGCAGGAACAGCTGGAGCTCGGACTGCGAGGCCTGATGCCCTGGCGCAAGGGCCCCTTCGATTTTTTCGGCACCTACATCGATACCGAGTGGCGCTCTGACTGGAAGTGGGACCGGGTGTCTCCGTACCTTTCAGACCTGGCCGGTCGCCGAATACTGGATGTGGGTTGTGGTTCCGGATACCACTGCTGGCGAATGCTGGGAGAAGGTGCCAGCCGGGTGATTGGCATCGACCCGGGGCTTCTGTTCCTGTTCCAGTTCTTCAGCGTCAAGGACTACCTCGGCGATGTCCCTGTCGACCTGCTGCCGATCCGGATGGAAGACCTGCCGGCAGACCTTGAAACCTTCGACACCACCTTTTCCATGGGTGTCCTTTATCATCGCCGCTCGCCGCTGGACCATCTACTGGAGCTCAAGGGAACACTACGCCGGGGTGGCGAGCTGGTGCTGGAAACGCTCGTGGTGGAAGGCCCCGAGGGCTTCAGCCTGATGCCCGAGGATCGCTACGGTCAGATGCGAAATGTCTGGTTCCTGCCCAGCTGCGACACACTGCTGCGCTGGCTCGACCGCACCGGCTTCCGCAATGCGCGAGTGGTGGATGTAACCGAGACCACCACCAAGGAACAGCGCAGTACTGACTGGATGCGCTTCAATTCCCTGCAGGACTTTCTGGATCCGGACGACCCTTCAAAAACCGTGGAAGGATACCCGGGCCCACTTCGGGCCACCGTGATTGCCGAGAAGCCCTGAACACGAAAAAACCGCCGTGCCTTTCGGCAGGGCGGTTTTTTTCATCCATCAGCGATTATTCGCCGAATGGATGACGAAGCGTGATGGTTTCAATACGATCCGGACCGGTGGAGATCACGTCGATTGGCGCCTCGATCTGCTCTTCCAGGAAACGGATGTAGGCCTTGGCATTCTCCGGCAGCTGATCGACGCTGGTCAGGCCAACGGTGCTCTCACTCCAACCCGGCAGCTCCTCGTAGACAGGCTCGATGTCCTTGTAGCTGTCGCAGCCGATGGGCGGCCGGAAGATCTCGCCGTTCGGGGTCTTGTAACCGACACACACCTTTACGGTCTCGAGTCCGTCCAACACGTCGAGCTTGGTCAGACAGATGCCGGACACGCTGTTGATCTGGATGGCGTGGCGAAGCGCCACCGCATCGAACCAGCCACAACGACGGGCGCGCCCGGTTGTGGTTCCCACTTCGTTGCCCTTCACTGCAAGGTGGTTGCCCATATCGTCAAACAGTTCGGTCGGGAACGGACCGGAACCAACACGGGTGGTATACGCCTTGGTGATCCCCAGCACATAGTCGAGGAACAGCGGGCCGAAGCCGGAACCGGTGGCCGTGCCGCCGGCGGTGGTGTTGGAAGAAGTCACGTACGGGTAGGTACCCAGGTCGATATCCAGCAGTGAGCCCTGCGCGCCCTCGAACAGGATGTTCTCCCCACGCTTGCGGAAATCGTGCAGCATGTCAGTCACGTCTGCCGCCATGGGCAGGATTTCCTCACCCATCTGTTTCAGCTCTTCCAGGGCTGCATCAATGTCTTCAGCTTCTTCCTTGAAGTACTCGGTCAGGATGAAGTTGTGGTACGACATGATCTCCCGCAGCTTCATTTCGAAGTCGGCGGGATTACAGAGATCGCCCAGACGCAGGCCGCGGCGGGAAACCTTGTCTTCATAGGCCGGGCCAATACCGCGACCGGTCGTGCCGATCTTGTCGACACCCCGAGCTCGTTCCCGGGCCTGATCAATGCGGACATGGGTACGCAGAATGATCGGGCAGGCCAGACTGATGCGCAGGCGATCGCGAACCGCCACGTCATTGACTTCCAGCTCACGTACTTCTTTCAACAGCGCCTCGGGAGACAGGACGACGCCGTTACCGATCAGGCAATAGACGTGCTGCCGCAGGATGCCGGAAGGAATCAGGTGAAGCGCTGTTTTCTTGCCGTCAATTACCAGGGTATGACCGGCATTGTGCCCGCCCTGGAAGCGAACAACCGCTGCGACCTTGTCAGTCAGCAGGTCAACAATCTTACCCTTGCCTTCATCACCCCATTGGGTGCCCAGCACAACAACGTTTTTACCCATGATTCTCTCTCAATGCGGCTGCCCCGCAGGACAGGCGTTTCGCAAGTTTACCTGTAAATGAATTCACCGAGGCCCGGGGGCATCAGCCCAGCTTCTGCACGACCCATTGGCCGTTCTGTTTCACCAGCTCCCGGTCACAGCCTCTGACGGCCGGATTAACACCCTCGTCTTCGGGCAGGGCCCGGACGACGGTTTCTGTCATTCTCAGACAGGAGATTACGCCCTCCAGGGCGGGGTCGTCATCCGCCGGCGCCCAGACGGCGCCGGCTTTGCGTGCCACCCGCTCTCCAAGGGAGACCAGTGACCGAATATCGAGACTGAAGCCGGTTGCCGGGCGGGCCCGACCAAAATCGCTGCCAATGGCATCGTAACGACCGCCCTTGGCCACGGAATCACCATGGCCAGGCACATAGGCCGCAAACACCAGCCCGGTGTGGTAGTTGTAGCCACGCAGCTCACAGAAATCGAATCCGAAACTGATGTCCGGATAATCCCGGCTCAACATCTCGGACACCCGCCCGAGCTGCTCGAGTGCGGCATCCAGACTGTCAGACGCCCCCTGCAGGACCCGGCGGGCTTCGCTCAAGGCTTCCGGCCCCCCGCTGACACGGGCAAGCTCGCGCAGGCGAGCGCCAGCTGATCCAGACGGACACTGACCCAACAGTTCGTCCAGTTCGGGAACCGATTTGCGGGCCATGGCATCAAAAATGGCGCTCTCGGTACCCCTGTCGAAATCCGCCTCGCCGATCAGACTCTCGTAGATGGCCACATGGGCCAGATCCAGATGGATACGCGGCAAACCGGCCACCCGGAGGGTTTCCAGCATCAGGCTGATCACTTCCATGTCCGCCGCTTCCGAGCCACTGCCAAACAGCTCACAGCCGGCCTGGATGGGGGTGCGTCCTGTCAGCATGTGCCTTGGACGGGTATGGAGTACATGCCCGGCGTAGCACAGGCGTGTGATCCCTTCCTGTCCCAGCGTATGGGCATCAATGCGGGCGGCCTGAGGCGTCATATCGGCGCGCACACCCATCATTCGCCCGGTCAGCTGATCGGTCAGCTTGAAGGTCTGCAGTTCCAGATCATGCCCGGTTCCGGTAAACAGGGATTCGAGATATTCAATGAGCGGTGGGATTACCAGCTGATAACCCCAGCGCTGGCAGGTATCCATTACATCCCGACGCAGGGATTCGATCCGTCCGGCCAGTGGCGGCAGAATATCCTCTACCCCGTCTGGCAGTAACCAGCGATCAGATACTGTCATGAGATTCCGTTGTCCGTTATATCCGCTCCGGCACAGTCGGCAGGGGGATCACACAGGATTTAAGGCGGCACTCGGCTAAAAGCCCGACACAAAACCGGCAGCATTTTACACGGTTGGCGGGCACAAAAAAACCGGAATACGGAGGTATTCCGGTTTTTGGTCTCAAGCTGCAGGGTTAACGGGCACCCTGCGGGTCGTTCAGGAATTTCATGAACGCGCTCTCGGAATCGATCACCATGATGTCATCCTTGCTCATGAAGGTGTTGCGATAAGCCTCAAGACTCCGATAGAAGCTGTAGAACTCGGGATCTGAGCCGTAGGCATCGGCGTAGATTCTTGCTGCCTCACCGTCACCCTCACCCCGGGTTTCTTCTGACTGGGCGAACGCTTCGGCAAGAACAACGGTTCTCTGACGGTCTGCGTCGGCACGGATACCCTCGGCCAGCTCACGCCCCCGGGAACGGAATTCCTGGGCGAGCTTTTCCCGTTCGGTCGCCATCCGGCGGTAAACGTTTTCACTGACCTGCCCAGGAAATTCGATCGCTTTGACCCGGATGTCCAGGACTTCGATGCCGAATTCATTCTGGGCCGTCTGGTTTACCCGATCCCGAAGGGTGTGCATGAGTTCATCCCGCTGACCGGAAACGACTTCGACCATGGTCCGAATACCGAACTCGTCACGCAGGCCGTTATCCACACGGGAGGCAAGCAGAGACTGGGCACGGAACTCGTCACCGCCCGTTGCCCGATAGAACTGGTCCACATCCCGGATCTTCCAGGCAATGTACGAATCCACATCCAGCGGCTTCTTCTCCACGGTCAGGTACTGCCGGGATGGCAGATCCATGGTCAGAACCCGGATATCGAATTCGCGGACCTGGTCGATGACCGGAACCTTGAAATGAATACCCGCCTGGATGTCGGTCTCAACCAGCTCACCAAACCGGAGCAGTACACCCCGATGGGTTTCCGGAATGATGTACACGCTGGACAGCACCAGCAGGACAACGATTAGGGCGCCTGCAAGGCCCACTACACCTTTAGGTCCCATAATTATCTGCTCCTCCGCACGGTCGTATCCTGCCTGGTTCGCAGTTCCTGAAGAACCTGATCAGTCAGGGTCTGTATGTCCACATTGCCCTGGTTGCCGCCGGAAGAAGAGCTACCGGTGCGGGGCAGGGAGCCCTGGGTGAATCGATCAAGCGGCAGATACATCATGTTGCCGCTGCTTTCTGTGTCCACCAGGATCTTGCTGCTGTTGGCCAGTACGGTCTCGACGGTCTGCAAATACAGGCGCTCGCGAGTGACGGTTGGCGACATCTCATAGACTGCCAGCAACTCAAGGAAACGGGCGGTTTCACCACGGGCGCGCTCGATGACTTCCTGCTTGTAGGCATTGGCCTCTTCGATCATCCGCTGGGCCTGACCGCGAGCCTCGGGTACAACCTTGTTCCGGTAGGTTTCCGCTTCTTCCTTGACGCGCTGCTCATCCTCACGGGCACGCTGCACTTCACGGAAGGCGTCCTGAACCGGGGCTGGAGGCTGGGTGCTCTCAACGTTCACCCGGACAAGCTCCAGACCGGTACCATAGTCTTTCAGGAAGCTCTGCAGCCGCTGCTCAACCCGAACCGCCAGTTCTGCCCGGCCTTCGGTCAGCACGTCATCAAGGGTCGAACTGCCAACCTCATGACGAATGGCACTGTCTGTCGCAAAAGCCAGGGCCTGGTTGGAGTCCCTGACGTTCAGTACGTAGGCTTCAGCATCGCCAACGCGATATTGAACCTGCAGATCCACGGTCACCAGGTTTTCGTCCTGGGTCAGCATCTGGCCACTGGACTCGGCCGTGCGCACGTTAGTGACACGAACCTTGGTAACGCTGTCGATCAGCGGGACCTTGAACCTCAGGCCGGGATTCGCGGTCTGGTGATACTCACCGAAACGAAGCACAACCGCTCGCTCCTGTTCGTCCACCGTGTAAAACGACTGAAAGATGACATAGCCAACAACCAGAATGGCCGCTAAGGCGAGAATCGCTCCGAAGCCACCGGCGCTTCCGCCGCTGCTGCCACCACTGCCGCCGGATTTACCACCTTTACCACCCAACATTTTGTTGAGCTTGTCGAGACCCTTTTTCAGTGCCTCATCAAGATCTGGCGGCCCCTGATCATTGCCGCGTCGACCACCACCGGTACCCCAGGGGTCATTGTCGTTACGGTTTCCACCCGGTTCGTTCCAGGCCATAGTGCTCTCCGTTACTGACTTATAAATAGGATGGCTGCAAATACTAGGGATTTATCTCCGCCCCGGCAATAGCCGCCGCGGTTTCAGGCGTGGCCAACGTCCAGCCTGACTGATTTTTCGTTTACTCCGGCCCGGCTCAGCAGTTGCTGCCAGTCCCGATTCTGCAAGCGGACCTCCACGACGGTATCGCCCGTCTCGCGATGTTCCTCACTCAGTACAGAACCCGCTTCGTGCAATAGAGCGCGCAACTTGCCGTCCGCGGGGCCAAGCAGAACAAAGTGGTGAACAACATCTTCGGCCACCCGTTCAACGATCGCGTCGAACAAGCCGTCCAGCCCCTCACCGGTCACTGCAGACACCCAGGCCCGCACCGGGATGCCCTCTTCATTGCGTTCGATTCTCGGAGTGAAGTTTTCCAGCAAATCAATCTTGTTGAACACCTGCAACACGGGAATGTCATCGGCCCCGATCTCGGCCAGAACCTCTTCAACCTGCTCGATGTTCTCGTCACGCCGCGGATCATGACTGTCGATAATGTGCAGCAGGAGCGTGGCCTGCGTGGTTTCCTCCAGCGTGGCCCGGAACGCCTCAACCAGCTTGTGCGGGAGATGCCGGATGAAGCCCACGGTGTCCGCCATTACGACCGGCCCGATATCCGGAAGTTCCAGACGCCGAAGCGTGGGGTCCAGAGTAGCGAACAACTGGTCTGCAGCATATACGGACGAAGTTGTAATCCGGTTGAATAGCGTCGATTTGCCCGCGTTGGTGTAACCCACCAGCGATACCGTGGGAATGTCGGCCCGCTGGCGGGCCCGGCGGCCCTGGTTCCGCTGCCGACGAACCTTTTCAAGACGCTTGTGGATGGACTTGATCCGCTCGCGCAACAGGCGTCGGTCCGTCTCCAGCTGGGTTTCACCCGGCCCCCTGAGCCCGATACCACCCTTTTGCCGCTCAAGGTGTGTCCAGCCCCGCACCAGACGCGTAGACATATGGTCGAGCTGGGCCAGTTCCACCTGCAGCTTGCCTTCATGGGTCCGGGCACGCTGGGCGAAGATATCAAGAATCACGCCGGTACGGTCAAGCACCCGGCACTTGAGCTCCTGCTCAATGTTCCGCTCCTGACGCGGACTCAGCGCATGATTGAACAGCACGACGTCGGCTTCGTTGGCGGCTACGGCATCGCGAATCTCTTCCAGCTTGCCCTCACCAACGAAAAATCGCGGGCTGGGCTGCTTGCGGGACCCGGTAACCGTGGTAACGGGCTCCACGCCGGCAGACGTTACCAGCTCCCGGAACTCACCCGGGTCTTCGGTGCCATCATGGGCAGTAAAATCGATGTGGACGAGTACCGCGCGCTCACCGACATCAGGACGTTCAAACAATTGGCATCAACTCCGGGGCAATCAGACTGTGAGTGTTATAAAAACAAACACCCGCGGCCACAAGACCCCTTGACGGGATCTTCTGGAGCGCGGGCGGCAAGACCGGGAATGCGGCTGAATCAGTCTTCAGACTCGCCCTCTCCTCCCGGCGCCTGCGGCGGAATGCGAACATTGCGGGCAGGTACCACAGTGGAAATAGCGTGCTTGTAGACCATCTGGCTGACAGTATTTTTCAGCAAAATCACGAATTGGTCGAAAGACTCAATCTGGCCCTGTAGCTTGATACCGTTGACCAGAAAGATGGAAACGGGAATGCGTTCCTTGCGCAATGCATTAAGGTAAGGGTCTTGTAACGAATGCCCTTTTGACATGTGTTTTCTCCTGTTTTTAGTAAATGCAGATCGTCATTTGTCAAAACTAAATGTGGTGCGAAGTCGGATTTTTTTCAAGGCTGCCTCAACGATAAGTTTGTCGTCGCTGTCCAGCCAGTCCACATCGGACCACTTTCGCAACCAGGTCAACTGCCGCTTCGCCAGCTGGCGTGTTGCTGCCACCCCCTTGCTGACAAATGCCTCGTAATCGTCTTCCCCGGACAAATAACTCCAGGCCTGGCGATAGCCGACACAACGCATGGAAGGGAGATCAGGGTGCAAGTCTTCCCTGAGCATCAGTGCCCGTACTTCATCCAGAAAGCCCGCCTCCAGCATTTTCAGGAAACGCAGACGGATTCGCTCATGAAGCACACGCCGCTCAGGCGGCATCATGGCAAGCTGAACCACAGTATACGGGAGCGAAGATGTTTCGTCTGCCTGCCAGCGGGTGAAATAGGTGTAATCCTTAACATCAGCGCTTTGATCCACCAAAGCTGGCTCTTCGCCCGGACCGGATTCGGCCTTCCAGAACTCCGAAATCGGCTTGCCGGTAAGACGCAGGACTTCCAGGGCCCGCATCAGCCGTTGCCGGTTATTCGGGTGGATCCGCCCTGCTGCGATGGGATCAAGGCTCTTAAGCTCATGGTGCAGGGCCTCCCAGCCCCGTTCCTTGGCTTCTTGTTCCAGAGCCCGACGCACATCGGAGCTGGCCGATGGCAGACCGGACATACCGTGGATCAGCGCCTTGAAATACATCATGGTGCCGCCGACGAGCAGGGGAATTCGGCCAGCAGCCGTTATCTCGGCCATTTCTGCCAGGGCGTCCCGACGGAAATCCGCAGCGGAGTAGGTTTCCGCCGGATCGCAGATATCAATCAGCCTGTGGGGCGCCCGCGCGAGCTCTGCGGCAGTCGGTTTGGCAGTTCCGATATCCATACCCCGATAGATCATTGCGGAATCCACGCTGATGATTTCGCAAGGCAGGTGGTCGCAGAGCGCCATGGCCAGGTCGGTTTTACCCGACGCCGTTGGCCCCATCAGAAAGATGGCCGGAGGCAGAGACACCTCAACGCCCCCGGAGGAACAGCTTGTCCAGCTCGGACATGGTCACCAGGGTCCAGGTTGGCCGGCCGTGATTGCATTGGCCGCTTCGTTCAGTGGCTTCCATATCCCGGAGCAGTGAATTCATCTCGGGAATGGTGAGCTGGCGATTGGCGCGCACGGACCCATGGCACGCCATGGTCCCCAGCAATTCGTGGGTCACCGCTTCAACCCGGTCACTCTGACCATGCTCGATCAGATCCGCCAGCACATCACGCACCAACTGCTCGGTATCGGCGCCACGCAGGAGAGCAGGTACCTGCCTCACCGCCAGGGTTTCCGGGCCAATGCGCTCAATCTGCAAGCCGAGTTTTTGCAGCTCTTCACCATGACTCTCGGTGAGGGCTGCCTCTTTCTGGCTGACAGCCAGGGACAGCGGCACCAGCAACGGCTGGCTTTTCAGATCCTGCTCGACGAGAGCACGTTTCATCCGCTCGTAGGTAATGCGTTCATGGGCCGCGTGCATATCCACCACGATCAGCCCCGCGCGACCCTGGGCAAGAATGTAGATCCCATGCAGCTGGGCAATGGCATACCCCAGCGGCGGCTCCTGATCACTATCAACGGGCGGCGTGGGCATTGGTGTAGCAACGCCATCGCCGGAGGGCATGGGCTGCTGCCCCTCGCTACCGCCGCCGGCATTCAGGGATTGGTAGAACGCCATCTGATCACTGGCGCGCCATTCCTGTTGCGGCTGGGACTGACCACCAAAGCCGGCACCGGAGCCACCCGGATGGCCGTAATTTGGCATCGCTGGCTGGCCGTTCCAGGAAGCCTCCGCCGGAACGCCTGCAGCAGGCGCCGGTTCATGGCCCTGGACCGACGCCTCGCGACCGAAGGACTGGGCCACCGCACCGCGAAAATGATCGTCCGGCCGAACATCGGCCAATGCCTTGTGCAGGGTTCTGAAAATGAAATCGTGGACCAGGCGACCATCACGAAACCGCACTTCGTGCTTGGTCGGATGAACATTCACATCCACGGTCGCGGGGTCGACTTCCAGATAGAGTACAAAGGCGGGATGCCGGTTATTATAGAGTACACCGCCAAGCTGACCAGAACCGGCGATTACTACATCGGCCTTCGGAACCGC
>PYVH01000070.1:639-14937 GCA_003030785.1 Marinobacter sp. B9-2 | reverse complement strand
TGGTGGGTCAGCAGATGGGTGCCCGGTTCCGCGTTCCGGGCCTTGTCACTGCCGCAGTCTCCATGGAAAGTGCCGAGAATCAGTCGAACCGTATACAGGCAGGTCAGGAACGCGCCCAGAAGCCCCGCCAGAAGAAGCCCCTGCTGGTCTGCCGCCATGGCCTGCCAGAGAATCTCATCCTTACTGTAGAAACCGGCCGTTACCAGCGGCAGGGCCACCAGCGCGGAACCGCCCACCAGGAAACCGGCATAGGCCACAGGCAGGCGCTTTCTGAGCCCCCCGAGATTCGCCATGTCCTGCTCGTGATGGCAACTGGTAATCACCGCACCGGCCGACAGGAACAGCAGCGCCTTGAAGAACGCGTGGGTGACCAGGTGAAAAATGGCGGCATCGAAGGCGCCGACCCCGAGGGCCAGGAACATGTAGCCAATCTGGCTCATGGTGGAGTAGGCCAGCACCCGCTTGATATCGGTCTGGGCAAGGGCCGCGAACGCCGCCAGGAGCAGTGAGACGGCACCGATCACCCCGACCAGCCACAAGACCTCCGGCGCAAGCAGGAAGACACCGTTGAGCCGGGCGATCAGGTAAACCCCGGCCGTGACCATGGTGGCGGCGTGGATCAGCGCCGAGACCGGCGTCGGCCCAGCCATGGCGTCCGGCAACCAGGTGTGCAGCGGCACCTGGGCGGATTTACCGAGGGCTCCGCCCAGTACCAGCAAGGCAACGAGGGTTGCCGTGGGGTCGCCCACTGACCAGGCCTCGGCGGCCCGGACCATCACCTGCTGGATATCCAGGGTGCCAAGGTCCCGGAAGATCAGGAACAGCCCCAGAGCCAGGAACACGTCGCCGATGCGCGTGACCAAAAAGGCCTTGAACGCCGCCCGGCCGTTGGCGCTGTCCTGGTAGTAGTAGCCGATCAGCAGATAACTGCACAGACCAACCCCTTCCCAGCCAAGGAACAGCAGCAGCAGGTTGTCCCCGAGCACCAGGATGAGCATGCTGAATACGAACAGGTTCATCCAGGCGAAGAATCGGGTAACGCCGGCCTCACCGCCCATGTACCAGACCGCAAACAGATGGATGAAGAAACCGACGCCGGTAATCACGGCCATCATCACCAGGGCCAGGGCATCCACCGCCAGACCAATCGTTGGCTGGAAGGCGCCAACCTGGATCCAGGTCCAGAGCGTGAAACGAACGGCACCATCGCCGCCCGCATAAAGCGCAATGGCCCAGGCCGTCGCCAGGGCAGCGAGGCCGACACTGGCAACGCCGATGACCGCGCCGGCCTGGGGCCCCAGGCGACCGCCGGAAAGGGCCAGCACCAGGGTGCCCACCAGCGGCATGACAAACGACAGAGTAACCGCCAGCTCCATCATCCGCGCATCCTGCTGACCAGATCGAGATTAAGGGACCTGGCCCGCTGAAAGAGCTGAATCATCAGCGCCAGGCCCACGGCCGCTTCGGCGGCTGCCAGGGTGATCACCAGCAGGAACATGGCCTGGCCATCGGGCTGGTTCCAGGCCGTGGCGCCGACCACGAACGCCAGTGCCGCGGCGTTCAGCATTACCTCAAGACTCATAAGTACAAACAACATGTTACGGCGCAGCATCAGGCCCACCAGACCCAGCACAAAGAGGATGGCAGCCAGAATCAGGCCGTGCTCCATGGGAATACCCGCCATCAGGGCCCCCTCCTCTGTCGCAACGGATTTGACCGACGCCCCACATGGGAGGCGGTTACCAGCGCCCCCAGCAACAACAGGCCCGCCAGTTCCACCACCATCAGCCAGGGGCCGAACAGCGTCAGTCCTACCGCCCGTGCGGTCAGCAGTTCGCCATCAATGACCCTGGCCATCTCGCCCCCGGCAATCAGGTGGAAAAGCACGCCCAGCAGCACCAGGGCCAACGCCGAGGGGCCCAGCCAATGCCTGGGATGGCGCCAGCCTGCGTCGTCGCTGTCCTGGTCCGGGCCGAGGTTGAGCATCATCACCACAAACACGAACAGGACCATGATGGCCCCAGCGTAGACGATAATTTCCAGCGCGCCGGCAAAGGGCGCTCCGAGGGCGAAGAACACCAGGGCAACGGCAATCAGCGAGACTATCAGATACACCACGGCATGCACCGGATTGCTGCCGGTAATCACACCGACGGTCGCCACTACTGCCACCAGGCCACTCAGATAAAACGCCAGTTCCATGGGTCTTTACCTCCCGCTTTATGGCAACAGGGAACGCACGTCCACAGGCTCCTCCTCGTTCAGAGCCTGGCCCTTGTCCTTGCCGCCGATGGCCATACCGGCCACCTTGTAGAAGTGATAATCGTGATCCTTGCCCGGGCCGTTGATCAGCAGGTCTTCCTTCTCGTAGACAAGCTGCTGTCGGTCGTATTCGCCCATCTCGAAGTCCGGCGTCAGCTGGATCGCCGAGGTGGGACAGGCCTCCTCACACATGCCGCAGAAAATGCAGCGGGAAAAGTTGATCCGGAAGAACTCCGGGTACCAGCGACCATCCTCCTGCTCGCCCTTCTGCAGGGAAATGCAGTCGACCGGGCAGGCCACCGCGCACAGGTTGCAGGCCACGCAGCGCTCTTCCCCGTCCGGATCCCGGGTCAGCACGATGCGGCCCCGGTAACGGGGCGGCAGGTAGACCTCCTCGTCCGGGTAATTGACCGTCTCCCGCTTGCGAAAACTGTGCATGAACACCATGCCGAGGGTTCGCAGCTGGCTCCATGTCGCCGGCACGAGCCAGAGCACGGACTTTATGAACGGGACCTTTTCTTTCTCCATAACAGGGTCCTCCTCAGCCTTCCGGGGCAACCAGCAATACCACCGCGCCGGTCGCCAGCAGATTAATCAGGGTCAGGGGCAGGCATACCTTCCAGCCAAAGCTCATCACCCGGTCATAGCGGGGTCTGGGCAGGGAGGCCCGCAGCAGGATGAACAGCAGCAGGAAAAAGCCGGTCTTGATCGCGAACCAGAGCACCGGCGGCAACCAGGGGCCGTGCCAGCCACCAAAGAACAGGGTGACGATCAGCGCAGACACCAGCACCATGCCCACGTACTCGCCAATGAAAAACAGCCCGAACTTCATGCCCGAGTATTCAATGTGGTAGCCGTCCGCCAGCTCCTGCTCCGCCTCCGGCTGGTCAAAGGGGTGACGGTGGGTGACTGCGATACCGGCAATCAGGAAGGTACAGAAGCCAAAGAACTGGGGCACCACGAACCACAAGCCTTCCTGGGCGGCGACGATCTCCCGCATATTGAAGGAGCCTGCCAGGGCGACCACGCCCATCAATGACAGCCCCATGAACACCTCGTAGGAAACGGTCTGGGCGGACGAGCGCATGGCGCCCAGCAGCGCGTATTTGTTGCCACTGGCCCAGCCCCCCAACAGCACGGCGTAGACATTGATGCCTGCCATCGCCAGGAAGAACAGCAATCCGATATGCAGGTCTGCAACGCCCCAGCCGGGAGTGATCGGAATGATGATGAACGACAGCAGCAGGGAGGCAAAGGCAATAACCGGCGCCAACAGGAACAGTGGCCGATCGGCAAACGGCGGAATCCAGTCTTCCTTGAAGAAGATCTTGATCATGTCCGCTACCAGCTGAAGGGTGCCGAACGGCCCGACGCGGTTGGGACCGTAGCGGTCCTGCCAGAGCCCCAGCAGGCGACGCTCGACGATGGTCAGCACGGCGCCCAGCAGGACCGCCCCCAGCAGAATCACCAGGGCCTGGAACATGGCCCAGAGGATGGCCAGCCATTCCGGACTCAGCCAGCTCATGCACGCACCTCCTCGCCGGGTGTCGGCGTCGAGCCCGGCCCTGCGGTCAGCGTGACCGGTCCATCAGCAATACCCATTGGAACACTGCCGGCCGGAAGGCCCACCAGCCCCCGGGGCCAATCCACCTGCACACGGGCCGGCAGCGTCACGCAAACCTGCTCGCCCGTGACAGTGACCAGTCCGCCCAGCTCGGCACCCAGGGCTGTGGCATCGTTTTCCGAAAGCAACAGCACCGGTGGCTCCATCCGCTGGCGAATGGGCTCCGCCCGGGCAGAGGTCTCGTCGCCGCCAAACAGGCGGGGCAGAACGATGGCACGGTAATCCGTGTCCGACCGCTGAAAGGCCTCGGGAATGTCGCAGTCATAGTGATAAAGACCCGGCCGGGGGTGTAGTAGGCGGATGCCGGGGTCGCCGCCACGCAAGTGACCGCCTACCTCATCAGTGAACTTGTTCCAGGCCTGGGGCGAATTCCAGCCGGGCGCCCAGGCAAAGGGCACCTGCTGGTGCGGGTGCCGGAAACCGCTGTACCCCTCCATGGAAAAGGCCAGAGCGGTGTCCGGGTCCTGGGGCACCCGTGGCTCACTGACATTCTGGTCGGCACGCATGGCGGTCCGGCCACTGTACCGATGGGGCTCACGGGCCAGCCGTAGACCCTCGATGCGGAAGCGCGCATCGGGGGCAGCGGCGGTGATCATCTCCAGCTCCGGACAGGCGCGGCTGCAGGCCGCTGTTACCTCGTCCAGGGTAATATCTCCTGGTGTATCGCCGCTCAGATTGACCGAGAGTCCGTGCAGCCAGCGCCAGCTCTCATGAATCCGCGCTTCCGGGCGAAGATAACCCGGCTCAAATACCTGAAAGAAGCGCTGGGCCCGCCCCTCGAGGCTGACCAGGGTGCCATCACCTTCAGCAAAGCTGGCCGCTGGCAGCGAAAAGGTTGCCCGGCTCAGTGTCCGGGTGCGCTGATGATCAAGGACCACCAGTGGCCGGGCGTTAGCCAGGGCAGAGTCGACCCGGGCTTCCGGCAGGCGCTGATAAAGGTCGTTCTCCAGGATAACTGCCGCATCGGCGTTTCCGTCAGTCAGTTGATCCAGGGCCCATTCCAGGGGCTGGCCGCCCAGCAGGGACTGGCCAGTGCTGTTCGCCTCCCGACGGACAAATAATAGCCCGCCACGGCTGGCCCGACGGGCAAGCGCCCGGGCAATATTACCAGCCGCCCGGATGATGGCTGGCGAATCCAGGGCACCGCCGCTGAGGACCAAAGGCCTCTGCGCACTCATCAACGCACTGGCAATCTCGGCAGCACGGGATTTCAGCGCCTTGTCCAGACCAGGTACGCCAGGGGCGGTCGGGTCGATGTCGTGGGCCACTGCAAATCCGAGCCGGGCGATGTCGTCAGGCGCGAGTGCCACCCGGTCACGGGCAAGGGAATCCAGCTCGGTCTCGGCCGGGTAGGCAATGAACAGCGGCTGGCGATGATCCTGGGCCAGGGTTTTCATGGCTTCAGCATTCCAGTGTGGGATGCCCAGCTTTGCCGCATACTCTGACGGGGGCGCCGTGATCGCCTGGCGGATAGCGAGACCGAGGCGCGCCGCGCTCTCCATGGGGTCTTCTCCGAGCAGCAGCACGGCATCATGCCCCTCGACCTCCCGCAGGGTGGGTGCCGGCAGTCCGCAACTGCGGCCCAGTTCATCCATCAGGCCAAGACATAACTGCTCATTGGCATTAATGCCTGTGGAGAAATTTGCCTCGCCCACCAGTTCCCGCAGCTGGTGATTGCTCTCCAGACTGGCCCGGGGCGAGCCAATACCAATAACCCGGCCGGCGTGGCGCAGGGCCTCCGTAATCCGGGCCAGGGCCGTGTCCACCCCAAGCGTCTCTGGTTCCCGTTCAGGCTCCTGTTCCCGCTCTCTGGCGGGCCGCAACTCCGGCACTCGGGGCCGGTCCGTCCGGTTTACATAGCCATAGCCGAAACGGCCGAGATCACACAGGAAGAAGCCGTTCACCTCACCGTGGTAGCGGTTTTCGATCCGCCGGATATCCCCATAGCGCTCACCCGGGCTGATATTGCATCCCATGGCACACTGATGACAGATACCCGGCGCAAATTGCAGGTCCCACTTGCGGGTGTAATGCTCGGAATGGCTCTGGTCGGTGAACACCCCGGTGGGGCAGACCTCGGTCAGGTTACCGGCAAACCGGCTTTCGAGGGTGCCTTCCTGGTGCCGTCCAAAATAGACATTGTCCTTGGAGCCGAAGGCACCGAGGTCAGTGCCTCCGGCGTAGTCATTGTAAAAGCGCACGCAGCGATAGCAGGTGATGCAGCGGTTCATCTCGTGAGCGATGAACGGGCCCAGATACTGGTTGCGGCGGGTGCGCTTGCGGAACCGGTAACGACGGCGGTCGTGCCCGGTCATTACGGTCATGTCCTGAAGGTGGCAGTGGCCGCCCTCTTCACACACGGGGCAATCGTGGGGATGGTTGATCATCAGCCATTCCACCACGCTGGCCCGGAACGCCCGGGCTTCCTCGTCCTCGATATCAATCCGGGTGCCATCCGCGGCCGGGGTCATGCAGGACATCACCAGCATGCCCTGGTCATCGTCGCTGTCCTTGTACTGGCGCACGGCGCACTGGCGGCAGGCGCCCACGCTGCCCAGGGCCGGGTGCCAACAGAAATAGGGAATATCCAGGCCCAGGGACAAACAAGCCTGGAGCAGGTTGTCTGCGCCGTTCACCTCGTAGCTCTGGCCGTCCACGTGGATGGTTGCCATGGTGCCGGTTTACCCCCTGTTTCCCATCGGTAATCGGTTCATACTTCCCCCACCGGTATCGGATCCCCATGGGGCTTGCCCTTTGACTGACGAATGCCCTGTTCGAATTCGTGCCGGAAATGCCGGAGCGCGGTCTCCAGGGGCATGGCTGCACCCGGGGCGTGAGCACAAAACGTCTGTGCCGGACCGCAGTCTGCCGCCAGCTTGTCCAGCAGCTCCACATCGCCGGCTTCACCCTCGCCCCGCTCCAGCGCCAGCAACAACTTCACGGTCCAGGGCAGCCCATCCCGACAGGGCGTGCACCAGCCGCAGGACTCCCGGGCAAAGAACTGTTCCAGGTTCCGCATCAGCGCGACCATGCTCTGATCCTCGGTCACCACAGTGATCAGGCCGGTGCCAAGGCGGCTGCCTTCCTTGCCCACGGTGTCGAAATCCAGGGGCAGGTCCAGATGCTCGGGCAACAGGAACCCGGTACTGGCGCCACCGGGCAGCCAGGCCTTCAGTTTCTTCCCGTCCCGCAAGCCCCCGGCCAGCTCCAGGAGCTCTCCGCCGGTGGTTCCTATGGGCAACTCCCAGAGTCCGGGCCGGTTCACCAGCCCGGAGGCGCCATACAGCTTGGTGCCGCCGTCATCGGTGCCATCCCCGGACAGTCCCTGGTACCAGTCGGCGCCCCGCAGCATCACGGCCGGGGCGTTGCAAAGGGTTTCCACGTTGTTCACTACCGTGGGCTTCCCCCAGGCTCCGGACTGGCCGGGAAACGGAGGCTTGGCCCGGGGATTGGCCCGTTGTCCTTCCAGGGAGTTGAGCAGGGCGGTTTCCTCACCACAGATATAGCGCCCAGCTCCGGTATGCAGGGCAATATCAAAATCGAAGCCGCTGCCGGCAACGTCCGGACCGAGCCAGCCGGCATCCCGGGCTTCGGCAAGGGCCTCGGAGAGAACCCGGGCCGACTCCACATACTCTCCGCGCAAGAAGATGTAGCCGTATCGGGCGTTATTGGCGAAGGCCGCCAGGATCATGCCTTCAATCAACAGATGGGGCTGCTGTTCCATGAGGAGTCGATCCTTGAAGGTGCCCGGCTCCATCTCATCGGCATTGCAGACGATGTAGCCCCGGGGAATGTCGCCCCCCTGCATGGTGAGGCTCCACTTCAGGCCGGCGGAAAACCCCGCGCCACCGCGGCCACGCACATTGGCCTCCTTCATGGCGGCGATAACTGCGCCGGGGTCGTGCCCGTTCAGAACCTGCGAGACCGCCTGATAGCCTTCTTTCGACTGGTACTCTTTCAGGTCCACCACCTGGCCATCATCCCGCAATCGCCAGGTCAGCGGATGGGTCTCCGGTGAGCGCTCGGCGACCGGCTGCAGCAGACGGCTTTTGTAGATCGGTGACTGGCGCTGGCTGTTCACGAGTAGCCCTCCAACAAATCCGGAAGGTCTCCGGCCGCCACCGGGCCGTAGACGTCATCATCAATCATCAAGGCTGGCCCGCCGTCACAGGCGCCCAGACAGCAGACCGGCAACAGGGTGAAGCGCCCATCGGCCGTGGTTTCGCCCAACCCGATACCGAGATGTTCACCCAGGGCATCGCGCAACTGGTCGAACCCGGTGAGGAAACAGGAACTGCTGTCGCACACCAGGATGATGTGGCGCCCAACCGGCTGCCGGAAAATCAGGCTGTAGAAAGTGGCCACACCTTCAACACTGGCCGGACCTACCCCCAGCACACGCGCAATAGCCGTAATGGCATCGTCCGGCACCCAGCCATGGCGACGCTGGACAATCTTCAGCGCTTCGATGCAGGCGGCCTGTGGCTGCTCGAAATGGCCGATCTCTTCGCGCATGGCGGCCTCGTCGTCCGGGTGGAGCCGGAAGCCGTCGGTGGCAATGGTGTTTGGATCGGTTACCGGTGTCTGTTCCATGATCAGCGGTCCACGTCTGCCATTACAAAGTCAATGCTGCCCAGATGAGCAATCAGGTCCGGCACGAATCCGCCGCGCATCACGCTGGGTATCTGCTGGAGGTGCGGAAAGCTTGGCGTCCGGATCCGGGTCCGGTAACTCATGGTGTTGCCATCACTGGTGAGGTAATAGCTGTTGATACCCTTGGTGGCCTCCACCATCTGCATCGATTCCTGGGGCTTGAGCACCGGCCCCCAGGACACCTGCAGGAAGTGGGTGATCAGGGTTTCAATGTGTTCCAGCATCCGCTCCCGCGGCGGCGGTGTGGTCAGTGGATGATCCGCCTTGAAGTCTCCCGCTGGCATGTGATCCACGCATTGCTGGATGATCCGCAGGCTCTGGCGCATTTCGTCGATCCGGAGCTGGCCCCGGTCGAAGACATCGCCCCGGTCCCCCAGGGGCACCTCGAATTCGAAATTGTCGTAGCCGGAATAGGGGCGCTGCTTGCGCAGATCGAAATTGCAGCCGGTGGCCCGGAGGTTGGGGCCGGTAACGCCCCATGCCAGCGCCTGGGCGGTGTCAAAGACCGCCACATTTCGGGTCCTCTCCCGAACCAGAGCGTTCTCCATCATGGCCCGCTCGTATTCCCGCAGGCGGGCCGGCATCCAGTCCAGAAACTCCTGGACCAGCTTTTCCCAGCCCTGGGGCAGATCCTGCATCACACCGCCAATACGGTACCAGGCCGGATGCATGCGAAAGCCCGTGATCCCCTCAATGACCTTGTAGCCCCGCTGGCGGTCGCTGAAGGTATAGAACACCGGCGTCATCGCGCCCAGGTCCTGCAGGTAGGTGCCGAGAAACAGCAGGTGGCTGGTAATGCGGAACATTTCCGCCATCATCACCCGAATCGTCTTCACCCGGTCCGGCACCTCGATGCCGGCCAGCTTTTCGGCCGCCAGCACATAGGGCAGGTTATTCATCACCCCGCCGGTGTAGTCGATACGGTCGGTGTAGGGGATGAAGCTGTGCCAGGACTGGCGCTCGGCCATTTTCTCCGCACCCCGGTGGTGATAGCCGATATCCGGGACGCAGTCGATAATTTCCTCACCATCCAGTTGCAGCACAATACGGAAGGCACCATGGGCGGAGGGATGGTTGGGACCAAGGTTCAGGAACATGAACTCCGCGCCGTCCCGCTCTCTGGCCATGCCCCAGGCTTCGGGTACGAACTGGAGGGCGTCCTGCTCGGTCTCCTGGCCCTCCAACGTGAGCGTGTAGGGGTCGAATTCCGTTGCCCGGGCGGGGTAATCCTTGCGCAGGGGGTGTCCCGTCCAGGTGGGCGGCATCAGGATGCGTTCAAGATGCGGGTGGCCGGAAAAGCTGATGCCGAACATGTCCCAGACTTCCCGCTCATACCAGTTGGCCGCCGGAAACACCCCGGTAGCGGTGGGGACGCTCAGGTCTTCCTCGGCCAGAGCCACTTTCAGCATGATGTCCCGATTGCGGGAAACGGACATCAGCTGATAGAAGACGGTGAAATCAGCGTCCGGCAGGCCCTGGCGATGGCCGCGCAGCCGCTCGTCCGTGGCCGACAGGTCGTACAGCAGATCGAAGGGCGCATTCAGGCTTTTCAGATAGCCGAGGATATCGGTCATTGCCGCCCGCGACACCCAGAGCACAGGCATGCCGGTGCAGGTCTGCTGGCGGTACAGCACAGCCTCGCCAAAATCCCGCTGCAGGGATTCGACCAGCTCAACGTCGGCATTGTCTGCGCTACTGCTCATGCTCGTGGTTTGACTCCTGGCAATCAGTTGTAAACGACGGCAAGCGGCTTTAAAGCTTGTCGGGACTCCTCAATTCTGTGGCCTGGATTCGCTGATCCCGCCATTTCTCACGCTGCGAAGGCATCTCCGCCCGGTAAACGCCCTGGTCACCCACCACCCAGGAAAGGGGCCGCCGCTCTTCCTGAATGGAGTCCTGCAGTAGCTGCAATCCCTGCAGAAACGCTTCCGGACGTGGCGGACATCCCGGCACATACACATCCACCGGCAGGAATTTATCCACCCCCTGAACCACCGAGTAGATGTCGTACATACCGCCGGAGTTGGCGCAGGAGCCCATGGAAATCACCCATTTCGGCTCCAGCATCTGGTCGTAAAGCTGCTGGATTACCGGCGCCATCTTGATGAAGCAGGTGCCGGCAATCACCATGAAATCTGCCTGTCTGGGGGAGGCCCGGATCACCTCCGAGCCGAACCGGGCAATATCGTGGGGCGCGGTAAACGCCGTGGTCATTTCCACATAGCAACAGGACAGCCCGAAGTTATAGGGCCAGAGGGAATTCTTGCGGCCCCAGTTGACCGCCGAATTCAGCACCTCGCTCAACTTGCCGGTAAAGACGTTGCGTTCAAGCTGTTGTTTGACCGGGTCTTCGACCCTTTCGCGCCGATCCACCGGATAACGGGTATTGCTTCCCGAAGCACCCTCGGCCCTTGTCAGGGTATAGGCCATGAAACCTCCCTTGATGGTCACACAACCCCGTCCTTCTCCCGATTCCGCAGAATCCGGAGACCCGGAGCGTGTATTGCTATGCGCCGCGCTTGCGTGCCGGACTCTGTTCGGGCGCCCAGTCGAGGGCACCCGTGCGACTGTCGTAGACGAGTCCGGCCAGCAGGATGAAGATGAACACAGCGGCGCCCCAGAAACCGGTCCAGCCGACATCGGGGATGACGATGGCCCAGGCAAACAGGAACACCGCTTCAATATCGAAGATGACAAACAGCATTGCCACCAAGTAGAACTGGACAGAAAAACGCTGGCGGGCACTGCCGGCGCCAACGATGCCCGATTCGAAGGGAAGAGATTTGCTGATACCGCGACTGCGGCCGCCCAACAGGCTGGACGCCCCCACCATAAAGGCACAAAGACCGGCCACTGCGAGGATAAAAAATCCTGTCGCCCAGAGTTCGGCAATGCCGTTTGCCGCATTTTCAGACATTCAGTTTCCCCTCACCAGCCACACAGCTGCTGTGTTGGACACCTGTCTTAAAAGCTAGCAACGGGCCCGGAATTGCGCAAACCGCCGGCGGAGAATCAGCTCGTCAATTCGCAAGCGCATGAAGTAAAAGATGTTACGGATGAAGCAGGGGAGTGTGAGAAGATACCGTTGGAGCGGGTGAAGGGAATCGAACCCTCGTATGCAGCTTGGGAAGCTGCCGTTCTACCATTGAACTACACCCGCATGCACGATCACTGCGAGAGCAATATAAGCGCTCTGCCCGCCCGGGGGCAAGCACTCTGTCTGGAGCAACAATGGACCCCACCCTGACCCTGATTGGCGCCCTGATGCTGGTCATCAGCATCCTGCTCAGCCCGCTTTCCAGCCGGGTGGGCATGCCTGTGCTGCTGATCTTTCTGGTCGTGGGCATGATGATGGGCGAGGATGGCCCGGGTGGTATTCAGTTCGACAATTTCGAGCTGGCGTTCGTGATCGCCAACCTGGCGCTGGGCGTGATCCTGCTGGACGGTGGCATGCGCACCCGTGCGGAAACCTTCCGCGTGGGCCTCAAACCCGCGCTGATACTGGCCACGCTGGGCGTGGCAATGACCGCCGCTGGCGCCGCGGTTGTCGCCTGGTGGGTGTTCGATCTGCACTGGCTGACCGCCTTGCTGATCGGCGCCATCATCTCATCCACGGATGCCGCCGCCGTGTTTTCCCTGCTTCAGGGCCGCGGCCTGCACCTGAACGAGCGGGTCAGTGCCACCCTGGAGATCGAATCCGGCAGCAACGATCCCATGGCGATTTTCCTGACCCTGATGCTGGTCACTCTGATCGGCAACGACGGCGATCACGCGGGCTGGGCCGCCCTGACCATGCTCGTGCAACAGTTCGGCATCGGCGCGGTTGCCGGGATTATTGGCGGTTTTGCCGTGGTGGAGCTAGCCAATCGTATCCGCCTGACGCCCTCCCTGTATCCCTTGCTGGTGGCAGCTGCGGGCATTTCGGTGTTTTCCGCCACCAACGCCCTCGGCGGCAGCGGCTTTCTGGCGATTTACCTGACCGGCGTGGTGATTGGCAACCGTCATGTCCGGATGATGCCGATGATCCTGCAGGTCCATGATGGCCTGGCCTGGCTGGCCCAGTTGTGCCTGTTCCTGATGCTGGGACTACTGGTAACCCCCTCGGACCTGATTCCGCTGGCCGGCGGTGGGTTAATACTGGCCCTCTCCCTGATTTTCATTATCCGCCCGCTGACCGTCATTTTGACCCTCTGGCCGTTTGCCTTTAACCGCCGCGAGCTCGGCTTTATCAGCTGGGTCGGCCTGCGAGGAGCTGTGCCGATCGTGCTGGCCCTGTTCCCGATCATTGCGGACTTGCCGGAAGCCCAGCTGGTGTTCCACGCCGCCTTCTTTATCGTTCTGGTCTCGCTCCTGGTGCAGGGCACCACCATGACGCCACTGGCCCGGAAACTTCGCCTGGAAGTGCCCGCCGGTGAAGACCCGTACCGAAGGCTGCCCCTGGATGCCCCGGCGGCGGGCGACCACGAATTGATGCTGTTCCCGTTGCGGGGCGAAATCTGGGAAACGCCACGCCGACTCAGCCAGTTGCGCTTTCCGGAGAACACCGCTGTGGCCGGGGTATTCCGTAACCGGGTCTGTTTACAGCCGAAAGCCGATCTTGAGGTATCCAGCGGGGATATGGTTGCCATGTTCGCAACCCCCAGCGTATTGCCGGAACTGGGCAAGGCACTTAGCGGCCGCCACGCGCCCAAATACCTTGCCGAGCGGGCATTCTTTGGTGATTTCGTGCTCAACGGCGATGCCCTGCTCGGCGATGTCGAGCAGGTCTACGGCATCGAATTTGATGACCTGCCACCGGAACTGTCCCTGGCCGAGTGCTTTGCCCGGCGCACCAAAGGTCACCCCGTTGTTGGCGATGTTGTGACCCTCGGCCCGGTGACTCTGGTTGCCCGGGCCACCAGCGCTGACCAGGTGACCAAGGTGGGTCTGAAGATGGACAGTTCACAAAATGGCTGAACAACGAACCAGATAGCCAAAAAAGTTAACAAAACCCCTTAACAGATCCCTTGCAGGCTGTGGTATAAAACGCCTGTACAAAGATTAATCATTGGTAAGTTAAGGACATGAGTATTTTCCGCGCCCTGCTATCCACTCTCGCCCTGCTCTGTCTGGGGCTCGCGCCGAATGCCTTCGCCACCGAGCTGCTGGCGAAAGCCGACACCCGCATGCCCGGTGCGTCCCTGTATGAGCCCGCGGATATCGGCAGTGTCAGCAAGGTGGTCGTCCGTAAGGGAGAGCGTCGCCTGTACCTGATGGACGGCGAAGACGTGGTTCGCAGCTACCGCATTTCCCTGGGCGACAACCCGGAAGGTCACAAGCTGTATGAAGGTGACGAACGCACCCCCGAAGGCGACTACACGCTGGACTGGCGCAATGCCGAAAGCGATTTCTACAAATCCATCCACATCTCCTACCCCAGCGAGCGGGACCGTGAACTGGCGTCGGCCTGGGGTCTGAATCCCGGTGGCAGCATCATGATTCATGGCCTTCCCAATGATGTGGGCGACATGGCCTTCGCCTACACCGGTCTTGACTGGACCGATGGCTGTATTGCCGTGACCAACGAAGAGATGGACGAAATCTGGCAACTGGTGTCGAACGGGACCCCGATCAGCATTCACCCCTGAGAAAAGCCTGACAGCAGAATTAAGTTGTTGTCATACGCTAAGAATATTTACCTATCCTGAGTTAACATTTTGGCTTACAGTGTTTTACACTGTTTAACGACTCCGGTAGTCAATGCCTATTATGCCTATCGG
>PYVH01000070.1:0-629 GCA_003030785.1 Marinobacter sp. B9-2 | reverse complement strand
GTCGTCTATACTGACTTTCGGATCACAGGAAATAACTCGACCAATAAGGGGATTTACAATGCGTAAACTGACGATCGCCGGGATTGCACTGGCCACTGCTCTGACTGCAGGTTGTGCCACGACTGACCAAGGCGCCCTCGACGAAGCGAATGCAACCGCCAGCTCCGCTGAGCGCACTGCTGAAAATGCAATGAACACCGCTAACAGCGCTGCCAGCTCCGCCCGCACTGCCCAGCAGACCGCGGAAGAAGCTCTGGCCGCTGCTCGTGCAGCCCAGAAAGCTGCCGACGAAGCAAACGAGCGTGCCAAGCGTATGCTCGAGCGTGCCAGCCAGAAGTAAGGCTGATACGTAACAGAAAAGGCCGGCAATGCCGGCCTTTTTTTATGCCTCGGGTTCGGGTTTGTCCGGATCGGGCTTATCAGGCGTAAAGGGTTTGTTTTCCTTCAGGAACGTGGTCATCAACTCCATTGGCAGCGGGAAGACAATGGTGGATGAATTGGTATTGCTCATATCCGCCAGGGTCTGCAGGTAACGCAGCTGCATGGAACCGGAGTTGGTGGACATGACATCCGCCGCTTCCACCAGCTTCTTGGACGCCTGTAATTCGCCCTCGGCGTGGATGACCTTG
>PYVH01000069.1 GCA_003030785.1 Marinobacter sp. B9-2 | reverse complement strand
TTAGCGCCGATGGCGATTTGCGGGGTATATTCGCCTGCAAAGTCACTGATTCAGGTATACAGGTTTTGGTTTGTAGCTCGTTGATCTCCACCAGCCACCCACTTCTTTAAAATCACCGAGTGTGCATTTGCCAGACTTGACTAGTTTATTCGATGCAGAGACAAACACATTTTGATATCTTGAAAAGTCATCGGATGATTTTATTGCTTTTGCTACGGGCGAATTTAAACTTGTCACTTGCTCTTCCGCAGGGCGATTGATGGAGAGGTATTTTGCGAATACCCATCGGGCAACTTCTCCCGACAACCCTTCACCCCCTCCATCGTAATAGCGAGAGATTCTTGCCCAGCCATCTTTGACTTGAAGGACGTCAACCTTTTGCCGCTTATATAGCGTATTGGTGATTTTCCCTGTCTCATTCGGAGCCAGGCGAACATTTAGGTTATTTGCTGTGACGTAGTAATCTCCAGGTGATGTTGCTTCTGCATGAGCAACTGAGATTGTGAAAAATGCAATGAATACTGCCAGAGTAACTTTTCTCATGGGTCTTCCTTTTGTTGATAGAAAATGTCATGGCGTAGCCCTCTTCAGAGGGTGAGGGCATATAAGTATGGCTCAGAAAGGAGTTTTCCACTCGCTGGCCTGGGTCGCAAAGCAGGCACTCAGATTGGGGAATAACGCTTGGCACACGAGCCGTTTTGAAGCCGCAGCGCGACGAAAAAGCGGTCACCTCCAAGAAAAAGGGAGGATAGCAAGTAGGTTTTCGACCAGTTTTGCCTAAGTACACCAACGCCGCCGGGAGAGTGCAAGATATACAATTCCGGTGATGAGAAGCAGTGCTACGGGCGGCTCAGGCACCGTCACTGGCGTGCTTGAAGACCATGATATGTCACGAACATTCCAGACAATATTTGCGTCACTACGAACTCGTGACACAGTGAGCGACGTTGACGGATTAAGGTTGAGTAACCCCAGGAAAGCCTCACCTGTAAAGTCAGATTGAGAGTATGTTGCGATGGATGTGAAAGTCTCCGAGGTAGAGTCAACGCTCACCAACCATTCAGAACTGCCATCGTAGCTATTGGAACGGCTGCTATTTCCTTGACTGAGCGAAATTCCAAACGCTACCACTGGTTCACTGAAAGAGAATGTTAAGGTTTCAAATGAAAAGCTCGCGTACCGGCCATCACCTCGTGAGTAGCCTAGAAGCCACCCAGCGCCGTGAGGAGATCCAACTACCAGGTCTTCAGAAGACGTGAAGTCATAGGTTACTCCATCTATAGTTTTTCCCTCCAACAACGTGTCTTGCTGGTAGGAAGTCCAATCCTCGAATTGAAGTTCCGGACCTGACGCTTGTGAAAACTCAGAACTTGATGTGAAGGTGGTTATTGGTGCTGCATCGACGAACGACGTGAAGTTAAGCAGGGTAAATAAAAAGGCAAATGCGATCTTAACCATATGAAATATCCGACTAAGTTAGTTTGAGCCCAAACCCCAACGGCGATGGGTTGAAACGATGCCCGTCGTAGCAGAGGCGCAGAAGAATAATGAAGGGGGCGAGAACAGTGGCAAAGAATGATATTTCACGATGCTTCCTAGCATGTCGACTTAATTCGGGATCATAAGCAAATCAAATGCCAAACTGTAACTTCATGTTTTTATTTTGCTTTGAAAACATGCCTCACCGGGTGTGTAAAGTTGATCGACGTTTGAGCCCATCTTTCAGAACTGTTCGGTCAAAGATTCTCCCCTTTCCCCGCCGTTGAGGCTGGGCCCGGTCGGTTACCATTCCATCCGATCCAAGACACCCGAACAGGACACGCGAAAACACTCCTCAGTCAATGGTGCGGCCGAAAATTCGCTTTGAGATCAGGTTGCAACATGCTGATGGGTATCAACCTGACCTCCGAGCGACCGGACCTGGACGGCGTCTTTCTCAGCAACTACGCCTCCAATAACCTGGTCGAAGCCCTTGGTCGGGTGCCAGGCGTCGGTTCTGCGGAAGTGATGGGCGCGAAAGATTACAGCATGCGAGTCTGGCTGGATCCCCGCCGGATGGCCTCACTGGATGTGACCGTCGCCGAGGTTGCGGCCGCGCTTCGTGAGCAGAACCAGATTGTCGCGGCCGGCAAACTCGGCCAGCCGCCCGTGCCTGCGGGCCAGCAGTTTGTCTACAGCATCCAGACCCGGGAACGCTTGTCAGATCCTGAAGAGTTTTCCCAGACCATTCTCCGCTCCAGGCCCGATGGGGGTTTTGTGCGCCTCAGGGACGTTGGGCGTATCGAGCTGGGTTCCCTTTCCTATACCTCCACCGCGAAACTGAACAATCAGGACACGGCATTCCTGGTGATCTACCAGCTGCCCGATGCCAATGCACTGGACGTCGCGGAACGGGTAAAAGCACTGGTTGAAGAGGCTTCCACCGGTTTTCCGGAAGGTGTGAATTACACTGTACTTTACGACACCACTGAGTTTATCAGCCGCTCCATCAGCGAAGTCATCGTTACCCTGTTCCAGGCCGTCGGCCTGGTGATCCTGGTGGTGTTCCTGTTCCTTCAGAACTGGCGGGCCACGCTGATCCCGAGTATTGCTATCCCGGTCTCCCTGATCGGCACCTTTGCGGTTATGTCCGTGCTTGGCTATTCCATCAACACCATCACCCTGTTCGGGCTGGTTCTGGCGATTGGCATTGTGGTGGATGACGCCATTGTAGTTATCGAGAATGTGGAACGAATCCTTGCCGAGGAGAAACTGCCCATACGTGAGGCGGTAACCAAGGCGATGGCTGAAGTCACCGGGCCGGTGATTGCCACCACGCTGGTGTTGTTGGCCGTGTTCGTGCCTGTTGCCTTCATGCCCGGGATCACCGGCAAGCTCTACCAGCAGTTTTCGGTCACCATTTCGGTGGCCGTGATCATCTCCTCAATCAATGCGCTCACACTGAGCCCGGCCTTGTGCGTTGCGCTGCTTGGCAGGAGCGGGGACAAAGCCATTGGCTGGCTCCGGCCTTTCGAGGTACTGATTACGCGGACCACCAGCGGCTATTCAAAGCTTGTGGTGCAGCTCCTTCGTAAAGGGGCTCTCGTTGGCGTTACCCTGGTGGTAATCCTGGTTGCCGGTGCTGGCCTGTTCAAATCAGTGCCCTCGGCATTCGTGCCGCCGGAGGATCAGGGCTTCCTGTTCGTGGATGTGCAGTTGCCCGATGCCGCTTCCCTGGAGCGCACCGAAGCCGTGCTTGGCAAAGTCACTGACATGGTGCTGGAGGATCCGGCGGTGACCGATTTCATTACGGTGTCCGGCTTCTCGTTACTGGGTGGGGCTTCCACGAACAACGGCCTTGGGATTGTCATGCTCAAAGACTGGGAAGAGAGGGAAGAGGCCAGTCTTGGTCTCGGCGCGGTGATTCCAAGGCTGTATTCCAGGCTCTGGACAATCCCCGAGGCCCAGGTGATGGTCTTCAACCCGCCTCCGATACCGGGCCTGGGAACATCCTCCGGCTTCGATTTCCGTCTGCAGGACAATCAGGGCAGGGACGTCTCCGAACTGGCGCAGGTGATGAATGGCCTCATCTACGAGGCCAACCATCGCGAAGAGCTATCCCGGGTATACAGCACCTATCGCGCGAACATTCCGCAATATCTGCTGGAGGTTGAGAGGAACAAGGCCAAGGCCCTGGGTATCGAGCTCTCCGATATCTTCTCTACCCTGCAGACCCAGCTCGGCTCGCTCTATGTGAATGATTTCACCCGGTTCGGCAAGAACTACCGGGTGCTTCTGCAGGCCGAAGGTGAATTCCGGCAACGTCCTGAAGATCTGTCCCATTACTTTGTCCGCAACCGGGATGGCGATATGGTGCCGCTGACCACGCTGGCCTCGCTCAAGCCGGTGCTTGGGCCTTCAAGCATCCAGCATTTCAACTTGAAGCGCTCGGTAACCATCTCCGGGGAGGCGGCAGCGGGCTTTGCCAGTGGCGCCGGGGCTGCAAGCCGGGTAAGCCTCGGTATTACGGTTCTCAGTGGCATGGTTGCCGCCACCGTTCTGGGCACATTGCTGGTCCCGGTATTTTACAAATGGATCCAGTCTGTTCGGGACCGCCGCCAACCGGCAGCATAGTTCGCTGACCGTTCAGGCTGGCTGCTGAAAAACAAAGGCATCCATGGCCAGAACACCGTGTTCGATGCCGCCATCAATCAGCACGCCGGGTTGCTGTTCCCCGGCCGCACCTGCAGCCACCAACAGAGGCAGGAAATGCTCACTGGTGGGGTGCGCCCGTCGGGCGTGTGGGGCTGCATCCAGCGTTGCGATCAGCTGTTGGTGGTCTCCGGCCTGCACGTTTGCACGAACCCAGTCGGTGAATTCCCGCGCATATCCGGAGGCGTTCTCGTCACCCCAGCGAACTTCATACAGGTTATGGGTAAGGCTGCCTGATCCGACAATGAGGACACCCTCATGCCCGAGTGGCTGCAGGGTCTGGCCCAGCTGCCAGGCTGACTCAGGATCAAGATCCGTTGGCATCGAGACCTGAAATACAGGAACCGAGTGATCGGGGAAAAGGTGCATCAGCGGAACCCAGGCCCCGTGATCCAGCCCCCGGATCTCGTCAGCACTGGCCTTCCAGCCCCCTGCCTCCAGCAACGCCAGAGTGGTTCGGGCCAGTTCGGGGTGGCCGGATGCCGGATACTGAAGGTTATACAGCTCGGATGGAAAGCCCCGAAAATCGTGAATTGTCTCAGGTGTTCCCGAGACGCCTACCCGGATTTCTTCTGTCATCCAGTGCGGTGAAACCACCAGCACCGCTTCGGGCCGGGTCAGGCGTTTGCCCAGCTCTGTCAGGGCCGGGCCAGCAAGGCCCGGCTCCAGTGCGAAGGTGGGAGCGCCGTGGGAAACAAACAGACTCATGATTTGCTCCTCCGGGTAGTGGTAGTTATCGGGCTGCAATCGCGCGGTCAATGGACGCGCGGCCTGCGCCGCTGAATACCAGGGATACGGATACGGCCAGCAAGGCCAGGCCAAACTCGTAACCATTGTTACTCATGAACAGGCCGTTGCCGATATGCACGCTGAAAATGGCGATCAGCATGGCGAATGCCAGTACTGCGCTGGCGGGGCGAACCAGCAGGCCGATGATCAGAGCCAGGCCACCAAAGAATTCCGCACCGCCGGCCAGAAGGGCCATCAGGTAGCCGGGACTCAGCCCGATGGAATCCATCCATTGTCCTGTGCCTTCCAGGCCATAGCCGCCAAACCAGGCAAACAGTTTCTGGGCGCCATGAGCTGCGAAAATGATACCGACGGGAATTCGAAGGGCCAGAGCGCCCCAGCCTGCGTCAGTAGCCATCAATTTGTTCAGGAATGCGTTGTTCATGATGAATCTCCTTGGGTGTGTTGTGAGCATGTGGGTACTTTACAAATATCAATAAAAGGGATAAACGTGGCTTTAATGAATTAACTGTTCCGGAAAATGAAACAATGGATCGATTGCTGGAGATGCAGACGTTCTGCACCGTGGTTGAGGCGGGGAGCTTTGTGGCTGCGTCGGAGAATCTGGGGATGTCCAAGGCCGCTGTCTCGCGTTATGTCAGCGAACTGGAAACCCGTCTAGGGGTTCGGCTGTTGCAGCGGACTACCCGCCGCCTGTCGCTTACGGGGGAGGGCGAGGTGTTTTATGTCCGATGCCGGGAGTTGCTGGCCGGTGTTGAAGAGGCAGAAGCGGAAATTACCTCCCGCAATGATGTCGCAAGAGGCACGCTAAGGGTGAACGCGCCGGTCAGCTTCGGAATCAGCCACCTGGCACCTTTGTGGGGAGAATTTCACGCCCGCTATCCGGATGTGGAGCTGTCGATTGATCTTTCAGACCGGCTGGTGGACATCGTTGAGGAAGGCTTTGATCTGGCCATCCGCATTGCCACCCTGCAGAGCTCCACGCTGGTCAGCCGACGGATCACCTCTACCCGGCTCATTGCCTGCGCCTCGCCGGATTACATCGCCACCCATGGCTCCCCAGCCAAACCGGAAGATCTCGCCAGCCATCGGATCATCGGCTATAGCAACTTCACTACCGGCAATGATTGGCCCTTTGAAGGTCCGGAAGGCGCCACTAGTGTGCGGGTGCGGCCGTGGATGTACGCCAACAACGGTGAAACCTGCTGCGGTGCTGCCCTGGCCGGCCAGGGCATTGTTCTCCAGCCCGGCTTTCTGGTGCATAAAGATCTCGAAGCCGGGCGCCTGATGGAGCTGATGCCGGCGTATCGTTCCACCGAGCTTGGCGTATACGCCGTCTATCCCACCCGCAAGTTCGTCACACCCAAAGTCCGTGCGCTGGTTGACTACCTTGTCTCTGCCTTTCCCGATGCCCTGTGAGGGCGCGGGCCGGGCCTCCGGACGCTAGGCGTCCGGTGTCTGCAGCCGTTTGCGTTCCGCCCGGCGCATCAGATACCAGGCAATAAACGCAATCAGCGATACCGCCACGATGATCAGGGTGGCCAGCGCGTTGATCTTCGGCGAAACCCCCATTCTCACAGACGAAAACACCACCATCGGCAGTGTTGTTGCACCCGGCCCGGAAACGAAGCTGGCAATCACCAGATCATCCAGCGACAGAGTAAACGCCAGCAGCCAGCCTGATACCAGCGCCGGGGTAATCACAGGCAGGGTGATGACAAAGAAGGTTTTCAGGGGCGTGCAGCCCAGGTCCATGGCCGCCTCCTCGATGGAGCGATCCACTTCCTGCAACCGGGCCGACACCACTACCGCCACATAGGCACTGCAGAAGGTGGTGTGGGCGATCCAGATGGTGGCCATGCCACGATCCACCGGCCAGCCGATGGTCTGGGCCATCTGCACGAACAACAGCAGCAGCGACAGGCCCGTGATTACCTCTGGCATAACCAGCGGCGCGGTAATCATGCTGGACAGCAGTGTGCGCCCGCGCATCTTCTTGAACCGGGTGATCACGAACGCACACAGCGTGCCCAAGCACACCGCCATGCTGGCGGAGTAGAAGGCAATCCGCAGGCTCATCCACACCGCCGACAGAATCTGCTCATCCCGGAACAGCTCGCCGTACCACTGGGTTGAGAAGCCGGCCCACACCGACACCAGCCGGGACGCATTGAACGAATACACGATCAGCACGAACATTGGCAGGTACAGGAACAGCAGGCCGAGAACCAGCATCACTTTGGAGAAACTGAAGGAACGGGACTTAACCATGCTTTTCCATCTCCCGGGCCTGGAACCGATGGAACAGCACAATCGGCACCAGCAGTAACAACAGCATCACGATCGCCAGGGCAGACGCCACCGGCCAGTCGCGGTTGTTGAAGAACTCCTCCCACAACACCTTACCGATCATCAGCGTATCCGGCCCGCCCAGCAATTCCGGAATCACGAACTCGCCCACCGCGGGGATAAACACCAGCATGGAACCGGCCAGAATACCGGCCTTTGACAGTGGCAGGGTGATGGCCCAGAAGGTTGTGAGGCTACGGCAACCAAGATCTGATGCTGCTTCCAGCAGGCGCACGTCCAGCTTCACCAGATTGGTGTAGATGGGCAGAATCATGAACGGCAGATAGGCATAGACAATGCCCAGCACCACCGCGAAGTTGGTGTTCAGCATCTTCAGGGGCTGGTCAATCAGACCCAGCCATATCAGAAAACTGTTCAGCAGCCCCTGGTTGCCGAGGATGCCCATCCACGCGTAGACACGGATCAGGAACGAGGTCCAGGACGGCAGCATCACCATCAACAGCAACACCAGTTGCCAGTGCTTCGGCGCCTGCGCCATGGCGTAGGCCATGGGGTAGCCAATAAGCAGGCACACGACGGTGGCCAGGAATGCCGTTTTCACCGACCCCCAATAAGCAGCGATATAGAGGCTGTCGGACAGCAGGAACAGATAATTCCCGATATTCACCACCACCGAGAGGGTGTTGTCCACCCATCGGAAGACCGGTTCGTAAGGAGGAATGGCCATCACCGCCGAGGTCAGACTGATCTTCAACACCAGCGCAAAGGGCAGGAGGAAGAACAGCAGCAGCCACAGGAACGGGATACCGAACACCACCCGTCGATTGAACAGGACTGCACGCACCCGCTCGGTCAGAGGGGCGGGTAAAAGTTTCCGTCTCATTGGCTCAGTTCCAGAGCAGGATAGGGCTGGAGGCTTCCCAGGATACGAATACCCTGTCGCCCCAGGTTGGCCGCTCGCCACGGCGTTCCACATTCGCCATGGTGGCTTGAACGCGTTTGCCGCTGGCCAGTTTCACGTAGTAGGACGTGATGTCGCCCAGGTAGGCAATATTGTCCACCGTGCCGCAGCTCCAGTTGTGCTCTTCGTCCGGTTTGTCAGAGGTGAGGTAGATCTTCTCCGGACGCAGGGCCACCAGTGTTGCGGTGCTTTCCGCCGGGGTGGTTACGCCGCGATCGATAAATACCGGGGCGTCCAGCAGGTCGCTAGTCAGCGTAACGCTGTCGGCTTCGTCTTCCCGGATATGAGCCTCGAAGATATTCACCGAGCCAATGAATTCCGCTGTCATGCGGCTGTTCGGACTCTCGTAGATGTCGATCGGCGAGCCGATCTGGGCAATTCGGCCCTGGGCCATGATGGCTATCCGGCTGGCCATGGTCATGGCTTCTTCCTGATCGTGGGTCACCATCAGGCAGGTGGCACCCACGTTCTCCAGAATTTCCACCAGTTCCAGCTGCATTTCGGTACGCAGCTTCTTGTCCAGGGCACCCATGGGCTCGTCCAGCAACAGCAGTTTTGGACGTTTGGCCAGTGAGCGGGCCAGAGCAACCCGTTGCTGCTGACCACCGGAAAGCTGCTGGGGTTTGCGCCGGGCATAGGGTTCCATCTTGACCAGCTTCAGCATGGCGGCCACCCGGTCGCGAATTTCGCTTTTCGGCAGCTTGTCCTGTTTCAGGCCCATGGCAATGTTCTGCTCCACCGTCATGTGCGGGAACAGGGCATAGGACTGGAACATCATGTTGGTCGGGCGCAGGAACGGGGGCAGGCTGGTAACGTCCTGGCCGTCGAGCACGATGGTGCCGGTGTTGGGCGTTTCAAAACCAGCGAGCATGCGCAGCAGGGTGGACTTGCCGGAACCGGAACCACCCAGCAGGGCGAAAATCTCGCCCCTATGGATGTCCAGGTTCACATTGTCCACGGCCAGCGTGCCATCAAAGCTTTTGGAAATGCCCCGAATGCTGAGTAACACCTCCGCTTGCGCGGAGGTGTTGTTGCCGTTTTCCACCGCTTAGCGACCAGACTTCACGTTGGTCCAGGTGCGGGTCATCAGACGCTGTGCGTCCTGAGGCCGGCCTTCCATGATGTACAGCTTCTTCATCACTTCATCGGTGGGGTAGATGCTGTTGTCGCCCAGAATCTCCGGATCAACAAACTCGTTGGCCGGCTTGTTCGGGTTGGCGTACCACACGTAGTTGGTCACGTCCGCAATGATCTCCGGGCGCATCAGGAAGTTCATCAGCTTGTGGGCATTCTCCACGTTCGGCGCGCCGGCCGGGATGGTCATCATGTCGAACCACAGCACCGCACCCTCTTTGGGAATGGTGTAGCGGATCACGTTGCCGTTCCCGGCTTCCTCGGCGCGGGCAGCGGCCTGCAGGATGTCGCCGGAGTAACCGGCAGCCACACACAGATCACCGTTGGCCAGATCGCCAATGTAACGGGACGAGTGGAAGTAGGTGACGTTCGGGCGAATGGCCTTGATCACCTCACCGCCTTTCTTGATGTCGTCGGTGTTGTTGCTGTTCGGGTCCAGGCCGATGTAGGCCATTGCCGCACGCACCATCTCTTCACCCGAATCCAGCATGGCAATACCGCAGCCGCCGGCGGCAAGTTTGCCGGTGACTTCAGGATCGAATACCAGGGCCCAGGAATCGGTGGGGGCGCTGTCACCCAGGATTTCCTGGATACGGCCTTCGTTATAGCCATAGCCATTGGTGCCCCAGAGATAGGGCAGGGCGAACTGGCTACCCGGGTCCACCTTTTCCAGATCGTCCATCAGGTCCGGGTTCAGGTTGCCCATGTTCGACAGTTTGCTGTGGTCCAGGGCCACAAACGCGTTGGCAGAAATCTGTTTGGCCACGTAGTGGTTGGAGGGCACAACAAGATCGTAGCCGGAGCGACCGGAAAGCAGGGCGGCTTCGAGTATCTCGTTACTGTCGTAAACGTCGTAGATGACCTTGATGCCGGTTTCTTCCGTGAACTTCGCCAGGGTGTCCTCAGCGATGTAATCGGACCAGTTGTAGACACGCACTTCCTCAGCGGCAAACGCGGAGGAGGCACACAGAGACAACGCAACAGAGGTGGCCAGCGCCTGTGGCTTACACAACTTCAACATTGGATGATGTCCCTCACTCAAAAGGGATTAATACAAAACGTGCAGGACGCACGCAGTGTTGTGCAGGTCTGCTGAGGGTGGCCGAAGTTGGCTGTTGTCCCGGAAAGAAACGGTCGCCGCCTTTTGACTCCTTTAAGGCTTGTCCTGGAAACGGCGGTGGGGAACCTGCCGAATTCTCGCGATATTTATCATGAGATGCGGGGTTGCGCTATAAAAATTTTACTCCGGGATTTGTGGTATGTCCCTATCTTGCCAAACACCCCGGAAAGCGGGATAAAGGAGTGTTGAAACCCCTGCGCCGGCTCCTCGGCACCAGGCCTGTTTGCGTTGTGGATGGCTCCCCTTATGGCTTCTGGTTCTACGAGTGCCGACTCGTTCCTTCAGGCACACCCCGAACTGCAGTTTGTTGATCTGCTGATCCCGGATATGAATGGCATTGTTCGCGGCAAGCGGGTGGATCCGTCTGCGCTGGCGAAGGTGTTTGAGCGTGGCGTGGCCATGCCCGCTTCCATCTTTGCCCTGAACATTCAGGGCACCACGGTGGAAGAAACCGGCCTTGGCCTGGATATTGGCGAGGCAGACCGTGTCTGTCTGCCCATTGAAAATACCCTCACTATGGAGCCCTGGCAGAAGCGGCCCACTGCGCAACTGCTGTTGACCATGTATGAGCTGGATCGCGAGACACCGTTTTTTGCAGACCCGCGAGTGGTATTGCAGAACATCGTCAAGCGGTTCGAGGAGCTGGGGCTGAACCCCGTGGCGGCCTTTGAGCTGGAGTTCTACCTCATCGACCAGGAGAACCTTGCTGGCCGGCCACAGCCGCCCAAGTCACCTATCTCCGGCAAGCGCCCGGCGGGCACCCAGGCCTATTCCATTGATGATCTGGACGAATACGCGGAATTCCTGGCGGACGTGCTGGATGCCGCGCACGAGCAGGAACTGCCAGCGGATGCGCTGGTGGCTGAGTCGGCGCCCGGGCAGTTTGAAGTCAACCTGCACTATGTGGATGACGCCGTGCGGGCCTGTGACCACGCCACCCTGCTCAAGCGGTTGATCAAGAACATGGCCTACGACCATGAAATGGACACCACGTTCATGGCCAAGCCCTACCATAACCAGGCCGGCAGCGGCATGCACCTGCACGTAAGCCTCGTGGACCGGGAGGGCCGAAATGTGTTCGCCGGCGACGCCGAGCAGCCCAACGACATGCTTCGCTGGGCCGTGGGCGGGTTGGTGGCGACCATGAACGATGCCATGGCGCTGTTCTGCCCCAATATCAATTCCTATCGGCGGTTCAGCCCTGAGTATTACGTGCCCAGTGCTGCCACCTGGGGCGTGGATAACCGCACCGCGTCGCTGCGTCTGCCGGGCGGTGATCCCGAGGCTCTGCGGATCGAGCACCGCGTCGCCGGTGCCGATGCCAACCCGTATCTTTTGATGGCAGCGGTGCTGGCGGGCATTCACTACGGCATCTCCAACAGGATCGAACCACCGCCGGTGACCGTGGGTAATGCCCACGAGCAGCACGAAGCCTCGTTGGTGAATAACCTGCGGGATGCGTTGCGGGAGCTGGGGCAATCGAAAGTGATGGCCGACTATCTTGGCAGCCAGTTTCTGGATGTGTTCGTCGCCTGCAAGGAGCATGAACTGAATGAGTTCGAGATGACCATCTCGGATCTCGAATATCTCTGGTACCTGCACACGGTCTAGCGGTTCGTGAATCATAAAAAACGGCGCCTCGAAGGCGCCGTTTGCATTTGCGAAGTGGCTCTTTTCCCTTTACTCCAGAACCAGCCAGGTCGATTTCAATTCGGTGTACTTGTCGAAGGCGTGGACCGACTTGTCGCGGCCGTTACCGGACTGTTTGAAGCCGCCGAAGGGCGCTGTCATGTCGCCGCCGTCATAGTGGTTGATCCACACGCTGCCGGCCCGCAGGGCCTTGGCCACCTTGTGAGCGGTATTGATATTGGAGGTCCACACCGCCGCGGCCAGGCCATAAATGGAATCGTTGGCAATGCGGATGGCCTCATCAGCGGTATCGAACCCGATCACCGAAAGCACCGGCCCGAAGATTTCCTCGGAGGCAATGCGCATCTGGTTATTCACCCCGTCAAACACCGTGGGCTGAACAAACAGGCCGCCGGTGTCCTCCATGATCCTCTGGCCACCTTCCACCAGGCGTGCGCCTTCCGACTGGCCAATGCCAATGTAGTCGATAATGCGATCCAGCTGCCCCTGATCCACAATGGCGCCGCAAGTCGTTGCCGGGTCCAGCGGATGGCCGGGGCGCCAGGTTTTCAGGGCTTCGCGAATCAGCTCGATAAAATCTGCGCGAATGCTGTTCTCAACCAGCAGGCGACTGCCGGCGGTGCACACCTCGCCCTGGTTGAAGGCAATGGCGCTGGCTGCCTCGGTGGCGGCTTTTTTCAGGTCCGGCGCATCGGCAAAGACAATGTTGGGGCTCTTGCCACCGGCCTCCAGCCATACCCGCTTCATGTTGGACTGGCCGGCGTAGATCATCAGCTGTTTGGCCACATTCGTGGACCCGGTAAACACCAGGCAGTCCACATCCATGTGCAGGGCCAGGGCTTTGCCCACGGTGTGGCCGTAGCCCGGCAGCACGTTGAAAACGCCGGCGGGAACGCCGGCTTCCTCGGCCAGGGCGGCCAGTCGGATAGCGCTCAGGGGCGATTTCTCGGAAGGTTTGAGTATCACCGAATTTCCGGTGGCCAGGGCCGGGGCGATTTTCCAGGCCGCCATGATCATCGGAAAGTTCCAGGGCACGATGGCCGCCACAACCCCCATGGGCTCCCGGGAGATCATGCCAATCTGGTTGTGAGGCGTGGGGGCAAGTTCACCGTAGACCTTGTCGATGGCCTCGGCGGTCCAGCGGATGGCTCTGGCTGTGGCAGGCACATCCACGTTTCTGGCGTGGTTGATGGGTTTGCCCATGTCCAGGGTTTCCAGCAGGGCAAGCTCGTTGCCGTTGGCTTCGATCAGATCAGCGAACCGCAGCAGTACCGCCTTGCGTCTGGCCGGTGCCAGCTGGCTCCAGATGCCTGTCTCAAAGGCGTTCCTGGCAGCCATAACCGCCTGGTCGGCATCGCTCTGACCGCAGCTGGCGATGGCGGCCAGCTGCCGCCCGTCAATCGGGCTTACCGAGGTAAAGGTCTCGCCGCTGGCAGCCCATTGATAGGCGCCGTTCAGGTAGGCGCGGCCTTCCAGTGTCAGATTTGTGGCCAGGGCCTGCCATTCGGTCTGGCTGGTCGGTGTGGAAGAGCTGACGGGTTGATTCATGGGCGCCTCGCAGGCTGTAGAGTTGAGCAATCATAGCAGCACTTTCACGCCCGGGCGCCGCCCGCGATATAGGTATAAGAACGTGTCTTTCCGAACGCCCGGCGCTGGCATAGACTTTCTGCGGCGCGCAGCGTTGCACGCCGGATCCTGAACGTCTCTTTCACCCTCTCTGGCGCCCCATAATGATCCAGTATCCTCCGGTTCCTTCGTATTACGCAGCCTCTGCCAACCCGGCACCTGTGCGTCCGGCTCTGAGAGGTACCTGCGAGGCGGACGTGTGCGTCGTCGGTGCCGGTTACACCGGCCTGTCTACGGCACTGTTCCTGGCAGAAGCCGGTTTCAGGGTGGTGGTCCTGGAAGCCGCAACGGTTGGCTGGGGTGCTTCGGGGCGCAATGGCGGCCAGATCGTGAACAGCTTCAGCCGCGATCTGGACAGCATCGAAAGGCAGACCTCAGCGGACCATCTGAAGCTGCTGGCCGAAATGGCCTTTGAAGGCAGCCAGATTATCCGCCAGAGGGTGAAGAGTTACGGCATTCACTGCGACCTGAAAGAGGGCGGTATTTTTGCCGCACTCAATCCGAAGCAGCTGAAGCATCTGGAGGGCCAGCAGACGTTGTGGCAGCGATTCGGCTATGAACAGCTTGAGTTGCTCGATAGGGCTGCCATTGGCAAGCGCGTTGGCACGGAGCGATATGTTGGGGGTGCCATAGACCATACCGGTGGCCATATCCACCCGCTTAACCTGGCTCTGGGCGAGGCGGCGGCACTGGAATCCCGGGGCGGCGTGATTCACGAGCACTCGGCCGTTACAGAGGTTTTTCCGGGGAAAACGGCAATCGTCAAAACCGAACAGGGGGAAGTCAGGGCACAGTATGTCGTTCTGGCGGGCAATGCCTACCTTGGTGGCCTGGTGCCGGAACTCGGGGCCAAATCCATGCCGTGCGGTTCCCAAATTATTGCCACCGAGCCGCTGGAAGAGGCGCTTGCGAAAAAGCTGCTGCCAGCGGATAACTGTGTCGAGGACTGCAATTACCTCCTGGATTACTTCCGCTTATCTGGCGACAACCGGCTGATTTATGGCGGTGGAGTTGTCTACGGCGCCCGCGATCCCGCCAACATTGAGCGGCTGATTCGCCCTAATATGCTGAAAACCTTTCCGGCACTGGCGAACGTGAAGATTGATTACGCCTGGACCGGCAATTTCCTTCTAACCCTGTCACGCCTGCCTCAGCTCGGCCGCTTGCACGAGAATGTGTTCTATTCCCAGGGCTGCTCCGGCCATGGCGTCACCTTCACTCATGTGGCTGGCAAGGCATTGGCCCTAGCGATTCAGGGGCAGGCGGAAAGGTTTGACGCGTTCGCCAGCCTGCCACACTACCCGTTCCCGGGTGGCCGCGCGTTCCGAGTGCCTTTGACGGCGATGGGCGCCTGGTACTATGCGGTGCGTGACAGACTGGGGGTTTGACTCTCAGGGCCGTTCAGGACTTACCGTAAATCGACAACTCGCGCCCATGCCGTTCGGGGTTCGGGTCGTCAATGGACTCAACGGCTTCGATCTGGGCAATGTACTCAGCCGGCAGGCCGTT
>PYVH01000068.1 GCA_003030785.1 Marinobacter sp. B9-2 | reverse complement strand
CTGAAAGCCTACGGTAGCCGGATCTGGGTTCAGGAGAGCCAAAGCTGCGGCAACAGCGCCATGCCCGAATCCGTGGCCGCCACCGGTTGCACCGGATTTTGTGGCACCCCGGAGCAGCTGGCCCGGGAACTGGTAAAAACCATCGAAGAATCCTGCCTGCTCAAGAGCCGGCAGAAACGGGACTCCGCCTGAGGTAACAAGCAATGAATGACAACAGCCAATCCCTCTCCTGCGTCATGATCCCCATGAGCGGTCGGCAACTGTTGCTCCCAAACGTCTCGATTGCGGAAGTGGTCGACTACGCCAGCTCGGACGCGGGCGCCAACACACCAGAGTGGCTGGTTGGCTACCTCGACTGGCGGGGCCTTCAGCTCCCGGTGATCTCCTACGATGCGGCCAACGGCGGCGCCCTGACCGTTCCGGGCGACAATCGTGGCCGAATCGTTGTGCTCAACACCATCGGCGACCACCACAAGGACGTCCCGTTTATGGCGCTGGTCACCCAGGGTATTCCCAGCCAGGCCCGCCTGACCGAGGAACAGGTCAGAAAACTGGAAGGCGAGCCAGGCCCGGCGGATCTCATGCTGGTTGAGGTAGAGGGCGAGAACGCCTGGATCCCGAACCTGGAATATCTGGAATCCCTGGTGTTGAAATCCCGGCACTGACCGTTTTCCCGTTCCACTGCCGGGCATGGCAGACAGTCCTGTAAATGTTATAATGTTTCAAATTTTGCAGGATCCCGACCATGTCCGCCCGAGCCATCCCCTATCGGCCCCACAACCACGACGCCTGCGTCAGCCAGGCCCTGACTGACGCACGGGCCATTTGCCAGCGTCAGAATGCCCGCCTTACCCCCATTCGGGAACGGGTGCTGGAACTGATCTGGCAGTCCCATAAGCCCCTGGGTGCCTATGATGTGCTCGGGGAGCTGTCCTCCGACGGCCATAACGCAGCCCCGCCGACGGTTTATCGTGCACTGGATTTCCTGCAACAGCATGGCCTGGTGCATCGCATTGCCTCACTCAACGCCTTCATCGGCTGTACCCACGCGGGTGAAAACCATACGGGCATGTTTCTGATCTGTCGTGGCTGTGGCAATGTCCTCGAGCTGACCGCACCGGCAGTATCAAAGGAAGTCGGCAAAGCCGCTTCCGACGAAGGTTTCCGGGCCGAAAATACCACCCTCGAAATTGCTGGCCTCTGTCCTCGTTGCCAGGCGGAGCCGGACCATGACTGACCCTCTGGTGAGCCTGGACAATCTGACGGTTCGCTTTGATGAACGGCCTGTGGTTGACCGGGTCAACCTGACAGTCCATCGGGGCGACATCATCACCATCATCGGGCCCAACGGCGCCGGTAAAACCACGCTGATCAAGGCAATCCTGGGCATCGAGAAGGTATCCGAGGGCCAGGTGTCGCTCGGGAAGAACCTGATTATCGGCTACGTCCCCCAGCATCTGACCCTGGAGCCCACGCTGCCCCTGAGCGTCAAGCGGTTCATGCTGCTCAGCGGTCGATCGCTCAGTGAATGTGAGTCTGCTCTGGGCCATACCGGCATCGCACACCTGCTGACCGCCTCCGTGCACCACCTGTCCGGCGGTGAAAAACAGCGGCTGTTGCTGGCCCGGGCCCTGGCCCGCAAACCGGATCTGCTGGTACTGGATGAACCGGCCCAGGGGGTCGATATCAATGGCCAGGCGTCGCTGTATGACCTGATTCGCCAGCTGCGGGACGACCTGAATTGCGGCGTGATCATGATCTCCCACGACCTGCACCTGGTTATGGCAGCCACGGACAAGGTTATCTGCCTGAACCAGCATGTCTGCTGCAGCGGTTACCCGGCGGACATCTCCCACGACCCGGCGTTCATCGAGACATTTGGCCGGCCGGTGGCAGAGTCCCTGGCGGTCTACCACCATCACCATAACCACAGTCACGATCTGCATGGCAATGTGGTCGACAGCGATGCCCACAACGCCCGATCCGGACATGGCGGCCACACGGAGTGTGATCATGCCCATCATTGACGCCATATTGGACGATTTCTTCTGGCGCGCCCTGATTGGCGGCCTCGGGGTTGCCCTCGTGGCAGGGCCTCTGGGCTGTTTCGTGGTCTGGCGCCGCATGGCCTATTTTGGCGATACCCTGGCACACTCGGCGCTGCTGGGCATTGCCCTCAGCTTTCTGATCAGCGTGCCGCTGAACGTAGGTGTGATCATTACCTGCGTGGTTCTGGCCATGGCACTGGTGCTGTTGTCCCGCACGCGAGCCCTGGCAACGGATACCCTGCTCGGGATTCTGGCCCACAGCGCCCTGGCAATCGGCCTGGTAACCCTGAGTTTCATGCCGGATGTTCGCGTGGACCTGACAGGCTTACTGTTCGGCGATCTGTTAGCCATGAGTCGCGAAGATCTGCTTTGGATTTATGGTGGCGCCGCACTCATCCTCCTTCTTCTGGCGGTGTTGTGGCGGGGGCTAATTATGAGCACAATCCATGAAGAACTCGCCCGTGTTGAGGGTGTTCCTGTAGAGCGTATTCGTCTGGTTCTCATGCTGATGTTTTCGCTGGTTATCGCCGTGGCCATGAAAATCGTCGGCGTGCTGCTGATTACTGCGTTGCTTATCATTCCCGCGGCGACCGCCAGAAGACTGGCCCACAATCCCGAGATCATGGTGGCCATGGCGATCGGGTTCGGGTTTGTTGCGGTAAGCGGCGGCCTGAGTCTTTCCTGGCATCTGGACACACCGGCCGGCCCGTCCGTTGTTGTGACGGCTTTCGCCGTTTTCCTGCTGGTCTACGGCGCCGCCGCCAAAGTCCGGACCTGAGCATTTCCCTCTCTTCCGGAGCTGGACTAGAGTATAGGAGTACAGTCGGTCTGTCCTGAGGGTACAGACCCAGCCGAAAAGGACGCCCGGCATGGAAAGCTCAGCTCCAGCCCCGGTTCCGCAGACCGGTACTCTGGCCAGGACTCTGGATCCCCCTGCTTCTGGTCGCAGCCGGAATGCTGGTCACCGGCATTACCGCCAATATCGAAGGAAAGCGGGCCATGGCCCTCGCTGAGGCGCGGTACTATGCCCAGCACCAGGCCCTGGTCAATCACCTGCTGGCCAACGCGCCGGATCAGCCGGGGGCAGTCGACAGCAGCCAATCCGTCTCGGCCTGGCTCCAGGCTTTGTTCAGCGACACCCTGCCCGACTCCCTGGGTCTGCGTATCGATACCCTCGAACGACACACCAAGATGCCACTGCTGGAGATTCGAACCAACGGTTTGGTGGATCCAACCCGGGCCCTGCGTACCGAAGTGTCCCCGCTGGATCAGAATTGGATACTCACCACCGTGCCTTCTCCGGAAGGGCTGGAAGAGGTCGCCCGCGCCTCCGCGCGAACGGTCTGGATCGCCGGTGTCGCCCTGTCTGTCTTCGCTGCCTCGCTCGCCCTGTTGCTCAACCGCCGGCTGCATCGGCAGGCGCTTCACATCCATGGCCTGGAACAGAGAGAAATCGGCGCTGACCATCAGATCGCCAACTTCCAGGTCGAAAAGTCGATATTGCGTCGGGCGCTGAATGACAGCGAACAGCGAAGCCGGGATCTGGTGGCACTGTCCGGAGCTGTAATCTGGGAGCTGGATGAAAATGCCAGGATTGGCTTTGTTTCGCCGCAAATTGCCGAACTTCTGGATCGGGCACCCGCCGACCTGGTGGGGCAGTCCCTGGAAGAGCTGGTTGCACCCGCCTTTCAGGACAATTTCCGACGGGCCCTGGCGACCGCTCGCAGTGATCGCTCCATTGAGCGGATTGATCTTCCCCTCCTCCATCGCAACCAGGAAGCAGAGGTGCCGGTCGTGCTCAGGGTCCGGGCGCTTAACGACCCGGTCCACGGCCTGTCAGGCTTCAGGATAAGTACACTGCAACGGCTGGCAGTCTAGTCGAGAGTCTTGTGAGTGCCATCGCATAACGGGGCGTTGCCGGTCTGCTTGCACCCGCAGAACCAGACCCACTCTTTCTTTTCCGCCTCGTACTTGACCGGGGTTATACCGGTACCCTTATGGGAGCCGTCACAGAATGGCTGGCTGCCACTTCGGCCACAGGCACACCAGAGGTAGTTCTTTCCTGCCTCCACCATGACAGAGAAAGGCGTCTTGCTGGCGACCACAGGCTTTTCATCGGACATAATCTGTTCTCCAAGTCATGACTGTACCGAACCAGTATAGACACTCCTGCAGAAACACTGCGTTCAGAGGGGCCTGACCCTATCCGTCAGACGCCCGGTTTCGATAAGCTCCAGAAACTCGTCGCCCAGGCGGTCACTTTCGGCAATGGCCGATCGCCAGGCCCGTTCACGGCCGGCGTCATCACCGACATAGCGCTCGAAATCCTTCCGGTCCGGGAGTTTTCGGTCAGGCAGGGATTCCAGATAGGTTTTTGAGGGTGCAACCAGCAGTACGTCCTGCAACCGGGTGGCGTCGCCCCGCCGCCAGGGCAAAGACTTGTCGAACCAGCCGGGCACCACCTTATCGGTGAAGTGGGGGTATAGCACCACCCCGGGCTGCTGGTAGGGCAGATCCAGGTGGTAGTCCAGAAGGCCACCGTCACGGTAGATCCCCTCGGGTGCGCCGGGAATATTGCGGACACCGGCCATCACCAGGGGAATGGACGCAGAAGCCAGAAGGGCAGGCAGCAGGTTCTCGCGGGATAACGCCACTTCGTGACTCGGGAAATCCACCAGCTTCGCCAAAGGCGCTTTCAGGCGGGCGTCGTGGATGATGCCCCGCTCCATAAAACGGCCCAGATGCCGGCGACTGACCATATTGGCACTGATGGCGCTCATCAAACCAAGCCCCAACCGCCCACGCGCATCCTCCGCCAGCTTGCCAAGACTGCGAACAACCACAACGTTAAGCCGGTACCAGGGGTGGTTCAGAATGGCATCTTCCCGACCACCGAGCAGTTCCTCCAGGAACAGCACACTCTTACGGCTCACTTCGGCAGCACTGACGCCTTTGGCAAACCGCTGGGCGGTATAAAGTTCAGCCAGCCGGCCGAGCTGGGCTTTCGGGTCATCGGAAGAGGCCACGGCGGCAAACCGCCAGCTTCCAATGGAAGAGCCGATCAGCGATCGCTCCTGCGGCACCCGCGGCAGCCAGTCGCCGAATATGGCCTTGTCCAGGCCACTGATTCCCAGAGCCTTGGGGCCGCCGGCAGCGCCCGGAATCACGTGCACGTCTTCCGGTGACAGCGGTTTTTCCTTGAGGCGCTGCAGCGCGCGACGGCCGGCCCGGATCGTCAGGGCCGGTTCTCGGGTATGAATAGCAGTCATAGGGTGGTCCCTGGGCGTGTCCCTGAATTGTTCCCGCGAAGTTTAGCGAAGTGGACAAGGCCCGGCCAACTGAACAAAACTAATGATGGTCATAAACGATGCTATCTGCTTCATTAGAGAAACGGTCATGCTAGACTTCAAGACTGTCCCTGCACGGGACGCGGGCGGATAGGACTCAGACAGCAGGAGTATGCTGTGAATTTTTCGGTACCACCTTCTACCCTGGCAACCAACCCGACCCTGGCGGTGCTGGGTTTCAAACGACAGCTGGTCTATCACCTGCATTTCTGGGCATTCATCGCGGTAGCGCCCCTGGTCATGGTGCAGTGGCAGCAATCCCATTATCTGCTGTCTTCGGTGCTGGTTCTCTTTTGTGTCAATGCCCTCCTGGTTATCGCTTTTCTGAGGTTCCGCGGCACCTATTTTCTCAAAGGCCGACTGTTCCCCCTGCTCGCCGTGGTCAGTGCCGCCTATTCCACACACATCAATGGCCACGCCGGCCTCTACTGGGCCTACCCTGCCGCCACGGCCCTGTTTTTCCTGATGCCCCTGAGGGAAGCAATCGGCAGCAACATCATCTTTGTAGTGGTTATGGCTGTCGTGTCTTTCCTGCGCTTTCCTGAAGCCGACTTCTGGCGAATCACGTTTTCCCTTGGCCTGACCTGCCTGTTTGCCATGATTTTTGCCTTTCTGGTGGGCAAACTTCAGCAGGAGCTCACACGCCTGGCCACCACGGATCCACTGACCGGTTGCCTGAACCGGTCACAGCTTGCCGATATTCTCAACGGCCAGATTCAGATGCGGGAGCGGTATGAACGGGTATCCAGCCTGATTCTGCTGGATCTGGACTACTTCAAGACCATCAACGATCAGTGGGGCCATCTGGCCGGTGACAAGGTGCTCACGGAAATGGCGCTGCGTTTGCGCAACAGACTGAGGGAAAGTGATCAGCTGTTCCGGATCGGCGGCGAAGAGTTCATGATTGTCCTGCCGGAAACCCGCCAGAAAGATGCCGATGCGCTGGCCCACCAGCTTCTGACCAGCATCAGTGCCCGGCCCTTCCTGGAAGACATCAAGGTGACGGCCAGTGCCAGTGTCGCGGAAGTCAGCAAGGGGGAAACCTGGTCGGTCTGGCTGAACCGGGCGGATCAGGCACTGTACGAAGCAAAGTCCCGGGGCCGCAACCAGGTGGTCAATGCCGCTCGACCGCTACCGGTTGTGGGCCGGGGGGCTGAAGACATGCCCGATTCTGCGTCGGGCTGAAGCGCAGAAACGGCCACGTTTACTGATCGCAGCGTTTACGAAACTCCCGGTAGGCGCTGAAAACCTCCCAGGGGCACTCGAAATGCGGGTAGTGCCCGATGTTCCTCAGAGTGACAACATCGCCATCGGGTATCAGTTCGCGATACCGACGTGCCATACCGGCTCCGGAGACAGGATCGGCCGTACCGGAGATCAATCGCATGGGCTGAGTCGCTTGCTGCAGCGCGCCAACCCAGCGGTTCCGGTGACAACGACGCTCTTCCATGAACTGGATCAGGTGGTGCAGGATGCCCCGGCCGTTGTTGTAGGTCAGCAGATGCCAGAAGTCCTCCATGTCCTGACGGTCCGGCGGATTCTGGCTGCCGAACAACCGGCGGAAGTTGCGCTCGAAACTGCGCCGGGTCAGGCCTCGACTGATCAAACCGCCAAAGGGGCTTCTCAACAGCTTTTGAATCAGCAACGGGTTGTGGACTTCCGGGAAAAGCGCACCATTCAGAAAGCAGACACTGGCTATCCGGAAAGGCAGCCCGCCTTCCTGCTCCCGGGCCAAGAGCTCCTGGGCCACACTGCAGCCATAGTCATGCACCAGCAGGTGCACCGACGACAGGCTCAGCCCATCAATCCAGCCCTGGAAAAGGTCGGCCTGGTCTTCGATGCTGTAATCGTAATCGGAGGGCTTGTCGGAAAAGCCGAAGCCCAGCATATCCAGAGTCAGCACGTTGTGCTGCTGAACCAGCATCGGCCAGAGACGGTTCCAGTCCCAGCTGGCGGTCGGAAAACCATGAATCAGGATCAACGGGTCGCCCGAGCCTGCCATCCGGCTGAAGATGGCATGGCCCTCGAAACTGAACCACTTACCTCCCTGTTGCCACCCTTCAAGGGTGCCTTCCTCGCGCCCCGCGGCGGAAACCCCACCGACGGTAGGCATCACCTCTTCCATGTATTGCCCCCAGCGAACATTTACAGCCTGAAACTGTAGAACAAACCAGCCACCACTACCATAGCCCCAGTGCCCAAACCACAGGGCATGACAGCCAAAGTGGTCTTTTCCGGCAATGCCTCCGTAAACCGTAGAGATGCCGGGCGAATTGCCTTAAGCTTTGGCCTTTGTAAGACACTGCCAACCGGAAAAGACTATGAGCAAACTCCTTGACGACCTCTCCGGGCACTTTCGTGCCATTATCGATGGCCTGGGCGAAGACCCGGACCGCGAGGGTCTGCAAGACACTCCAATGCGCGCTGCCAAGGCGATGCAATTCCTGACCTGCGGTTATCAGCAGGATCTGGGCGACCTGGTCAACAATGCCGTTTTCGAATCCGCCATGGATGAAATGGTGGTGGTCCAGGACATCGAGCTGTACAGCATGTGCGAGCACCACATGTTGCCGTTCATCGGCAAGTGCCACATCGCCTACCTGCCCCAGGGCAAGGTGCTGGGCCTGTCCAAGTTCGCCCGCATCGTCGACATGTATGCCCGCCGCCTGCAGATCCAGGAAAACCTGACCCGGCAGATTGCCGAAGCCGTCGAAAGCGTCACAGGTGCCAAAGGCGTGGCGGTGGTTATCGAAGCCCAGCATATGTGCATGATGATGAGGGGCGTCGAGAAACAGAATTCCCGCATGAAAACGTCGATGATGCTGGGGCAGTTCCGCAAATCCCAGGCTACTCGCACCGAGTTTCTGACTCTTATCAGTAACAATCGCTGAAGTATCGGACCCCAGGGAGGTCGCATGACAGACGTCAAAGGGAATCACCTTGCAAAAGTTCGCATCAAGGATCTTCTTCTGAGAGCCTACATCGGCATCAAGGAAGAGGAAATCAACAATCAGCAGGACGTGTTGATTAATGTAAGCCTGACCTACGATGCAACCGAAGCGGTTTACCAGAATGAAATCGCGGCCGCCCTCAACTATCGCACCATCACCAAACAGATCATCCATCATGTGGATGGCAACAGCTTCGCCCTGCTGGAACGCCTGACCCACGAGGTTCTCACCATCGTCATGGAACACGAGGCGGTCCAGTGGGCCGAGGTGGAAATCGACAAGCCCCACGCGTTACGCTACGCGGAATCTGTGTCTGTCTGTCTTCAGGCACACCGTTAATTCAGCGAGGTTTCGCCAGCACCATGCCCAGCAATAGCCCGGAACAGATGCGTCACATCCTGACCACCGTCAGGACCATTGCCCTGGTTGGCGCCAGTGAGAAAACCGGCCGGCCTTCCCACGAAGTCATGGAATTCCTTCAGGATCAGGGCTACCGGGTTATCCCGGTGAATCCCCGGCTGGCCGGTCAGAAAGTGCTTGGTGAAACCGTTTACGCCGACCTGCACAGCCTGCCCGAACCGGTGGACATGGTGGATCTGTTTCTCGCCCCTGAGCGCACGGATGCGATCATTGATCACGCTATCGATCTTAAAATACCGGTGGTCTGGCTGCAGATCGGCGTGATCAACGAAGAAGGTGCTGCCCGCGCCGAGGATTTCGGATTGACCGTGGTCATGGACCATTGCCCGAAACAGGAGATTCCTCGCCTCGGCATTGCCCGACGGGCCTGAGGATTGAGCTGGATCAGGAACTGCATCACAGATTGATAACTCTACTGTAACCACCCTCCCGGGTCTGACATAATCAGCCCACATAAGTGTTTTCCGCACTGTCACCCTACCAGCAATTGATGGCGGTAACCGATCAATATGGTTCATTATTCTGCTGGCGCCGGCAAGGTTACGGCACCACCGTTGCAACTCTCGGAGTAAACTGTGGATCAACCCACATCACCCCCCAAGGCTGTCGTTTCAGGGCTTCTGAGCCCGGCGTTTCCGGTGGTGATTTTCCTGGTTTTCCTGGGGCTGGCCGCCGGCCTGCGCTACGGTCTGGTTCAACAGGACAAGAGTCAGATCGAAGCCAATCTGGCCAACGAAGCCCGGGCCATGGCCAACCACCTGGAGCGGGAATTTCTGATCCACGCCGAAGCCATCCGGCGTATGGCCAAACGCCTGGAGGCAGACCCTGCCAAAACCGAACAGGAGTGGCGGCAGGATGCCCGCAACTACCTCGACGACTTCGGCGTTTACCAGGCCATTGAGTGGATTGACTCCGATTTCATTATCCGCTGGCTGGAGCCGATAACCGACAACGAAGACGTTATCGGCTACAACGTCGCCTTCAATGAGGAACGGCGTCAGGCACTGGAACGGGCGAAACAGTCCGGCAGCTGGGATCTTTCCGGTGTCATCAATTTGCGCCAGGGTGGCAAGGGAATGGTGATCTATGCGCCGGTGGGTGCCGGCGCCGAGAATAATGGCTTCATGGCCGGCGTGTTCCGAATGGAAGTGCTGGCGCGCCAGCTTCTCACCGAGCGGGTCCTGGAATCCTTCCGGATCGAGATTCGCGAGGCCGGCGAAGTGAGCTATGAACTGAACGTGTCCCAGCCGGTTAGTCGCGACTTTGCCCAGACCCAGGACGTTAATTTGCCGACCCTGGACTGGACATTGACCCTGCGCCCTTCCACTGAATGGGTGGAAAGCCAGTACAGCTATTGGCCGGGGATGACCTTTGCAAGCCTTTTGCTGATGGGTCTGCTGACCAGTCTGACCACGCTGCTGGTACAGCTCATTCTCAAGCGCAACCGCGCGCTGCTGAAGACCCGCCGGGAACTGGATCAGGAAATCGCGCAGCGCACCGCCATTCAGAAAGATCTGGCGCGACTGGAATCCACCGACACCCTCACCGGCCTGGCGAACCGTCGGTTCTTCATGGAAGACCTGTCCCACACCCTGAACATTGCCGATCGCCAGATGCGCCAGGTTGCCCTGGTGATGCTGGACCTGGACCGTTTCCAGACCCTCAACGACTCCCTCGGCCACCAGTTCGGGGATGAACTGCTGATCAAGGTGTCCGAGCGGCTGAACCGCCTCAGCAATGAACGCCTGCTGGTGGCCTACTCCGGGGGCGATGAGTTCATGTTCTGCCAGCAACAGGTGGACGACATTGACGACATCATTCACCTGCTGGGCCAGATCAAACAGTGCTTCGACCAGCCCTTCGATGTTCAGGGACAGTCCCACAGCATTACCGGCACCATGGGCGTGGCGGTGTATCCCCAGAGCGGTCTGGACGCGGATACGCTGTTGCGCAATGCCGACATTGCCCTGTATCGCGCCAAGGAGCAGGGCCGGAATACCTACCAGTTCTATACCGAAGGCATGCAGGAACGGGAAGTCATGCGTCTGGAGCTGGACAAAGATCTCAGCCAGGCCCTGGCCAACAACGAATTCGTGCTCTTCTATCAGCCCCAGCTGAACCTGAACACCGGTGAAATCCAGAGCGTCGAGGCGCTGATCCGCTGGCGCCATCCCCGCCGCGGTCTTCTGCCGCCGGTGGAGTTTATCCCGCTGGCGGAAGAGAGCGGTCGGATCACTGATATCGGGCGCTGGGTGGTCATGGCGGCCTGTCGGCAGTTGGCCGCATGGAAAGGCACTCCCCATGAGGGCCTGCGCATTGCGGTCAATCTCTCGGGCCGGGAGCTGGACGACGAGGATCTGGTGGACCACATTCGGGAAGCCCTGGCGGCGGAGAATGTGCCGGCGAATCGCCTGGAGGTCGAGCTCACCGAGGAAATCTTCATCCAGAACATCGAGCACAACCTGAATCAGCTTTCGCGTCTGCACCAGTTGGGTGTTCACCTTGCCATTGATGACTTCGGGGTGGGTTATTCGTCGCTCGGTTACCTTCGGGATTTCCCCGTTGACCTGCTGAAAATCGACCGCTCGTTTATCACGGAAGTCACGGAACGCCATGACGACGCGGTGATTACCCGGGCGGTGATCAACCTGGCTCACAACCTGGGTATTGAGGTGGTGGCCGAGGGTGTGGAAACCGAGGAGCAGCTGAGTTTCCTGAAGAATCATCGATGTAACTTTGCCCAGGGTTATCTGATCAGCCGACCGATTCCGGTTTCCGACCTTGAGAAGGCCCTGGCTTCCGGTGTTCTGGTGGCGGGCATTACGGCCGATTCCGGATTGTAATTGCCGCGGCCCGTCCCCAAGATACGGGTAAATCCTTCAGGTGAGATTCTATGGCCGCGCAATACCTGACTCCGGAGCAGGACGATAAAATTCGCCAGTGGGAACGCTGGAACCGGAACTATTTCATTTTCGCGTTTGTGGCGCTGACCGTCATTCTGGTGTTCAGCAGTCAGCTTGGGTTGTCCAGCGGTGAAAGCTGGGGCCCCCTGGGTGTTCTGATCGCTGCGCTGATCACGCCTATTATTGTTCTGCAGCTGAAGCTGGCGTGTCCGGCTTGTGGCCACAAGATTGGCTGGCAGGCGAAGCTGATGGCGCCGGATCAGTGCAAGACCTGCGGTACGTTTCTTCGCTCGCGGGATTGATAGCCGTCCTTCGATTTTCCCTCCTCAAGAAAACCTTTGACCTGTGAGTTGCTCACAGGTTTTACTCTATTCTTAATTGGTTTGGAGTTCGCCGTATCGGTGCGGGGCAACTGAACAGAACGAGGAGTGATTCTGGATGACTGACACACCTGTTTTACAAACCACTCTCAGCATTTCCGGGGCTTCCTGCCAGGGCTGTGTGAAGAAGATTCGCAGCGCCCTGGAGCCGTTGACAGGCGATGCTGAGCTGGTTGAGGTCGATCTGGAAAAACAGACCGTGGACCTGCCGGAGGGCGTGGATGCTGATGAGGCGGCTCGGATTGTCACCGAGACCGGCTACCCGGCCGAGCCTTTCCAGGAAGACGCCGAGCCGGCCAGTTGCTGTTCTTCAGGGAATGAGGATGAGGCCGATACCGCCGACGACTCTGAAGATCAGGCAACCGAGGCAGATTCTGCTCCGACTGGTTCTGGGGCAGCAGCCGGTGCGGACGGGCAGATTCATCTGTCAGTGACCGGTGCTACCTGTTCTTCCTGTGTAAACACCATTGAGAAGGCCCTGATGTCGGTCTCCGGTATCAGCCATTCCCATATGAACCTGGCGGACAATACCGCCACGGCCACGGGTGATGCCGATCCCGAGGCGCTGGTGAAGGCAATAGAAAATGCCGGTTATGGCGCCAGCGTGATCGAGGACGAGGACGAAGCGGACGCACGCAAGCAGGAGGAAGACCGGAAGCAGTACAAGACACTGCTGATAAAGATGGCCGTGAGTCTGAGCCTGGGTCTTGGGCTGATGGTCTACGGCATGGGTTTCGACACCATGATGGTGACGGATGCCAATCAGCTCACCTGGCTGAACCTGGGCATTCTCACTCTTGGGGTAATGATCGCTACCGGACGACACTTCTACACTGGTGCTTGGAAGGCATTCCGGCACCATAACGCCAACATGGACACCCTGATTGCCCTGGGTACCGGCACCGCCTGGCTTTATTCCATTGTCGTCACCAGTATTCCCGGCGCGTTGCCGGAGATGGCTCGCCATGTCTACTTTGAGGCCTCGGCGATGATCATCGGCCTGATCAACCTGGGTCAGGCCCTGGAGCTTCGGGCCAAAGGCAAGACATCGGAGGCGGTGCGCCGGTTGCTGGACCTGCGGGCGAAAACCGCGCGGGTGATTCGGGATGGTGAAGAGCAGGACATTCCGGTAGAGGAGGTTCTCAAGGGCGACCACATCCGGGTAAGACCCGGTGAGAAACTGCCGGTCGATGGCGTGATTGCCGAAGGCTCTACTCGCATTGATGAGAGCATGCTCACCGGTGAGCCCATGCCGGTGAGCAAATCGGAAGGCGATGAGGTGTCTGCCGGCACCCTCAACACCCATGGTTCGATTGTCTACGAGGCCACCCGGGTTGGCAGTGACACCGCGCTGGCTCAAATCATCAAGCTGGTGAAAAAAGCCCAGGGCTCGAAGCCTGCCATTGGACGGCTTGCGGACAAGATTTCGTCGGTGTTCGTGCCCACCGTGATGCTGATTGCCGTCGTGGCGGCGCTGGTCTGGTACAACGTCGGGCCGGAACCGGCGGTGGTTCATATGATGGTGGCGGCCACCACGGTGCTGATCATCGCCTGCCCCTGCGCCCTGGGCCTGGCCACGCCCATGTCGGTGATGGTTGGCGTTGGCAAGGCGGCGGAATACGGCGCCCTGATCCGCCAGGGCGATGCGCTGCAGACCGCCGGTAAGCTGGACCTGGTGATACTCGATAAAACCGGCACCATCACCGAAGGTCATCCGGCAGTTACCCGGGTTCATGCCAGCGACGGTGACGAGCAACGCCTGCTGTCGCTCGCGGCGGGGCTGGAACAACACTCCGAACACCCTCTGGCCGAGGCGATTCTGGCGAAGGCCAAAGAAAAAAGCGTTCAGCTGGAGAAGCTGACCGGTTTCGAGGCCCTGAATGGTAAAGGCGTGCAAGGTGAACTCGACGGCAAGCCCGTGCGTCTGGGCAACCGCCGCTGGCTGGAAGACCAGGGCGTTGCGCTGGGCGATCTGGACGATGCCGCCCACTCGATTACCCAAGAAGCCGGCACGCCCCTGTTTCTGGCATTGGGCACCGAAGCTCTGGGGGTCATTGGCGTTGCCGATGCCATCAAACCGGACTCCAAGGCTGCCATCCAGCGCCTTCACAAGGCTGGCATCAAGGTGATGATGGTCACAGGCGATGTCGACGCCACCGCAAAGGCCATCGCGAAAAAAGCCGGCATCGATGACTATCGCGCGGAAGTGCTGCCTGAAGACAAGGCCGAGGTGGTCAGTGAAATGCGCGGCAAGGGCCACACAGTCGCCATGGTCGGCGACGGCATCAACGATGCTCCGGCCCTGGCGGCGGCAGACGTCGGTTTTGCCATCGGCACCGGCACGGATGTGGCCATTGAGAGCGCCAGCATCACGCTGATGCGAGGCTCGCTCCACGGCGTGCCCGATGCCATCGAGATCTCCCGGGCCACGGTGAAAAATATTCACCAGAACCTGTTTGGCGCGTTCGTATACAACACAATGGGTATTCCGGTGGCCGCCGGCCTGCTCTACCCTGTCTGGGGAATACTGATGAGTCCGATACTGGCCGGCGCTGCCATGTCCCTGTCTTCGGTGACGGTGGTCTCCAACGCCAACCGTTTGAGGTTGTTCCGAACCAGTCACCGTCCGGAACAGAACGACAGCAACAGTGATCCGAAACAGCAACAGGAGCGGAACTGATGGAAACAATGCTGGTCAACGTCGGAGGTCTTGCCCTGATGGCAGCCATCGTCTGGTGGTTCTGGCTTTCCGGTTCTGACGACACAGGCTCAAGTAAACATCAACATCACCACTGAGGTACTTGCCATGAAAAAACACACCCTGGCTTTTGGCCTGATGGCAGCCCTGGGATTCAGCACCACGGCGCTGGCAGCCGGCGCAGCCCAGAGCATCCACGTTTACAAATCCCCGACCTGCGGCTGCTGTGATGACTGGATAGATCACCTGAAAGAAAATGGCTTCGAGGTGGAGGCGACCAACACCAACGATATGGGCAGGATCAAGGCCGACGCAGGCCTGATTGCCGGTCTTGGCAGTTGCCATACCGCATTCGTGGGTGACTACGTCATCGAGGGCCATGTGCCAGCCGAGGACATCAAGCGCCTGATCAGCGAAGCACCCCAGGCCACCGGCCTCAGCGTGCCCGGGATGCCCATGGGGTCACCCGGCATGGAAATGGGCGACCGGAAAGATCATTACAAGGTCATCCTGTTTAACGAGGCGGGACAGACCCGGATCTTTTCCGAGCACAATTAACGCCAATAACCAGGCAAGGGCCGGTATTTATCGGCCCTTGCGGCCTCCTTTTCCTCCCGCTTCCTGCCAGTCCCTGTCTGTTTTTTCTA
>PYVH01000067.1 GCA_003030785.1 Marinobacter sp. B9-2 | reverse complement strand
CAATAAACTGGCCGCTTAAAAGCGGTCATTTGGACAACTAGGTTGAAAATCGCCGCAGTCAGCAGTGCGCTGCCAAAGATCCCGATACCCATCGTTAGGAGCAGCGCTTTTTCCATAGGTGACTCCTGTCTCAAAGATAACCGATTCGTGGATGTGCAGAATAGTGGGTCAGCCACGAACCAGGGCGCGATCTCTAGGAAAACTCGCCACATTCGATTTTCCTGAGAACCCCCGTAACCTCTCGACGACCTTCGGACGTCTCGCATAGTTCAATAGGTCGCCGATGGCCAAGTGCGGCAACAGGACCGTTTAGCCAGTCGCAAGCTAGCTGGCGAGATTCAAAGACCTGCGAGGCGTACTCGATTAATTCGTCCATATTCTTGGGGGCTCTTGGACCATGGATTAACCATACAGTATAGGGCCGGAAGTCTTTCTTACCCAAGTCATGCTGAGTTGAGGTGGCCTTGGTCTTGCCCCTGGCCTGGCTGTCCATGTAAGGGGCTAGTCAGGCCCGGGAATTGTTGCCTTAGGACTGGGAAGCTGCTGGTGGCCGCCCAAAATGTTTTCTTTTAAACAAAAGCGAACATTCATGGCGCCTGTAATCCTCGGGGCTGTCTGCCTAGTTGAGCGCTTGGTCATTCTTCAAGAACCTAGCAAACGGTCAAATGGACTAACTGTTCCAGCTCGTCGATCGCCAATAACGTGGGTGTAGATTTCAGTCGTGCGAATATCGCTGTGGCCGCGGATCTCCTGAACCGTTCGGATATCACTTCGGGATCTCAGTACCAAAAGCGTGGCGAAAAGTATGCGCCGTCACCCGATTGGTAATTCCGCTCGTTTGCACAGCCTGCCTTAATTGCCTCGCGTGTGTAGAGTGATGAGAGTGATGTCAGCAAATATAGGCAGCGATGAGGTGAACGCATCTTGTTGGGGGCGGGAATAGATAATGCCTGACCTGCCCCCAGTCTTTAATCCAACTGCTTCCTAGTAATGTCCGTTACTGCTGAATCAGTTTTGCCAAGTCGGAGAGCGGAGGCAAACTCCAGGGGTGTCTGATACACTAGGGATGAGTGCGGACGCTGCTCACTGTAGTCCAAGCGCCAATTGCTGATCTTCTCCCGGGCGTGTGCGAGATCTCGGAACCAGTGTTCATTCAGACACTCATCCCGGAATTTTCCGTTAAAGCTCTCGACGTAACCATTCTGCATCGGCTTTCCGGGCTGAATCAGCTTCAGTTCAACGCCATGACGATAGGCCCATTGATCGAGTGCTTTGCCAGTGAATTTCGGCCCTTGGTCGGTTCTAACGGCTTTCGGGTAGCCTCGGAAGGCCGCAATGCCATCCAGGGTACGGGCTACCTGTTCACCCGAGATGCCCATGGCCACGGGAATGTCGAGGCATTCCTTGGTGAAGTCATTCACGATAGTCAGGCATTTGATCCTGCGCCCGTTGGCCAAGGAATCCATCACGAAGTCCATGGACCACGTATGATTCGGTGCATCGGGCAACACCAGGGGCTGTCGTTCCACCATCACACCTTTACGGCGCTTGCGTTTTCGGACGGCCAGGCCTGCCTCCCGGTAAAGCCGATAAACCTTCTTGTGATTCACCTCAGCAGCAACGCCAATCAGGGCGGAATTCATGGGAGATCGATCGGGACTGATCACCAACAGAGCGCAGATGGCCAGAATTGCGCAATTAAAGAAGATGGAGTAGCCCACACCAAGAAAGTACATCAGCACCGAAGACGTCAGCAGGCAGCCAACAACATTGCCGATTGTGCTCAAGGCTGTAGCACTACCGGCGGCTTCGCTTTTTCTCGTATTCTGGTCTGCCGCGTTAAGTAGCAATGGCACGGTCTGGCCAAGAAAGAATATTAGCCGTGCCATGATAGTCGGACAGAAGGCTAGCAGGTGGGTTAGAGCATTGCTGAGTACCGGGATTACCGCAGTGAGGTCCGTCACCGTCAGAACATACCAGCTGAAGAACGGGTAGGAGAGACCAATACCGAATAATCCTGTGGCGAAAACGAGGTTGATCAGCAGGGCACTGGAAAATTTCTCGGATGATCTCTTCCCAGCCTGATAATAGCCAAGTCCAGGGCCGCCAAAAAGCAAGTTATGAAAATTGAGGTGTAAGACACTGATCTGCCGATAAACGCGATGGTTTGACGGTTAGTGACCATCTGAATACCTGCACTGGCCAAGCCAGGGACCGCCCCTTCCGGTCGTTTCATATGTTCCAGAAACGCCTACCAAAAAATGACGCTATCTAGCAATTGGGATTGTCAAAGCTGATAAGGCCTGGAATTCCCGCGCCCTCTGCTAGTTTTGTCTTGCCGTAGCAGAGTTACTGCACCCCCGGATGTCCTGGGAACGCCCACGAGCTGGCTAATCGACCGTTGTTGATAACAGGCCTCTTAGAAAACTAAGTATCTAGAAAATTGATCATTGGCCCTACCCCCGCTTTTGAGGGGGGTGAAGCCAAAACGATTGAGATACGGTTAGAAATATCCAACAAACCCGAGCTGCCAACGATAGCTCTCCCTTAGTTAGAAAGGCGATTTTATGACCATGCAGATGACAGAAGAACAAAGAATGGCCACGGACGGCTTGAGGAAGGTTCTCGACGCTGAGATTGAGCCAAAATTGAGAGCCCACGGTGAAAAGTTTATTCCCAAAGAGATGATGAAGGGCTTCATCAAAACGTTGACAGAATATGGTCTGATCAGAGCGCCGTTCCCAGAACAGTGGGGGGGCTTAGAGATGGATTGGGTCACACATTTGCGCTTGTGGGAGGAGGTTGGTGTCAGTGCAATCGATCTGGCGCTACCAATCCTTATCAATGTTTCCGGCGCAGACATGTTAATCAGAAATGCTTCTGATTCCGTGAAGGAAAAATATGTCCCTGGACTGCTCTCTGGTGAAGTTTTCATAAGCATGGGGATATCTGAGCCTGACGTCGGTTCGGACGTTGCTGCTGCAAAGACGCGTGCAGTCCGTGATGGGGATTATTGGGTCATTAATGGAGAGAAAACGTGGATTTCCAATGGAGAGCATATGGATATCTTCGTATGCACCTGTAAGACCGGCGAAGGCGAATTGACACACATCCTTATCGAGGCAGATACACCGGGCCTCGAAGTGCGTGGCATTCCTAAAATGGCGTTGAACGGACAATCAACCTCTCAAATTTTCCTCGCGGATGTACGCGTACCCGTCGAGAACACTGTCGGGGAGATCGGGCAGGGATTAAAGAACACGCTAGTAACCTTTGAGCGTGCCCGGTGTCACATGGCCGCGTGGGGCTATTCGATTGCAAGACGGGCGATGGAAGAGTCAATTAAATACAGTCAAACCCGATCTCAACATGGGAAATTGATTGCAGGTCATCAGCTGATTGCAGAGAAAATTGCCAACATGGCTACGCAGATTGATGCCGCTCGATTACTTACGCTCAGGGCAGCAGAAATGATTGATCAAGGTTTGCGGTGTGACAAGGAGTGTGCGATGGCAAAGTGGTTTAGCACAGAAATCGCGGTAAAAGCCTGTCGAGATGCGGTTCAGATCCACGGCGGTAATGGTGTTACTAAAGAGTTCATCGTAGAGCGACTAGCGAGGGAGGCAATAATTGGCCCTATTCCAGATGGAACGACTGAAATCCAAAAGCTGTTAATCGCCCGATCACTAACTGGTGTACCGGCCTTCAGTTAAAAAGCCACCAAAACAAGATGACTTGGCGAGGTAATCAAATGACGAACAGTGCCTTACTTTATGAGCAATCTGGACCCGTTGGGTGGATTAATCTAAACCGCCCGAATGAAATGAATGCGATCAATCTGCAGATGCTGGATGAGTTTGAAGAGATTTTGCCCAGGATCGCTAATGATGATGCCGTAAAAGTCATTGTTTTGACTGGAAAGGGGAGAGCCTTTTGCGCCGGAGCAGATCTGAAAGAGATCCTTAATTCTGCTCGCTTACAACCCGGAGAAGCGGATTTTATCGATCGATTGACTGGGCGCGTTTTGAATGTACTTCGTGACTTCCCTAAGCCGGTAATCGCGGCCTTGAACGGCATCACGATGGCTGGAGGCCTTGAAACCGCCATGTGTGCGGACATCGTGGTTGCGGCTGATAGCGCAAGAATCGGAGACGCGCACGCCAACTACGGCGTATACCCTGGAGCTGGCGGCGCAGCAGTTTTACCAAGAATCATTCCTCTTAACGTAGCGAAATTTCTGCTTTTCACCGGTAGCACGCTTTCTGCAGAAGAAATGAAAATTTACGGATTTGTGAATCAAGTGGTGGATCTTAATTCCCTGCGAGCTGAAACACAAAGGATTGCAGAGTTAATCGCAGAGAAAAGCCCAATTGCGCTTCAACGTATGAAAACTGTGGCGAATGAAACAGGCAGCAAGGCTCTTCACGATGCCTTGGAGCATGAACAGGTACTCTTCCGACGCCACATGCGTTCATATGACGCTATGGAAGGCCTTAATGCATTTAGTGAAAAGCGAAGGCCTCAATTCAAAGGTTACTAAGTCACATTTAGGTCTCAAATATTCAAACAGGAGTAGATCATGAATTTGGAAAATAAAGTAGTTGTGATTAGCGGAGGTGCATCTGGTCTAGGGCTAGCAACTGCGCGCTATCTTGTGAAAAAGAAAAAGGCAAAGGTCGCTTTACTAGATATGAACCGAGAAGCCGGACTGAGTGCTGTAGAAGAGCTCGGTGATGAAAACGCGATTTTTATAGCCACTGATGTCACCGAAGAGAACGATGTGGATGCCGCGATTAGCGCAACGATCCAAAAATTTGGCGCAATCCATGTGGACATAAATGCGGCGGGGATTGTAGCCCCAAAAAAGATTCTCGATAAAAATGGAATTGCGGGCTCGATCAATAATTTTAGAAATGTAATAAACGTCAATCTAGTGGGCCTATATACAGTAATGGCTAAGTGTGCAGAAAAGATGGCACTGAATGAACCGGATCAAAATGGTGAACGGGGCGTCATTATTAACGTTTCATCGGGCGCTGCTTGGGAGGGACAGCTTGGACAGTGCGCTTATGGCGCTTCCAAGTCCGGGGTTAACGGAATCAATATTCCAGCAGCACGTGAACTAGGTTCAATCGGTGTTCGCGTCAATTCAATTGCCCCAGGGTTATTCGCAACTCCGATGGTAGATGCGCTGGATTCAAAGGTGAAAAATGCCTTGATCGAAATGTGCGAAGCACCCAAACGGATGGGTAATGTTGATGAGTTTGCTTCAGCATGCGTATTTCTAGTTGAAAACGGATATATGAATGGTCGCTATATCCGTCTTGATGCTGCAACAGTTATGCAGGCGAAATAGCGGTAAAAGGATGTGTCCCTTTAGCCCTCCAAAATGGGGGGCTCTTTTTAAATTAATTAAATAAAATTTAACAGTTCGTTGAGGGATAAATTGTGCATACCACCAATAGAAGCGTTGCTCAGGGAAACATAATAAATATAGCTCCTCCTAAATTTGGAGAGCTGGTTTCTATCAGTGCTGGTCTGCTCTGGACGAGGCTTACAATTCCCTCAAAGCTTGACCATATAAATATCTATCTGATTAAAGATAAAGGCGGTTGGTTTGCCATTGATAGTGGCCCAAGTTCGGATGCTAATCGGGGAATTTGGGAAGAAATAGTACAAAAACTACCTGAGCCAAAAAAGCTCACTGGATTGTTGGTTACACACTGTCATCCTGACCATATTGGCCTCTCCGGCTGGATTCAGCAACATTTCCAAGTACCAGTCTATGCCTCCGAGAATGAAATTTCCAAAGCCAGGCGTGACGAGTTTAGCAGGTTATCCAGTGACCATGAAAAGGATGACTTTTTCTATAGAACTTTGGGGGTTTCGAATACAGAAATACCTGAGTTAAAGAAATACGCAAGAGTAATGGATAACCTTTATGGTCCTCTCCCAGAGAAAGTAAAAATAATTGAAAAAGGCGAATCTATAATTATAGGAGAAAATGATTGGGATATTTGGTCCGGATCTGGTCATTCCGTTGAGCATATATGTCTTAAAAACGACAAGCTAGGAATATTTATCTCTGGGGACCAAGTGCTTCCAGGCATAACGCCTCATGTAGGTACGGATATAATAAGCTTAAATGACAATCCTATCAAAAATTGGCTCGAAAGCTTAACTGATCTAAAGTCATGGGTTAACCCAGATTATTTAGTTTTACCAGCGCATGAAAGGATATTTTTCAATGCAATAGCTAGGGTTGACGAGATTTTAGAGCATCATCACAACCTGTTAAGAACGTTAATTCGAAAGCTTGATCAATGGTTAACTACAGATGAATTGTTATCTTTTGTAGGTTGGGGCGCGGTGAAAGGCTTCGGTCGCTGCCTCGCACTTGAGGAAACATTTGCGCACTTAATTTTTCTGGTCAATTCGGGAGAAGTAAAGATTCAGAAAAACGAGTCTTCTGACGCTATAGAGTTTCGCTCAATTTTAGTTGAAAAATAGTTATTTTACTGTTTTCGATTAAATAATGACCTGAGACCATAGCTTATATAAAAATAAGTCCTAACAAGCGAGGAATTTATGAAAATTAATTTCAGTAATCACATGGAAAATTTGGCAAATCGATATGGTGAATGTGAAGCTATTGTAAATATTGAGCGTAATAGGCGCTACAGCTTCGCAGAGTTTCATGCACTGACTAACAGAATTGTAAACATGATGACGTCTTTAGGGCTCGGTGCTGGTGATAGGTTTGTTAATATTTTGGATAACGACAATCTTTCGTTACTTCATGCTCCTACTATTTTTAAAGGTTGTGTGACCGGAGCTTTTACAAACTTTAGAGATTCCTTGGAAGAACATACTTGGCAAGTTGAAGCTTCTGGTGCCAAAGTGGCATTTATTGAAAATGAGCTCCTCGACTCTCATTACAAGATGCTACGGGATAGAAACGTTACTGTGATTGTAATGGATGAGCCTAAAGAAAGTCTTGATGGTGTTTTCTATTTCTGGGATTTGGTCAACAAGGCGTCGGATCATAATCCAGATATAGTCGTTGATGACAGAGAACATTGCGCAATAATTCGGTTTACAGGAGGTACAACAGGTAAGGGCAAACCAGCAATGTACAGCATTGATAACTGGCTTAGCTGCCGTGACACGGCATTTGCCTTGCAAGATAAGGATGCATGGATCAGAAATCCCAGATGCATTCATATTGCACCAATAAGTCACGGAAGTGGTATGTTATTTTTGCCAACGTTGTATTCTGGTGGTTGCACCATTACACAAAATGAACCTGACTTGAATCTATACTGCAAAAACATTGAAAAAGAAAAAGCGACGCTCACGTTTCTTGTTCCCACGATACTTTATCGTATGCTTGAGATCGATTCAGATTTGAGTTCTCTGAGGTTCGTGATCTATGGCGCTGCGCCTATGAGTCCCGGAAAGCTTAAAAAGTTGCAAGAAAAACTTGGGAATATTTTTGTTCAGTGTTATGGCTCTACCGAACATTTTGGTTTTGCGTCGAACATGGGGACGAGTCAGCATTTGATTAATAGAGAAGAAGATGAGGTTAGGCTTAGTTCAGCTGGGCAGCCGACCCCTGGCGTTGAATGCATAATCGTGAACGAAAAAGGTGAGAAGGTCCAGAAGGGAGAAACCGGTGAGATTTGGGTACGTTCCCGAAGTATATGTCTCGGATATTTAAATGCTCCTGAGCAAACTGGGGCTGAGTTTAAGGACGGATTTTGGAAGTCGGGCGACCTTGGTTATATGGATGATGAAGGATTTATTTACTTGGTTGACCGGAAAAAAGATATGATTATTTCAGGTGGCTTTAACGTTTATGCTAATGAAGTCGAAGCGGCACTTAATAGCCACCCTTCAATTTTAATGTCGGCAGTTGTTGGTATCCCGCATGAAGAGTGGGGCGAGGCGGTTCATGCTGAGGTTACTTTACGCGAAGGTTGTGATGTAGGCGAAGATGAATTAGTTGCGCATGTTAAAGGTCTGATCGGTGGATACAAAGCGCCAAAATCTCTAATGATTGTCGATCAGCTTCCTACTAGTGTGGTTGGTAAGGTTTTACGCAGGAAAGTGCGTGAAAAATACTGGAAAGGTGAACGGAAAATTTCGTAATAGCAAGGTAAAAAAGTCATAAATCATAGTGACAACAAATGTCAAATTTGTGATTTAAAAGTTCTAATCTCGGAGAAATATAATGGAAGATATTTTTGTCGCCGGCGTTGGTATGACAAAATTTGGTCGTCATTTTAATCATAGTTATAAGGAACTGGCGAGAGAGGCTATCGAGCAGGCGCTTACTGATGCTGGAGCTAGCAAGGCTGATGTAAAGCAAGCATTTTTCGCCTCTTGCGTTATCGGTTTAATGCATGATCAACATATGATTCCTGGTCACGTTGCTTTGCGGTCGATGGGATTTGAGGGCATTCCTATCTTTAACCTTGAGGGGGCTTGCGCATCTGCTAGCACAGCCCTTCATTTGGCAGAGAACGCTATTAGGAGCGGGTCTTGTGACATCGCAATTGCTGTGGGCGTAGAGAAAATGAACAGCCCTGATAAGGCAAAAATGTTTTCGGCGTTTGACTCTGCTTGGGATGTTGAAACCGTGAGTGATAACCGGGACATCCTCTTAAAGATGGGGGAGGGAGTCGAATGCCCGGAGGGCTCTCAGTCCCCTAGACCATATTCCATGTTTATGGATGTGTATGCAGCGTTCTCCCGGTTCCATATGAAAACATTCGGAACGACCCAAAGACAAATCGCTGCCGTATCCGCAAAAAACCATCGACACTCTGTTCATAATCCTCTCTCGCAGTATCAGGTTGCGTATACTATCGAGGAGGTTTTGGCCGCACCGCCTATTACTTACCCACTTACATTGCCGATGTGCGCTCCTATTTCGGATGGCGCGGCGGCTGCGGTTTTGTGTAGCGCTGCGGGGCTAAAGAGGCTTAAGGGAGACAGCTCAAGAGCCATTAGGCTGCTTGCCAGTGTTGTGCGATCGAGCTCAGATCGAAGTTTCGATGATTTTGAAAATCACCTAACTGCTTTAGCTGCTAAAGATGCTTATGAAAAGTCTGGCGTTGCTCCAACCGATATTGACGTAGCCGAGGTTCACGATGCGACTGCGATGGGGGAAATAATACAGGCAGAGAATCTCCAGCTAGCGCCATATGGTGGGGCTGGGTGGGCTGCTGAAGCTGGCGAGTTCACTGTAGGAGGCCGAATTCCCATCAATCCATCGGGCGGTCTGGAATCCAAAGGGCACCCGATTGGCGCAACCGGAATAGGGCAAGTTTATGAGCTAGTGACTCAATTGAGAGGCGAAGCTGGAAAAAGGCAAGTCGAAAATGCTCAAATCGCCATTCAAGAAAATGGCGGCGGCATTTACGGAGTTGAGGAAGCTACAGCTGTAGTAAATATTTTTTCTAAATAGTACAAGGTTAGCATGGGCCATGTCGGGGCGCATATAGAGTGTCCCGCCATGGCAACTCAAGCTTTTCGACCTGTTGACTCAATGGATCAATTGGATTATTTGAGACTGAAAATTTTGTATTGTCGTTCCTCAACCCTAAAGGGTGATTTAGTGCGCCGTCTGATCAATATCATCTATGATTGAAGTTTTTCTGTCAGTAAGAGAAGTATTCAATTGTGCCCATGCCGATAGCTCCATTTAATCTGACCCTAAACGATCAATTGAAACTCCATGGCAGGTGCCGAGCCAGCACTTTGATCAAACGCCTAGTTCATCGTGTCAGTCTTCATTTCATAGGGAATGCATGCGAGACGGTCCCAGGGATATCCAGCTTGCTTCAGGTTAACACTCAAATGGTATTCAAGTGGCGCAAGCGCTACCGTGTGCGAGATTTTAAAGGGTTTTATGATTCACCGCGCCTGAGCCAGCACCGAAAACTGAACCGTGGAGACGTCAAAATTTATGAGCACACGGTTCATCAGGGTCCGATACAAGCCTTGCACTGGAGTATCAGCCTCATACGAACATGCCGGGGGCGCGTGTTGGCAAGTGCATTAGCTGAAGAATGCGTTAAATTTGAAGCCGCAACGGCTCACTACGTTAAAATCACGAATAATCCGTATTTTCTCGAGAAAGTTTGCGACATTGTCGGCCTTTATCTGAATCCGACGGACAATGCGCTGGTCCTCATTGTTGATGAAAAGACCCAAATTCAGACGTTCGATCGAACACACCCAAATCTACAGCTCAAGCCAGGCCAAGTTGAGCGTCATCCGTACGATTACAAGCAACATAGCACGACAAGCCTTTACGCGGACTTCAACATTTTGACGGGCGAAGTTATTGGCCGTGTCGCCCAGAGTCATCACGCCTTGGAATTTATAGATGTTTTAAGACAGATTGATTGGGAAGCTCCGCAGGATCTGCAGCTGTGTATCATCTTAGATAGCAACTCTTCTCACAACACCTTGGAGGTCAAAGCCTGGCTCGCCAAGAATCCTAGGTTCAAGGTGCATTTCACCCCAACCAGCGCGTCGTGGTTGAATGAGGTTGAGAAGTGGTTTGGTCAACTGGAACGGCGCGCACTTTATCGAGGAAATTCAATTAGCGTTGGTGAATCGAAGTCAGGGATTAAGAAGTGTATTAAGGTTCACAACGAAAAACTGGCCAAGCCCTTCCGGTGGAATAAAACTACTGGACACGATTGTATCATTGGCATGGCAATTTTGCGCTTAATCGATAATAAGCGTGTAAATTTAATAGGCGCTATATTTGGTGGGCTGGAATGAGGCAAAAACAAGATCTAAGAGGCATGCGACATCATCTGAGTTCGAATTGGCGCCTGCCGTTGATTCCGACCAAACTTTCACCGCCAAGGAGGTCTCAGCCTCTCTTTTCCCGAAAACGGCTGGAGAGTCTTGCCCCGGCAATCATGAAGCATGCTTTGACACTAGTCCAGGCGCCTGCAGGGTATGGAAAGACTACAATCGTTGGCCAATGGGCGGACATGTATCGAGGTGAAGATAAGCTTATAGCTTGGTTAAGTCTCTCAGAAGAAGACAACTCAGAAAAACGATTCTTATCATATCTCATCGCCTCACTGTCAATAACGAAGTCGAATTTCTGCAATGAATCTATTTTAGCGATTAACTCTGAACTATCTTCATCGATTGAAGTTGTTGAATCGATTTTGCTCGCCGAGTTAGAGGCCTCTCGAGAGGAAATCCTACTTACATTAGACGACTACCACTGCATTACTAATCCTGAAATTCACTCGCTAATGTTGCGTCTGATAAAGAATCGACCCGAAAATCTCCATATTATCATTGCAACCAGATCCGAAATTCCCATACGGCTATCTAAGCTGAAGTTGGAAAACCAATTGTTAATCTTGGGTGTCTCTGATCTTCGAATGGATTTTAGTGAGCTTGAGATGTTTCTAAACGAAGTTGTTGAGTTGGATCTACCTAAGAACGTCGCGAGATTGCTTTACGAGGTTAGCGAGGGATGGGTTGCCGGCGTGCAAATGGCGGCTTTGTCACCAAGGCTTCGCAAAGAACCAAAACAATTCCTTAATGAATTTGCAAGCGGATCGAAGGATCTTAAAAACTACCTCCATGAGGTATTAGTGGAACTATTACCTTCAGATTGTGAGGAAGCCCTTGTACGCTGCTCAATTTTAGAGCGCTTCAACGTATCGCTATGCGAGGTGGTTGGTGGGGTAAGCGATGGGAATGCCTTTTTAGAGAAATTGTCTCGGTTGAATTTGTTTATATTTTCGCTTGATGACAATAATGAGTGGTTCCGGTTTCATCGGTTATTTTCTGATTTTCTTCGAGAACGTTTGGGTCAGTTAGGTAAAAAGGAGGTGTTAGCCCTTCATCGTCTTGCTTGCAACTGGTTCGTCGCTCATGAGTTGTGGTCTGAAGCAGTGAGTCACGCTTTAGCCATTGGTTATTCAGATCTTGCTAAAACGTTCATCGAACGCTGTGCATCGGAAATGCTAGAAAAAAGCCGAACGGCCACACTGGTCAATTGGGGGAAGCAAATACCAGAGCATGAGTTGAGCAAGAATATTGACATACGCTTGGCAATCGTCCGGGCTCAGATGCTAATGATGGAGCTTCCTCCCATTCATGGCTTGCTTCATGAGATAGAGTCTGACTTGCAGAAAAGTGATGATGTTGATTTGATGGAAAGAAGAGAGGATTTGCAAAAACAAATACAGACAACGTCATTGCTACTTGTACTACTTGAGGACCGATTGGAAGACGCTAGGCGCTCTGCGGAGCCATGGATGGAAGCGCCTAGTGAGCTCAATAGATTTGAGTACGAAGTGGTCTTCAATGTCCTAGGCTATATTTATCTCCATCAAATGCGTTTTGATGAGATAGTTGAGGTACAGCGGCAAGCAGCTCGAATGACCAATAAGCTTCACTTCGGTGAGGGATACCGAAAAAGTTTTGAAGGCTTGGCCTGGTTCTGGCGTGGACGCTTAGATAGAGCTAAAGCATTGCTGGGAGAGTCTTTAGCGATTTCTGAAAAAATCGCCGGTCGGCGTTCGATGGCTTCTGTGACAGCCATCGCGAGCTTGGCCGAGCTTTGCTATGAGCGTAACAAAATAGAGGAGGCGGAGGAATTATTGGCATCTGCAATGACGGGCTCTTTGGACGCCTGCCTATTGATAACAGCACAAACCATTTATTCGCTTCTTGCTCGAATAAGTAAGCTGCGCGGAGAAAAAGCAGAATCTTGGATATTACTGGATAAGCTCGAAAAGGTTGCCATGAAAAGAGGGTGGGTCCGACTGGAGGGCCACTGCTATGCAGAGCGTATTCAGTCTGATATTTGGGAGGGTGATGGGGTATCAGCAACGAGAGAGCTAGGGCGTTTTGAACAGTATCTTGAGACCGTGAATCCGGATGTTATTGCTAAAGAACTCCTACATGATGATTGGCTAATATCGAAGGCACGAATTGAACTCCTTAATCAACCATCCAAGGGTTTTATAAAGGAGTTGCATGAGCGTATTACTGTTCTAGACCGTCAGGGTGCGTTTTATCGTAGTGCTAAATTCAGAATGCTGGCTGCGCTTGGAGAGTGGAAAATTGGCCAAACCAAGGCGGCTAAGAAAAGCTTAATTCCAGCACTCGCACTAGGTCAAGCGCAAGGCATGTTTAGAACCTTTGCAGATGAACTTCAAGGTGGGCAGTGTCTTCTAAAAAATATTGCTTCAAGTTTAGACGCACACGAAATGCGGTTGATGCCTTATATTGAAGGCTTAGTAAACAATATGGAACCTGCACCAAAATTGTTAGGCAATTTTGAAAAAGACCTTGAATCTGACTCGTTACCATCTGACATTTCTGATCTCGAACTCTTGAGTGCATCAGAGGTTACTGAAAGGGAGCGTGAGATTCTGGAACTAATCGGGGATGGTCTATTTAATAAGGAAGTTGCGAACCTATTAGGAATATCCGAGGGTACTGTCAAATGGCACCTAAAAAACCTATACAGTAAATTGGGCGTTTCCAGCCGAACTCAAGCCTTAAAAAGGGCGCATAGTCTAAAACTGATAAATTAACCTTCCCTCCCTGTCCCGCCCTTTCGAGGGGGGGAAGGTTGTTTATTTTTGGTTAGTATTTTGGGCCGCGAGAGTAAAGTAATACTGCTGAATTAAATGCCATTTCGATCGAAAGCATCTCGGAATATTAGGAGTTTTTATGGGGCCTCTTGAGGGAGTCAAAGTTGTAGAGTTTGCAGGGATTGGTCCAGCGCCGATAGTGGGTATGCTGTTAGCTGACTTGGGAGCCCAAGTTGTGCTAATTGAACGCAAAGTGATGAATTCAAACGCTGCAACAGTTGATCCCACTTTGATGGGAAAGGCTGCATTTTTTAAACGAGGTAAGAAGTCAATCACACTAAACCTCAGCAAATGTAGTGATGTTGAGGCTGCTTTGAGTTTAGTTGCAAAGGCTGATGTGCTCGTGGAGGGTTTCCGCCCTGGCGTTATGGAGAGATTGGGGATTGGACCAGAGGTATGCCTCGAAAAAAATCCAAAACTAATCTACGGTCGGATGACTGGATGGGGACAGACGGGACCGCTAGCGCCTTCGGCCGGTCATGACCTGAACTTTTCTGCCATCACAGGAGCTCTTTTTTACGGCGGTTTGCCAGGGGATATTCCGTTCCCGACGCCAACTTTGCAGGGTGATGTGGGGGGAGGGAGCATGTCTTTGGCGCTCGGTATCCTATCTGCACTGTTTCATGTCAATAAAACTGGCCAAGGTCAAGTGATTGATGCGGCTATTTCTGATGGTGTAATTTATAACATGATGCTTCTGGCCAGTTTGAGGGAACAAGGAGTCATTAGTGATGGCGACCGTAATGACTTTTTCAGTGGTGCGGCTCCGTGGTGCAGCACTTATCGGTGTGCCGATGATCGCTTTGTTACCGTTCAAGCATTAGAGCCTAATTTTTACCAAAAGCTAGTTTCTATTTGTGGTTTTAGCGATGATCCAGACTTTGTAGACCAATACGATAAGAGTTGCTGGCAGATAGCGAAGACGAAGATGTCAGCGTTTTTTGGCTCCCGTACGCAGGCTGAATGTTGTTCGCTTTTGGAGGGAACAGACGCTTGTTTCGCTCCGATTTTGAATTTTTCTGAGGCTGCAAATCATCCTCATAATCAGGCGCGTGAAAGCTTCATTCGTATTGACGGAGTGCTGCAGCCTGCACCCGCACCTAAGTTTAGTCTCACTAAGCAGGTGGTTGGTAGTATACCTGATTTGGGTGAGCACAATGACAATATTTTGGGACCGCTAGGTTTGTATAACAAATCCAATCTCTCTGATTGATATCAGAATCTTAGACGCGAAAGGTCAGAGGGGTTCTACCCCATTTCCACGGACGGTTTTAAAACGGCTGACAACTTCCGATCCTGAACGGCAACTCTACGTCGCATCCTGGGATTATGGAACCGCTCAATGTAGTCGAATACATCAGCTCGCGCTTCGTTCTGAGTGCGGTAATGCCGGTGGTGAATTCGCTCCCGCTTGAGCATCCCGAAGAATGTAACCGTCCGGTAAACCCATCTTGAGCCAGGTGCTGCGGCCGTCAGGATAGTGTCCACTTATTTTTAAGTGGACACTTAACATGACCAACATAAGCGTAACCAAGCCCTACCAAAAACGTCGTCGTTACTCTAAAGAGCTGAAGGCTCGTATCGTCGCCGAATGTTTGAAGCCCGGGGCGTCTGTTTCCCGGATTTCGCTGGATAACGGTCTCAACGCCAACATGGTCCGGCGCTGGATGAGCGAAGCGCGAAGGGCGGCTAAAACACCGGAAACACCTGGATTCGTTCCGGTCCGTCTGCCAGCAGTGGCCTCTGCACCGAGCAACCAATCCGTTTCAGACAAGCGTAGCACCATCCGCATCGAGATTCCCCGCGCCGGTGGTGCGGTTGTGGTGGAGTGGCCTGCGGAGCAGGCCCATCAGTGTGCGGCTTTGCTTCGGGATCTGTTGGGATGATCCGCATTGATGAGATCTGGCTGGCCACCGAACCGCTGGATATGCGGGCCGGACCCGACAAGGCCCTGGCGCGGGTTATTCAGGTATTCGGTTCGGCTAAACCCCATTGCGCCTACCTGTTCGCCGTAAGCGTTCATTCCAAGACGTAGTTGACCTACTTCACGTCCCGGAGAGGTCTCAGTAACTCCGGCGAGACCTTGTACTGCTTCCTGCCATCGTCACCCAGCACGATCACGCTCTTGCGGTTGATCTTGGTGACGATCCCCAATACGGGGCCTTCCCGGCCCTCGAAGGTCACTTTCAGGCCCACCCGCAACTGGCTCAGCGCCTGGAGATTTTCCTGATCCCGCAGTTCGTCGATGCGCCGGCAGATGGTTTGATTCAGTGTAAGCGCCGTTAAATCGACCCACTTGCCCTAATCGTATTGAGCCACTTTTTTCA
>PYVH01000066.1 GCA_003030785.1 Marinobacter sp. B9-2 | reverse complement strand
GGCAATAACGAGGAAAACTCTGCCAGTGGTAATGGAGGCGATGATTCATGATTCGCCTGTTGCTGATCATCCTGCTGGCGTTGCTGATAGGCACCGGCCTGTCCCTCGGGTTGCAATATGATCTGGGCTACATCCGGATCAGCCTGGGGCATTACCTGATCGAAACCAACTTCTGGGTGGGATTGGGCGTTATCGTTGCCCTGATCGTCCTGACCGTGCTGACCATCAACCTTATCCGCAGACTCAGAACCAGCACCGGCCTGGTGGCGGGCTGGATTGCCCGCGGCAATGAACGCCGGGCCCGACGCCGGACCACCCAGGGTTTGCTGGCGCTGGCCGAAGGCAACTGGCCCAGGGCCCGCAAACTGCTGACATCCTCCGCCAGCCATGCCGACACGCCCCTGATCAATTATCTTGCCGCCGCCCAGGCATCGTTCGAGACCGGTGATCACGAGGCCGTGGATGATCTGCTTCGCAAGGCCTTCGACAGCACCCCCGGCTCTGACATGGCCGTCGGTATTACCCAGGCCCAGCTGCAACTGGCAGGCAACCGCCTTGAACAGGCCCTGGCCACGCTGGTTCGCCTTCGCAAACAGTCGCCCCATCACCCCTTTGTGCTGAAACTGCTGAAAAACACCTACCTGCGTCTGGAAGACTGGCGCGAACTGTCCAGGTTATTGCCCGAACTGCGAAAGCGCAGCGTGCTGCCCGAAGCGGAACTCAATGACCTCGAACGCCAGGTCTGGCACAACCTGCTGGAGCGTGCCGCAGAGGATTGTCGGCGTCAGCAGAAACAGGATCCTGACGCATCGCTGGAACCGCTGACCAGGCTCTGGGACGAACTGCCGGGCTTCCTGCGCCGCGACGAATACACCATCCGGGACTATGCCCGACTGCTTGCCAGCCTTGGCGACGAGATTCAGACCGAAACCCTGTTGCGCAAGGTACTGCGCAACCACTGGAGCGACGAGCTGATCAACCTCTACGGGCGCGTGAAAGGTCAGAAGCCCGACGAGCAGCTGTTGCTGGCCGAGCAATGGCTGAAGGACCGGCCGAATAACCCCGAGCTCCTGTTGGCGCTGGGCCGGCTAAGCCTGCGCAACGAGCTCTGGGGCAAGGCCCGGGAATATTTCGAAACCAGTCTCCGGCTGAAGCGTAGCCGGGAGGCACTGGCGGAACTAAGCCGCCTGAATGCCCATATGGGCGAGGAAGAAGCCAGTGTCAAACTGCTGATGCAGGGGCTGGCCAAGGATAATGGGCTGCCGGAACTGCCGATGCCCAGGGCTTAGCGCCAGGGTGTAATGAAAAAGGGCCAGATGAACGTCTCATCTGGCCCTTTTTTATCCAACTACACAGGCTGATTCACGAACGGGGGGCGTACTCCAGCACGTCAGAAAAGAACGCCTCTTCGGGCAGGCCCGCATCCACCAGAGCATCCATCAGCGTGTACACCATGGTGGGCGAACCGCTGGCATGGACCTCCACATTCTTCCAGTCCATACCGGATGCCAGAACCGCGCGAACCAGCTGGTCGTGATGGCCAGCCCAGTCATTATCCTCGTCATCTCCCACCACCGGCAGGAACGTGAAGCGGGGCCACTCGTCCTGCCACTGCTGTGCCAGGGCGCGAAGATACATGTCCTCGTGCCGACGAACTCCCCAGTACAGCTTGACCGGTTGGTCGTAGGACGTTTCCCGGAGGTAATCCACCAGGCTCTTCATCTGGGCAAAGCCGGTACCGGCAGCCACCAGCAACAGCGGCCTGGTCGGCACTGACGCCAGGCAGGCCTTGCCATGGGGCAGCTCCACGGTTACGTCGCCACCGGACGTCAGGGCATCAATCACCTTCTGCGCTGACACCCACTCGGGGGTCGCCTGGATATGCAGCTCGATATTCTGGTCCGATGGACTGCTGGCGATGGAAAAGTAACAGGGGTCAGCATCAGGCAGATTGACCGACAGATATTGCCCGGCATGAAACGACAGCTCCCGACGCCGCGGAAGCTGCAGCTCAACGCGATAGACATCGTGACTGATCGACCTTACGTCCACGACCTTTGCCTGAAACTTGCCAGGCTGATTGTTTCCAGCTGCCATAACGGCGGATATCTCCAGTTCCAGATCCGTGAGCGCGATGCTTCGGCACATCATCAAGCGCTCGCCGATCTTTATAGTCTGTTGGTTTCGGGTATTAAGCGCGGCGCCCTTCAGTAACCGGGCCTCGCAGATTTCACATACCCCGTTGCGGCAGGCTGCCGGCACCGCTACGCCAGCCCGCGCAGCAGCGCCTAGCAAGTCTGCCTGCGACGCCGCATTGAAGGCGATACCAGAGGGCCAAAGCCGCACCGCCCGATGTTCACTGCCCATATCAGTCGGGGCGCGATGCCGGACTTTCAATGCCCAGGGTATCCCACAGCTCGTCGACGCGTTTTTTCACCTCTTCGGTCATGGCGATCGGCTCACCCCACTCCCGGGTAGTCTCGCCCGGCCACTTGTTGGTGGCATCCATCCCCATCTTGGAGCCGAGACCGGATACCGGGGAGGCAAAGTCCAGATAATCGATGGGCGTATTCTCCACCAGCGTGGTATCCCTGACAGGATCCATCCGGGTGGTAATCGCCCAGATCACATCTTCCCAGTTGCGGGCATTTACGTCGTCATCTGTGACAATCACAAACTTGGTGTACATGAACTGCCGCAGGAACGACCATACCCCCATCATCACCCGTTTGGCATGGCCGGGGTACTGTTTCTTCATGGTCACCACTGCAAGCCGATAGGAACAGCCCTCCGGCGGCAGGTAGAAATCCACGATCTCCGGAAACTGCTTTTGCAGAATCGGGATAAAGACCTCATTCAGGGCCACCCCGAGAATCGCCGGCTCATCGGGCGGACGACCGGTGTAGGTGCTGTGATAGATCGGGTCCCTGCGATGGGTGATCCGTTCTACGGTGAACACCGGGAAGTGGTCCACTTCGTTGTAATAGCCGGTGTGATCACCAAACGGACCTTCCGGCGCCACGTCATCGGGATAGATGAAGCCTTCCAGCACAATCTCGGCGCTGGCTGGCACCTGCAGATCACTCAGGCCTGCCTTAACCAGCTCGGTCCGACTGCCCCGCAGCAACCCGGCAAACGCGTATTCCGACAGGGTATCGGGCACCGGCGTTACCGCCCCCAGAATGGTCGCCGGATCGGCACCGAGAGCCACGGCAACCGGATAGGGCCGGCCCGGATTGGCCTTCTGGAACTCCTGAAAGTCCAGGGCGCCACCGCGGTGACTCAGCCAACGCATGATCAGCCGGTTGCGGCCGATGACCTGCTGCCGGTAGATGCCCAGATTCTGTCGCTCTTTGTGAGGCCCGCGGGTAATCACCAGCGGCCAGGTCACCAACGGCCCTGCATCGCCGGGCCAGCAGTGCTGCACCGGAATCTGGTACAGGTCCACCTGATCCTTTTCGATCACCACATCCTGGCAGGGCGCAGAGCGGAGTACCTTGGGACTCATACGCATAACCTGCCGGAACAGCGGCAGTTTCTCGATGGCGTCCCGGAAGCCCTTGGGGGGATCCGGTTCCTTGAGAAACGCCAGCAGCTTGCCGATATCCCGAAGCGCCGTAACGTTATCCTGCCCCATACCCAGCGCCACCCGCTTTGGTGTCCCGAACAGGTTGGCCAGCACCGGCATGTCATAACCCCTGGGATTTTCAAATAACAACGCAGGACCACCTGCCCGCAGGGTGCGGTCGCAGATTTCGGTCATTTCGAGATGGGGATCGACTTCAACGCTGATTCGTTTCAGCTCACCCAGCTTTTCCAGCTGGTCTATGAAGTCTCGCAGGTCGTTGTATTTCATCGGTTACTCCGTTCAGATATGCCAGTACTACGGAGATCGGGGGTCGCTGGACTGCTTTAAGGCAGTTGGAACAAGATGCGCGCACTTGGTATGAACGGCGGAGCCGGGGAGAACCTCCCCGGACCGTGCATTGCCAGGGATGGCAATGCCGAGCCCCCAGGGATGGGTTCACGGCGTGTCCGGGGAGGTTCTCCCCGGCTCTGCCCGCCCCCCAAACCAGAGGCGCTAGTCCTAAGTTAGGAAGAGATCAACGGCGCTTCATGGACTGGAAGAACTCGTCGTTGGTCTTGGTGTCCTTGAGCTTGTCCAGCAGGAACTCGATGGCGGCGGTGTCGTCGTCCATGGAGTGCAGGAGCTTGCGCAGGATCCAGACCCGCTGGATATCCGCCTCGCTCATCAGCAAATCCTCGCGACGCGTGCCCGAGCTGCGGATGTTGATGGCCGGATAGGTCCGCTTCTCGGCAATCTTGCGATCCAGATGGATCTCCATGTTGCCGGTGCCCTTGAACTCCTCGTAGATCACCTCGTCCATCTTGGAGCCGGTGTTGACCAGCGCCGTGGCAAGGATGGTCAGGCTTCCGCCTTCTTCCACGTTACGGGCGGCACCGAAGAAGCGCTTGGGCTTTTCCAGGGCGTGGGCGTCAACACCACCGGTCAGGACCTTGCCTGAGGACGGAATAACCGTGTTGTAGGCGCGAGCCAGACGGGTGATGGAATCCAGCAGGATGACCACGTCCTTCTTGTGCTCGACCAGACGCTTGGCCTTCTCAATCACCATCTCGGCCACCTGAACGTGACGGGCCGGCGGCTCGTCGAAGGTGGAGGCGATGACTTCGCCGCGCACGGTGCGCTGCATCTCGGTCACTTCCTCTGGCCGCTCGTCAATCAGCAGTACCATCACATGGCACTCGGGATTGTTACGGGTGATGGACTGGGCAATGCTCTGCATCAGCAGCGTCTTACCGGCCTTGGGCGGAGACACGATCAGACCACGCTGGCCCTTGCCGATAGGCGCCACCAGGTCCAGCACTCGCGAGGAGAGATCCTCGGTGCTGCCGTTACCGGCCTCGAGCATCAGGCGCTCGTCCGGGAACAGGGGCGTGAGGTTCTCAAAGAGAATCTTGTTTCGGGCGTTATCCGGCTTGTCGAAATTGATCTCGCTGACCTTCAACAAGGCAAAGTAGCGTTCGCCGTCTTTGGGAGGGCGGATCTTGCCAGCAACGGTATCACCCGTGCGCAGGTTAAAGCGGCGGATCTGGCTGGGAGAGACGTAAATGTCGTCCGGTCCCGCCAGGTAGGAGGCATCGGCGGAACGGAGGAAGCCGAAGCCGTCCTGCAGAATTTCCAGTACGCCGTCACCGTAGATGTCTTCGCCGCTTTTTGCGTGCTTCTTCAGAATGGTGAAGATCACATCCTGTTTGCGCGAACGAGCCAGGTTATCGAGGCCCATCTCTTGCGCAATATCGAGCAATTCGGGCACGGATTTCTGCTTGAGTTCAGTAAGATTCATAGTTTGTTGGATTTTCAGGAATGGAAGTAAACGAGTATTGGAATGACAGGGGTGCCCCTGAACGTATTGATCGTAAAAAAAACGCTGAACTTGATGCTGGCCAGTTGGAGCAACCGGTGTAGATGGAGTCCGGAATTAAGGTACTGAAGCCAGAGAGTGGGAACAACCGTTCGCCGGGCAAGAGCGATCATCGGCCACCTGACTGGCGAATGTCAAGTGCACTGCACAAATTAACGGCAATTTCACGCCAAACCGGTCACAACAGGCCTGCAGCGCCTCCCCCTGATGGGTTACTCCCTTCCATTGGAAGCCCGTGATGGCGATACTGGCGTATAACCACTTTTCAATGATTCTGGAGCACCATCCATGAGCAGTGTACCCAGCACCGAACTGAAACCCCTGAATGTTGCCCTGCTGACCGTGTCCGATACACGGGGGCCTGAACAGGACACCTCCGGGCAGTTCCTGGAGGACAGCGTGGTCGAGGCCGGCCACAACCTGGTGGCCCGCCGGATCCTGCCTGACGACGTCTATCTGGTGCGGGCATTGATGTCCAGCTGGATCGCCGATTCACAGGTGCATGTCGTGATTATTACCGGTGGCACCGGTCTGCTTGAGCGGGACAGCACGCCGGAGGCAGTCAGGCCTCTGCTGGACAAAACCGTAGAAGGCTTTGGCGAGGAATTCCGTCGCCTGTCCGCCGCCGAAATCGGATCTTCGACCGTGCAGTCACGGGCGATGGCGGGGATGGCGAACCATACGGTGATCTTCTGCTTGCCCGGCTCAACCGGTGCCTGCCGCACCGGCTGGGAAGGCATTCTCCTCAGTCAGCTGGACAGCCGTCATACCCCGTGCAATTTCTCGGGCCTGGTCTTGCGCAAACCCGAGAAGCCCATGCAGCGGCTCAATGAAGTGATTGGACAGCGCGCCCAGCGCTGAGGCGAGAAGATATCCTGATCGGAGTTCAGATTTGATGGCCAACCCAAACCTCACGCCCCTGGAAGATGCCCTGGACCACCTGTTGTCGGAGGCACCGGTGGTTACGCAGACTGAAACCGTCGCCCTGGCCGACTCCCTGGGCCGGGTACTTGCCGAAAACCATTATGTACCGGCTGACGTGCCGCCGGCCGATAACAGTGCGGTGGATGGATACGCCCTGCGCAAACAGGATCTTCATGGCGATCAGCCCATACCGGTCTCGGCGCGGATTCCGGCCGGTGAAGCGCCCAAGCCCCTGGAGCCCGGCACTGCCGCGCGCATTTTCACCGGCTCCGAGATTCCCGAAGGTGCCGACTCGGTGGTCATGCAGGAGCGGATTGAGGTGACGGACGGCGGTATTCTTGTTCAGGCAAAGGTAGACGAAGGCCAGAATATTCGCCGCCGGGGCCAGGATCTGACCCGGGGCGACCTTGCACTGGCAAAAGGTACACAGGTGCGTCCTAACGAGATGGGACTGCTGGCGTCCATGGGCGCTGCCCGGGTTGCCGTCCTGGCGCGGTTGAAAGTCGCCATTCTCTCCACGGGAGATGAGCTGGTAGACCCCGGCACGCCCCTCGGGCCGGGCCAGATCTACAACAGCAATCGCTTCACCCTGATGGGGCTGCTCACCGAAGCCGGCTGCGAGGTGGTGCTGTGCGAGACCCTGAGAGACAAACGCGAGGCGACCCGGGAAACGCTGTTGCGTGCGGCGGAGTCTGCCGATCTGATTATTACCAGCGGTGGCGTTTCCGTGGGTGAGGAAGATCATGTGCGCGCGGTGCTGGAGGAGTCCGGCAGTCTGTCGCTCTGGAAAATGGCGATCAAACCCGGCAAACCCGTGGCTTTTGGCGCCATCGGCGGCACGCCGGTACTGGGTCTGCCCGGCAATCCCGGGTCCGTGCTGGTCACTTTCCTGATGGTGGGCATGCCCTATATCCGGAAACGCCAGGGGCGGAATCCCAAAGCCCTCTCCGGCGAGCGGATAACGGCCGACTTTGCCATTTCCTCGGCATCGGTGCGCCGGGAGTTTGTCAGGGCCCGGAAGGAAACCCGGGGCTCGGAACCGGTGGCTGCTGCCTATCCGAACCAGAGTTCCGGCATACTGAGCTCTACCTGCTGGGCGGACGGCCTGGCCGTGGTGCCCGAAAACACCACGGTAAGCCCCGGTGACCTGCTAACCTACTATTCGTTTGCGGAACTGTTGAGCTGACCATGAGTGATAACACGATTACAGTGCGTTTCTTTGCCCGCCTGCGCGAGGAACTGAAAACCGATCAGTTGACTATCGACGCCAGCCCCGGCCTGACCGCCGGCGATGTGCTCGCGGAGCTGGCACATCAGGGCGGGCCCTGGAGCCAGTTGCAGGGTGACCAGCCAGTGATGATCGCGATCAACCAGGCCATGGCGAAACCGGGTTCCGAGGTAAAAGCCGGCGATGAGCTCGCCTTCTTCCCGCCGGTAACCGGAGGTTGAGATGATTTCGGTCCAGTCTGATGATTTTGATGTTGCCGTCGAATACGCCGCGCTTCGTGACAGTGGTGCCGGCACCGGTGCCATTGCGACGTTTACCGGCCTGGTAAGGGACAGCGGCGACCTGCATGGCGTCACGGGACTTTACCTGGAGCACTACCCCGGGATGACGGAACAGGTGATCCAGGGACTGATTGATGACGCCTCAAAGCGCTGGGATGTGCGCAAGGCCCGGGTCATTCACCGGGTCGGACGACTGGCGTTGTGCGACCAGATTGTCTTCGTCGGGGTATGCAGCGCCCACCGGGGGGACGCGTTCGCGGCCTGCGAGTTCATCATGGACGCCCTGAAGACATCGGCGCCTTTCTGGAAGAAGGAAATTGCCTCGGACGGAGAGCACTGGGTGGAGCAAAAAGAGTCGGATCTGACACGATCCGAGGGCTGGGAGTAAGCAGCAATAAAAAACCGCCCGTGAGCGCTTGCTCAGGGGCGGTTTATGGTGACCCGACTGCAATCAGAGATTGCTGTCCAGGAAGGCCGCCAGCTGGGATTTGGACAGTGCGCCGACCTTGGTGGCGTCCACGTTGCCGTTCTTGAACAGCATCAGAGTGGGGATACCACGGATGTTGAACTTCGGCGGGGTCTGCTCATTTTCGTCAATGTTAAGCTTGCAGACTTTCAGTTTGCCGTCGTATTCGTCGGCAATCTCTTCAAGCACCGGCGCGATCATCTTGCAGGGACCGCACCACTCAGCCCAGTAGTCCACCAGCACGGGGACGTCGGACTGCAGTACATCCTGTTCAAAAGAAGCGTCGGTTACATTTACGATATTTCCGCTCATTACCTTTTCCTGATTCATGCACTACTGCTGCACAACGGCATCGCCCTGACGGGCTTTCCTACCGGGCGCAGGTGCTGTTGACTGTCGCTGAAGGCTGCCAGGGGTTGCCGACAACCTTTCACCCAAATCACGATACGTCATACTTTACGCGATTGATCAGCCGTATGTGAAGCGGTAGATCCACTACCATGGATTGATCCGCGCCTGACCCCGGTCAAATACCGGGTTTTCCGGTTACTGACAGGCCTGAGGGATTTCGCTTATAGTACCCGGCACGTTCATATCAAAAGGATTCCGACCACGTGACGGCCGCATCCACCGCCGAAAACGCTGCTGCCTCACCCGAGGTTCTCGCAGCCATCGACATGGGCTCGAACAGCTTCCACATGGTGGTTGCCCGCCTAGTGCATGGGGAAATCCGGACCCTCGAGAAGATGGGAGAAAAGGTTCAGCTCGGCGCCGGGCTGGATCAGTACAACCGGCTGACCGAAGAGGCCCAGGAACGGGCCCTGGCCTGTCTGGGCCGCTTCGCCCAACGGCTCAAGGGAATGCCCCCGGAAGCAGTGCAGATTGTTGGCACCAATGCGCTGCGCGTGGCCCGCAATGCCCATCAGTTCATGACCCGGGCGGAAGAGGTGCTGGGTTATCCGGTGGAGATCATTGCCGGCCGCGAGGAAGCACGCCTGATCTACCTGGGGGTGTCCCATACCCTGTCCGACGACATCGGACGCCGGCTGGTAATCGACATTGGCGGCGGCAGCACCGAGTTCATCATCGGCCAGCGGTTCGAACCCCAGGAGCTTGAGAGCCTGCACATGGGCTGTGTGTCGTTCCGCAACCGGTACTTCCCGGACGGCAAGATCACCAAGCGGCAAATGGACAAGGCGGTAACCCATGCCGAGCAGGAACTGCTCAATATCCGCCAGCACTTCCGTTCTGTGGGCTGGCAGAGCGCCGTGGGCTCATCCGGCTCAATCAAGGCCATCGCCAGCGTACTGGCGACCCTGAAGATCACCGACGGCACCATCACGCTTGCCGCCATGCAGGAGCTTCGCAAGCGTCTGGTGGATATGGGCAAAACAGAGAAATTGTCGGATCTGGGGGTGCGCTCGGATCGCCAGAGTATCTTCCCGGCGGGCTTTGCCATTCTGATGGGGGCCTTCCAATCACTCGGCATCCGGGACATGGCGTTCGCCGACGGCGCTCTGCGGGAAGGCCTGCTCTACGACATTGTCGGGCGCATCCAGCACGAGGACGTCCGGGAGCGGACCATATCCGCGCTGCAGGGGCGTTACCATGTTGACCAGGAACATGGCGCAGCCGTCGAGGAAACTGCCGTGGCCGCCTGGCAACAGGTGGCTGATGCCTGGGGCCTGAACACAGCGGCCGACGAAGAGGTCCTGCGCTGGGCCTGCCGGCTACACGAGATCGGACTGACCATTTCCCACAGCCAATACCACAAACACGGTGGCTATCTGTTGCGCTATTCGGACCTGCCAGGCTTTACCCAACAGTTTCAGCGGGACCTTGCCACACTGGTGCGCGGCCACCGACGCAAGTTCGCCTCCGCCATCTTCGAGGGCCTGGACCCGGAAGACATCCCAAGGCTGCGTTACCTGTGCGTATTGGTCCGCCTGGCCGTTCTGATTCAACACCCGCGCAACATGGAACCGCCCCCGGCCTTCACCCTGACTGCCCACAAGGACAAGCTGGTGCTGGAGTTCCCGTCCGGCTGGCTGGATGACAGACCACTGACCCTGGCCGATCTTGAGAACGAGCGGGACTACCTCGCCAAACAGGATTTTGTTCTGGAGCTGAACGGCGGCTGACGGCGATCAGCCGGCCAGCTCTGCCTCCAGGGACTCCACCTCTTCGCTGATTTCAAGCCACTGCGCTTCGACCTCTTCCAGGCGGGCAGTTGCAGTGGCCTGCTCGCCCAGCAGTTCTTTCAGGCGCGCTTTGCCACTGTCGTCATAAAGACCGGGATCGGATAGTTGCTCCTCCAGGGCCGACAGTCTCTGCTGAAGCTGCTCCATTTCCTTTTCCAGGGCGCTCTGTTTCTTGCGATAGGGGCTGAGTTTCTGGCGAAGGGCCGCCTCCGCCCGCTTGCGGGCCTTACGGTCTTCGGCACTCTCGCCCACCGCCTCGGCGGCCTCTTCGCCAGCCTGCTGCCCGGCAGGCAGTCGCCTGGGCGCTTCCGTGTCGTCTTTCCGGCGGTCCGCCAGCCAGCGTTCGTAGTCCTCCAGATCACCCTGGTATTCCGTCACCCGGCCGTCATTGACCAGCCAGAACTCGTCCACCGTGTTCCTCAGCAGGTGCCGGTCGTGGGAGACCACCACAATGGCGCCTTCAAAGTTCTGCAACGCCATGGTCAGGGCCTGGCGCATTTCCAGATCCAGATGGTTCGTGGGCTCGTCCAGCAGTAGCAGATTCGGTTTCTGCCAGGCAATCACCGCCAGCGCCACCCGAGCCTTTTCACCACCGGAGAATGACCGGACAGCGCTCAGGGCCTCATCGCCGTGAAAATCAAACCCACCGAGGAAGTTCCGGATACTCTGCTCTGACGCTTTGGGCGCCAGCCGCTGCAGGTGCAGAAACGGGCTGGCATCCAGATCCAGCGACTCCAGCTGATGTTGGGCGAAAGAACCGATGGCCAGATGCTCGCCGCAGGTTCGATCTCCGGACAACAAGGTACCCTCGCCCCGAAGCGCATCCATCAACGTGGACTTGCCCGCGCCATTGGGGCCCAGCAGGCCAATCCGGCTGCCGGGCAGCAGAGTCAGATTGATGCCGTCCAGGATTGGAGTATGACCATGCCCGGCCTTGCCGTTGCGGATCGACAGCAGGGGGTTGGAGACCTTTTCGGCCACCGGAAATTCAAAACTGAAGGGCGAATCAATGTGGGCCGGGGCAATGCGCTCCATCCGCTCCAGAGCCTTGACCCGGCTCTGGGCCTGGCGGGCCTTGGTGGCTTTGGCCTTGAATCGGTCAATAAAGCGCTGAATTTCGGCGATCCTGGCCTGCTGGCGCTCGAAACCGGCCTGCTGCTGGGCCAGACGTTCACTGCGCTGGCCTTCAAAGGCTGAGTAATTACCCGTATATAATTCCAGGTTTCGCCGGTCAAAATGCACCACATGGGTGGCGACCCGATCCATGAAATCCCGGTCGTGAGAAATAAACAGCAGGGTCCCGGGGTAGCGGCGCAGCCAGTTCTCCAGCCACAGACAGGCATCCAGATCCAGGTGGTTGGTGGGCTCATCCAGAAGCAGCAGATCAGATGGTCGCATCAGGGCCTGGGCCAGGTTCAGCCGGATCCGCCAGCCACCGGAAAACGCAGCCACCGGCCGGTCGGCGTCTTCGTCGGAGAATCCCAGCCCACGCAGCAACGCTTCCGCCCTGCGAGCTGCAGACCAGGCCTCGTGCACATCCAGCTCCCCGTGTATGCGGGCAATGGCATGGTCATCACCGGCGCCTTCTGCCCTGGCAAGCTCGCCTTCCAGGCGACGCAGGTCCAGATCGCCATCAAGCACAAAATCCCGGGCACTACGGTCGGTTGCTTCGACTTCCTGCGCCATGTGGGCAATGCGGCAACCCCCGGGCAGGGAAACCGTTCCCTGCTCCGGGGCCAACTGGCCCAGCAAGAGCTGGAAAAGGCTGGATTTGCCGGCACCATTGGCACCGACAATCGCAACACGCTGGCCGGGCTGCACAGTCAGGCTGACGGATTCTAGCAACCAGACGCCGCCCCGTTGTAAACTGAGATCGGTAATCGTTAACATGTTTTCATTTTATCAACGTAAAGTGTTCAGGGAAGGCACAGCGCCTATGTCGGTCGGCTCGGCTACCATCCCGGATTATTCGACACCGCCGCTGGACTTGCCGGCAGATCTGGAACCGGAGAACCCACTCTGGCGTTTTGCACTGGCGTTCTGGAAACATCCGGACATTCAGGACAGTTGCCTGGCACTTCAGAATCAGGGCTGGAGCGTGACGCGGATTCTGAGCGCGGCCTGGCTCGCACTGTCTGGCAGGGTCTTCGCCGGGGTCGAGGACGCTACGGTAACAGAGTGGCGCGACCGTGTAACCGGTGCGCTGCGTAGTGCAAGAAAATCACTGCCGGGCAACGCAGGCCGCTGTCAAAAGCTTCGCACCGGTATTGCCGGCCTGGAGCTTGAAGCCGAACAGATCGAACTGGCGCTCAGCTGGCGAACGCTAATGACCAACAACCCGGAATACGCCGACATGCAGGGACGCGACACGTTGATCATCACCAATCTGGTTGCGGCCGCACCCACCTCACCCGTTGATGAAGGTGTCAGGCCCCTGCTGAATACACTGGCCAGTGCTCTGGCCCATTTTCCCAAGGGAGACCATCAGCCATGATGATGAAATGGCTAATTCGGCTCTCGTTTCCGGCCCTCGGTTTGCTGTTATTGCTGATTTTTTTCGGCCTGAACGACCCGGAGCAGGTATCCGAACCAGTGGCAGAAGAGGAGCAACCGGAAATTCCCGCTTTCGAAGGACTCGTGCCCTCGCCGATTCCCACCGAGGGCCCCGAGATCGTGTTCAAATGGCAGGATACCGACGGTAACTGGCACTACGCCGACCAACCGCCGGAACAGGGCCGCTGGAACACCCTGGCCATCGAACGGCGGGACAAGGCCTTTCCGCGACTTCGGCCCCAGGAACCGGAAACGGACTGGCGATCACCCTACAATGCGCCTTTCTCCCTGGGACCATCCGCCGCCGACAGCAACGGCAGCTGAACTGACACGTCCGGTTTCTTAACACATGTTCAGTGGCATCTGGCGCCGGAACCCGTTACCTTCTGCGTTCTGACAAACACAACGCGGGGCCCTGCCCCGAGCACCGACGTTAAAGGATAATGCAATGAAGAAAAAGCTCCTTGCACTGGCAGTCACCGGCCTGGTTGCCGGCTGTTCCACACCGCCCGAAGCCCCGGAACAACCGAAACTGGAATCCACCGACCAGAAAGTCAGCTATGGCATGGGCCTCGTTCTGGGTGAGCGCATGGGTAACGACCTGCCGAACCTGCAAATGGACCAGTTCCTCCAGGGCATCCAGCACGGCCACGCTGGCGACGACGAAGCCAAGCGCATGAGCCGCGAGGAAATCCAGCAGGCCCTGATGACCTACCAGCAGCAGATGCAGGAAGAGCAGGGCAAGCAGATGGAAGAGCTGGCCCAGAAAAACCTGGATGCCGGCGAGGCCTTCCTGGCAGAAAATGCCGAGCGCGAGGGTGTAGAAACCACCGATTCGGGCCTTCAGTATGAAGTGCTCGAGCAGGGTGACGGCGAGAAGCCGGCAGCAACCGATACGGTTCAGGTGCACTACACCGGTGAACTGCTGTCCGGTGAAGTGTTTGACAGCTCCCGCGAGCGCGGCGAGCCGGTAACCTTCGCCCTGAACCAGGTCATTCCCGGCTGGACCGAGGGCCTTCAGCTGATGAGCGAAGGCGCCCGTTACAAGCTCTACATTCCGTCCGATCTGGCTTACGGCCCGGGTGGCAACCGCGCCATCGGTCCGAACGAGACCCTGGTGTTTGATGTCGAGCTGCTCGAGATCAATCCCGGCTCCGGAGACTAAGCTCCAGGCAGGCCGCGACCAGTTCTGGCGCGGCCATAAAAAAGCCCCAGTCCGGCGTTACCGGCTGGGGCTTTTTTGAATCAGGCGTTTCTCAGGCCGAGGCCACTTTGCCAGCATGGGCATTGTGGAGATGTTCGATCAGGAAATCCTCCATCTCGAAACGGGTCTCAAGGGTCTCACCCAGCTTCGACAACTCACCGAACAACTCTTTGACATCCTCCTCCGACAACTCCCGACCATCCAGACGGTCGTTGAAGTTAAGGGCAACCTCGGTGGTCTGCTCAATCCGGGGGTAAACCTTGGCGGCCAGCTCCAGGCCACCATCGTTGAACTCCCTGGCTTCACGGACCAACTGCTCGTAAATCTCGAAATGGCCGGTAGACACATAATCCACCAGCACCTCACACAGGCGCACGAACTTTTCTTTCAACGCTTCCGTCTGCGAGAAGTCATTCTCCCCGGACAGGTCGCAGTAATGCACCAGTAGCTCCTGACGCTCCTTGAGCCAACGATCTATCAGTTCGCTGACGCCGCCCCAGCGCTCCCTGGCATTCCGGCAATTTTCCAACATGACGCCTGTTCTCCGCTTGTCTTCGGTACTTCTGTTTCGGTTTTGATTTTTATTAGGTTTGAATCAAGTTACCCCATGGCTGCGGTCCCCCGCAACCGTTTCAGCTCCGAATCCATTCCCGGTTTTGTTGCCGGCGAAACATCAGAACCAGGCCGGTAATAACCAGCAGCAGGAAAAACACCGCCGTCCAGCCGGGAATACTCAAACCCAGGAACCGCCAGACTACTTCGGCGCAGTCTCCGGTACCCTTGAGTGCAGTAGAGAGCACTTCAAACCAGGGCAGAACATCGAGCATGTAGTCAACCGAGGGCCCACACGCGGGCACCTGGTCTGCCGGCAGACTCTGCAGCCACAACTGCCGACCGGCGACGCCCAGCCCGGCTCCGGCGGTCAGTACCAGCAGGAATCCATAAATGCGAACACCGAATCCGGTGGGGCCATGGAGGAAGGCCAGGAAACTCACAAGACCGGCGCCCATGAAGCCAAAACGCTGTAACCAGCAAAGCGGGCAGGGCTCCAGCCCCATCACATGCTCCATATAAAAGGCCACACCCAGAAGCGCGGCACATACAAGGAAAATCAGCCCGAAAACCCATCTGCTGGCCAAAAGAACACCTCGAATTGTGAATTGAAACTGCAAGCGGCCACGGGGCCTGCTATTCTCGTCACTTAACCCTAAACCACGATCAACTTCAAGCCTATGACACGCCAGCCAAAATCCGTTCTGACACTTCTGTTTCTCTTGTTTGCAATCCTCCCCTTGCCGGCCGTTTCCCAGGATGAGGAAAATACCGAAGAGGAAGTGGCTGAAGAAGAAAGCGGCGTTACCGACTACATCAGTATGGATCCGGCTTTCGTGACCCACGTGGGCACGCCTGGCAACAAGCCAACCTATCTGAAAGCCGCGGTGAGCCTGCGAGCCAATAGCGCCAGCGTCCGTCCCGCAGTGGATGCTCACATGCCACGCCTCAGACACGAACTGGTGATGCTGTTTGGCGAGCAGACCGACACCGAACGCCTCACCTCCATGGAAGGCCAGGAGGCGTTGCGAGAGGAAGCCAAACAGAGAATCAATGCGGTGCTGGAGGAACAGCAGACCGGCGAGAGCATTGCCGGTGTCCTGTTTACAGAATTTGTCGTGCAGAAATAGGGCTGGAACCGGCCGATGAATCAGGCGATCCGTGAA
>PYVH01000065.1 GCA_003030785.1 Marinobacter sp. B9-2 | reverse complement strand
CCGGACTGAACCCGGCCGCCGTCAATAATCTCGCTGCGCTCGGCAACGCCCACGCAGAAGCCTGCCAGGTCGTAGTCGTCGCCTTCGTACATGCCCGGCATTTCGGCGGTTTCACCACCTACCAGCGCACAGCCAGCCTGTTCGCAGCCTTTGCCGATCCCGGCAACGACCTGGGTGGCAACATCCACATTCAGCTTGCCGGTCGCGTAGTAGTCCAGGAAGAAAAGCGGCTCAGCACCGCCGACCACCAGATCGTTCACGCACATGGCGACCAGATCAATGCCGATGGTGTCGTGCTTGTCCAGCTGCATGGCCAATCTGAGCTTGGTGCCCACACCGTCGGTACCGGAAACCAGAACCGGCTCGTTGTATCCGGCGGGAATCGAGACCATGGCGCCGAAGCCGCCGAGACCGCCCAGGACCTCCGGGCGACGGGTGCGCGCTGCGGTGTCCTTGATTCGGCTGACGAGTTCATTGCCTGCATCGATATCGACGCCAGCATCGCGGTAGGTCAGGGAGGGCTTCTGTTCGCTCATGGTGTTCTTAACCGTTGGCCAGTGGGTCAGGCGGCGGATTTTAACAGGTGCGGTGTGGTGCTCCAAATGTATATTGCTTTTCCGAAATCCGGGCCCGCTACTCACGCCCTGGGGCATGGTGTATCCTATGCGCCATTCATGCGAATTGCAGGGTGTTTCATGTCAGTATCAGGACAAAAGCCGGCACACAGGTCTGTATCCCGGGCGTGGTTCTTTGCGCTGTTTGCCTTTCTGCTGGTCGGGTTTTCCGCCCAGGCAACCGCAGTGACCGTTTCCGGTCTTTATTCAGCCAAAGTACCGGTGGAAGGATCGTCGCCGGGCCAGCTGGCCCAGGGGTATGCGGATGGCCTGAGCCAGGTGCTGGTCAGGGTTTCCGGTACGCGCGACGTGCTGGCGATGGAGGGTGTTGAAACACTGCTGTCCGATGCCGAGTCGTTACTGCTTTCCTATCAGGTTGCCCGGGATGAATCTGGCCAGAGTGTTCTGAGCATGTCCTTCGGAGCGGTCGGAGTGAACCGCGCGCTGGCCTCGATCGATGCACCGGTGTGGGGTGCCAACAGACCCCTCACGCTGGCCTGGATTGCTGCCGAGGATCGGGGTTCTCGAACACTTGTGACCCGCTCTGACGCAGGCGCTGCGCAGGAAAACGCTGCAAGCTGGCGGGCTGCGTTCGATGAGGCTGCCAGGAAGCGGGGCTTGCCGGTGGCGCTGCCGCCGGCGGATTTCGCCGCAGACCGGGAGTTGTTGTCGGATATCTGGGGGCAGTTTATTGGCCGGGTGAAGTCCGCCTCCGAGGATCTGGACCATGATGTGTTAGCCCTGGTACGGGTCAGCCGTGCTGGCGGGCAATGGCGTGCCGGTTGGGTGTTCGATGGTATGGCCATGAATGCTGGCGAAGAGTCAGTAACCGCACAGACTCCGGAAGCATTGGCAGAGGCCATGATTAATCGCTGGGCCGAGCTGTACGCCAGCCGATACGCCGTTGCTGCTTCGGAAGTGGGGGATTCCCCGCAAGTGGATATTGTTCTGCGCGGCGTAACCTCACTGGAAGACTACGCCAGAGCCACCAGGGTGCTGGAGGGGCTGACACCGGTTGTCAGTGTCGGCGCTCACCGGGTGCGGGATGAGCAGCTCACCCTGCGTGTGGCATTTTCAGGAGAGCTGGACCAGCTACGGGAGTACATTGCCCTGGATCAGCGGTTTGTCCCTATCGAGTCGGACCTTCCCGCCGAAACGTCGGGTGCCGATGAAAACGCCAGGGGTCAGGTGTCATCGTCTTCGACTAGTGCTGAAAGCGCCCCCGAAAATGAGGAAGCGCAACCGGCCGACGCGGACCAGCAAACATCCGCTGAAGAGCGCGAAGAGGCGTCCCTGTTTACCTATCAGCCGGTGCCCGTGGATGAGGAAGAGGCCAGGGAGGCGTTCGAATCCCTGTACCAGGTTCTGTATTATCGTTGGCAACCGTCTTCTGTCATCGGGAGCGATGGCGGCGAATAAGGTGTAACCGGAGGGAGTCTTTTTGAATTTGCACCGCTGGCGCTGGATTCCCAATGCCCTCACGTTCCTGCGCATTCTCCTGATCGCTCCCTTTGCCGGGGCGCTCCTGGCGGGGGATTATCGCCGGGCGCTGTTGATCTTCTTCCTGGCGGCGGGCACCGACGCGGTTGACGGGTTCCTGGCCCGGCATTTCAATTGGCGCTCCAGGCTTGGGGCCATCGCGGACCCACTGGCCGACAAGGCGCTGCTGATCACCGCCTACCTGATGCTTACACTCACTGCGGTTCTGCCGCTCTGGCTGTTTTTGCTGGTTCTGGGCCGGGATCTGGTTATTGTGGTCGGCGCGCTGGCCTACCACTACACGGTCGGTCGCTACGACATGGAGCCCAGCATTCCGGGCAAGATTAATACCTTCATCCAGATTCTCGTCGCCCTGGCCATTATCGTGTTTCTGGCCGATTTGCCCATGCAGCCCTGGGTGGTGGATGCCGGCATCCTCCTGGTTGCTGTATCCACGGTGTTCAGTGGGGCGCATTATCTGTTCGTTTGGGGCTTGCGTGCCTGGAGGGCTACCCGTTCATGAGTGCTTCCCAGTTGGTACTCGGGGTCAAACTGCGTGATGATGCCCGATTCGACAACTTCCACGGCGACCGGAACACAAATGCCGCCAGGCGCCTTGAAACCGTGTGTTATCAGCCCGATGATGTGCCGGTGGTTGTTCTGTGTGGTGATGCCGATACGGGCAAGAGTCATCTTTTGCAGGCGGTGTGCCACCTGGGAGAAAACCAGGGCAAGACAGCTGTCTGTATCAGCATTGCCGAACTTGAGCCTTTTGGCCCGGATGCTTTGTCGGGGCTTGAGACCCACGACATCGTCTGTCTGGACGACATCGACCGCATCGCCGGTCAGCGGATGTGGGAAGAGGCCATTTTTCATCTCTATAACCGGATACACGACCGTGGCGGCCTTTTGTTGGTAAGTTTGGCCGATTTGCCCGCCAATCTGCCCTTTGAGTTGCCGGATCTGGTTTCCAGGTTCAGCCACGGGCTGATCATCCAGCTGGGTATCTACCGGGATGATGACCGACTGAAGATTCTGATGGCCCGGGCCGAAAAACGGGGTCTGGTGATGGCGGATGATGTGGCTGGCTACATCATGCGCCGGGCACCTCGAAGGCTCGGGGATTTGCTGGGGATTCTGGATATACTGGATGAGAATTCTCTGCAGGCCCAGAGACGGCTCACCATCCCGTTTGTAAAAGAGGTGATGGGCTGGTGACTGTCCTGAGTTCGGCCGGGTTCAAGGTACTACAAAAGAGCGATAACGGGTTCATCAAGGGAGAGACAAAATGAGACGGGTGGTATTCAACCAGAAAGGCGGTGTCGGCAAGTCCAGTATCACGTGCAATCTCGCAGCTGTCAGCGCCGCTCGTGGAAAACGAACGTTGGTCGTGGATCTCGATCCCCAGGGAAACTCTACCCACTATCTGCTGGGCAAGCCGGCCAGCGAGCTCAAGGACACCGTTGCCGATATGCTTGAGCAGACGGTTGCGTTCACCGTGTTCAATCGCCGGCCGGACGAATTCGTCCACGCCTCACCGTTCAAGAACCTGTTTGTGATGCCTTCCAGCCCGGAGCTGGACTTCCTGGAGCGCAAGCTGGAAGCCAAGCACAAGATCTACAAGCTGCGTGAGGCCCTGAAAAAGCTGGGCGAATCCTTCGATGCGATCTATATCGATACAGCGCCCGCGCTCAATTTCTACACCCGCTCCGCACTGATTGCGGCCCAGCGCTGCCTGATACCGTTCGATTGTGACGATTTTTCCCGTCAGGCCCTTTACAATATTCTCAACGAAATCCGCGACCTCCAGGAAGATCACAACGAAGATCTGGTGGTTGAGGGAATTGTTGCCAACCAGTTCCAGCCTCGCGCCAGCCTGCCAAAGCAGCTGGTCAGGGAGCTTATCGAAGAAGGCTTGCCGGTTTTGCCGGTGCGGCTCTCAAGTTCCGTGAAGATGAAAGAATCCCATCAGAGCCGTCAGCCACTGATTCATATGGCGCCCAAGCACCCGTTGACTCGCCAGTACGAAGACCTGTTCCGGGTTCTGCATGGCGAAACCGTGGAGCTTGAGCCGCTCACCGACTGAAGCGAGATTGATATGACCGAATCCGGTGACCCGATCGGGCAGGTGGCGGATTGCCTGCTGAACATAGAGATGGAGTTGCGGCAACTCGGGCTGTGGGAGTCCGAGCCACCACCGGAAGAGGCTTTCCAGAGTGCCCAGCCGTTTTGCATTGATACGCTGGAGTTTACCCAGTGGCTGCAATTTGTCTTTGTGGCCCGGATGAAGGTGATCATCGAAAACGACCACCCGTTGCCCTCGGCTTCCGGCATAGCGCCCATGGCCGAGGAGCACTTTCGGGGACGCGCCGAATCGGGCAACAGGCTGGTCAGGGAACTGGAGGCAATCGACCGCCTGCTCAGTGAGGGATGATCAGTCCAGTCGCATGGACAGATCCACGGCCTTCACATCTTTGGTCAGCGCCCCAATCGAGATGAAGTCCACCCCCGTCTCCGAAATCGGGACCAGGGTGTCGGCATTGATTCCCCCTGAGGCCTCTAGCTTTGCCTTGCCCGCGGTGGTGGCAACCGCCGTTCGCATATCCTCAAGTGAGAATTCATCCAGCATGATGATGTCGGCGCCCGCCTTCAGGGCTTGCGCCAGCTCGTCGAGGTTCTCGGTTTCAACCTCAACGGGTTTGCCCGGAGCAATCCGGTGGGCGGCCTCGATGGCTTCGGCAATGGAGCCGCAAGCGGCAATATGATTTTCCTTGATCAGGAAGGCATCCCAAAGACCGATGCGGTGATTGAAACAGCCTCCACAGGTGACGGCGTATTTCTGGGCCAGGCGCAGGCCCGGAAGGGTCTTGCGGGTGTCCAGCAGCCGAACATTTGTGTGGGCTACGCGAGCGGCATAGCCGGAGCAGGCGGTAGCGACTCCCGAGAGGCTCTGAAGCCAGTTCAGGGCGGTACGCTCCGAGCTAAGCAGGCTTCTGGCAGGCCCCGTCATGGTAAACAGTACCTGATCCGGTGAAACGGTGTCGCCATCGGATACTTGCCAGGTGAGCTCAACGGACGGATCCACCTGCCGGAACACTTCTTCTACCCACTCTCGGCCGGCAATCGTTGCGGTCTCCCGTGTAATCACGCGGCCACTGGCCTGCTTGTCGGCCGGTATCAGTTTGGCGGTCACGTCGCCATCACCAATATCTTCCCGCAGGCTCTGGGCAACATTCTCGATTCTGGCCAGGCGGAGGAGTTCGGGGGTGATCATAGGGCAAAACGTCCGAAGTTATGGGTTGAAGGTTTCCTAAGGGCGCCAATTCTAAAGGGCCGCCGGTGATTCGCCAAACTCTTGAGTTCCGACTGCTAAACTGTGACGCAGGTCAGGTCTACACAAAAGGTGACAAATTCTGACACAACCTGACGTGGGCAGCTCGTATCATGTGAAGTGGAGAAAGAAACCGGCATTTTTGCAATACAAGGCGGAGCAGCGACATGGTGCACGATAACAAGGTTGTCAGCTTTTCAGGCCAGAAACCGCCCGCCCGGTTTTCATTGCCGCCTGCTCTCGTGCGCCTGCGTGACGCATCGGGTCAGTCCCTGAAATCCGTTCTTGCCAGTTTCTTTGATCGCGCCGATGACGCCCTGTTTGAACTTGCCGACAGGGCCGGCTCCAACCTCGACCAGACCGCCTACTTTGACGCCATGCGCGAGCTCAGGCTCCGACGCAAAGCCATGGTGGTCTCGATCCTTCAGTACGTCAGCCAGGCTTTCAACGAAATCGGCAAGTTCCAGCCACAGCAGGCAGCCCGGTCGTTGGAGGACGTTGACGAGGACTCACTCAGCCTCGTTGATCACTCCCAGCTGGAGCAGCAGGTGGCCGTGGGCAACCTGATCAATAAGCTCCGGAACCGTTACACCGAACAGATCCGTCTGCTGACTGTGCGTGTGGGGCACCTGGTGCCGGGTATTGATCTGAAAGATGCGCAGATGCCCCTGAGCCCCGAGATTATCTGCGGTGGCGTAGCCGAAGCCTGCGCCGATCTCGATATTGATATTCGGGCAAAGCTGGTGGTTCTGAAGCTGTTTGACCGCCTGCTTGCCGATACGCTCGGTGATTTCTACAAAGAAGCAAACCGCACCCTGATCAGCGAGGGGGTAATGCCCGATATGAAGCGGCCTCCCGCAGGCAAAGTGCCGGCCCGTTCTGGGCAGCGCTCGCCCAACGAAGGCCAGGCGTCAGCCAGAGCCGGGGTTCAGGGCAGTTCTGAGGCTGAAGGCCCGGGCGCGCCGGCATCCCATGCCACCTTCTCCGAGCTGAGTGCGTTGTTGCACCACGGCGATTCTGTCCCTGCCGGTGGCGGAGCCCATGCCGGCGAAGGTTATATTGATACCGATCGGCTGATGGCCCGCCTTACCGAAGCCCAGTCCAACAGCCGGCAATGGGGTGATGGTGCCGTTATACCGCTGAATGAGCAGCTTCAGCCCATTCTGCGTTCCGGTGATGGCAAGAGCCTGAATGTGGGACAGGTGGACAGTGATGTGATCAATCTGGTCTCCATGCTGTTCGACTTCATTCTGGAAGACCGTCAGTTGCACCCGGTGATGAAGGCACTGATCGGTCGTCTGCAGATTCCGGTTCTGAAAGTGGCACTGAGTGACAAGAACTTTTTCAATCGTGGCGGCCACCCGGTTCGCAAGCTGCTCAACGAGCTGGCGCTGTCAGCCATTGGCTGGACAGAGAAAAAGGTCGGCCAGCGCGACCCGCTGCGGGAAAAAATCGAATCGGTCGTGGATCGTGTACTCAACGAGTTCAACACCAACGTCACGCTGTTCGAGGAGCTGCTGAAGGATTTCAGTCACTTCATGGATCTCGACCGCAGGCGTCGTGAGCTTGTGGAACAGCGTCTTCGGGATGCAGAAGAAGGGCGTGCCCGTCAGGAGAGGGCGTCCCAGGCAGCGGATGGCCTGGTGCAGGAGTTGACCGGGCAGCGGGACATTTCCGAGCCGGTTGCCGGCCTGCTCAATGAAGCCTGGACCAAGTATTTGCAGTGGGTGGTTCTGCGGGAAGGCGAGGAAAGTGACCGCTGGCAGCATGCCAGAAACCTTACTGAACAGTTGGTTTGGAGCGTGGATCCGCGTCCGGTCACTGAATCGACGCGGGGCGAGCTGCTACGAGCAATCCCTGCCATTGTCGATGACCTTCGCAAGGCCCTGCAGGAAATTTCCTGGGACCCCTTTGCCACCGATGCTGCCATTCGTGACCTGGAGCTCGCGCACGTGGACGTGTTCCAGCGGCTGGTAACCGCGCCGTCCGTTCCGGAAGCACCTGCAGAACCCGAGGACCTGCTCCAGCCGGAGCCTGAGCGCCCCGATGAAACGCCTGTGGCCCCGCCGCCGGCAGAAGAGGGGTTGAGGGAAACTCCGGTGCCGGTCGAGCCGGGGGAGCCAACCGTCGACATCGTCAGCGAGGCGCCTTCAGAGGCGGCAGAAGCCCCCGAGGCAACGGTTCCGGTGTCGCAAGAGTGGCTGGCAAAGGCGGAAAGCCTCCGTGTGGGCTCCTGGATTGAGCTGACCCGTGACGAAACCAAAGTGCGCTGCAAGCTCGCGGCCTTTATCAAGGCGACCGGCAAGTACATCTTCGTGAACCGCAGTGGTGCCAAGGTGGCCGAATACCTGCGTCAGGAACTGGCCGCTGATATGGAGGCCGGAAAAATCAGCATGCTGGATGATGGCCTGATTTTCGACCGGGCGCTGGAATCCATCATCGACAACCTCCGCAGCAGCCGCAAGGACTGATTCGTAGCAACCATGGCAACTTTGTGATTCAATCAGAGAGTGTAATCCTCTGAAACTTTTGGAATTACTTTGCCCGATTCAGACGTTTTTTCCGAACGCCTCCCTGATTCCGGTACCGATGTAGAATCGCTTCGGAAAACCGGACGGATTGCCTGTGCTCGCTGGTGCCCCTCGCCGAACTTCGGCCCCCGTCCAGAAGGGGCCGCCATTTCCCTTCTGGTCGTCCACAATATCAGCCTCCCTCCGGGCCAGTTTGGCGGTCCCGAGATAGAAGACTTCTTCTGTAACCGGCTTGACCACTCGGCGCACCCCTATTTCCAGACCATCGAAGGCGTTCAGGTGTCGGCCCATCTGTTGATACGCCGGGATGGAGCTCTGGTCCAGTTTGTCAGCCTTCTTGAACGGGCCTGGCATGCTGGCCGCTCTTGCTTTGAGGGGCAGGAAGAGTGCAACGATTTTTCCATTGGCATTGAGCTGGAAGGGACTGACGAAATCCCCTACACCCCGGAGCAGTATTTCAAGCTGGCAGAGGTGGCGGATCTGATTATGTTGGCCTGGCCGGAGATCACTTCAAGTCGAATTACCGGACACTGTGACATCGCGCCCGGCAGGAAGAGCGATCCGGGCCCTGCCTTCGATTGGCAGTTTTTCCGGGCAGCCCTGCAGGCAGCCCAGGAATCCGGGAGGAAGGTCTGAATGGAGTTTGTTGTGTTTCTTCTGGCGTACATGGTGCGCAGGCGTCTGGATTCCCTGGATCTGCTGTCCGGAGATGAGGTCTGGCGTCGATGGTTCCGCAATGGCAGCCGGGTCAGGGCGGGCCATGAGTCCGGGATTATGATCGGGCTGGCGCTGGTTTTATTGCCGGCCTTCCTGCTCGGGCTTGCGGAATACCTGCTGGTTTCTTCCGGCTGGAGAATGGCCGCCTACCCGTTGGAGTTCCTGGTTCTGGTCATCCTCATGGGTACGCCGGGCTGGCGACAGGTGCTCCGGGCCTACGCAGAGGCCTGGCAGCGGGGAGACATGCAGTCGGCGTGGCATCATGTGAAAGACGTTCTACCGGCCAATGAAAGGGGGGCAGCGGTGTCTCCCGAGGCCATGCATCTGTCTCTCTCCAAGGCACTGATGGTTTCGGTGTTCCAGCGCTTCTTCCTGGTGGCTTTCTGGTATGTGGTTGGCGGTATCGGCCTTGCGGTTCTGGCGCGTGGTCTGGTCGCGCTCGCCGATCAATGGCCTCAGGCGCCGGCCAGGCCGCGGTTTGCGAGAATGGCGGACCTGGCGAGCTGGATTCCCGCCAGGCTTCTTTCGTTGACCTTCGGGATAGCCGGAGACCTTGCCGGCTGGCTGCGGGAAACGCGCCATACCCTCACTGGCGTAACCAAAAAAGCCGGGGAGGTGCTCATGATTTCGGCCAATGGGTCGTTAACCGGTTATGCACTGGATCCAGCCCGCTTTTCCCGGATTCACCCGGACGAGTGGACGGCGTTCGGAGGGCGCAGCCTGAGAGCAGTAAGGGATTTGCTGAACAGAAGCATGCTGGTATGGATATGCACGCTCGCTCTGCTGGTCATTTCCGGGGTTGTCTGATCTGGATTTTATAAAACATTACAGTTTAACAACAAATAATGCTTAAGTTTTTAAGACTTTAGGCGACAATATAAGAAAAGAACTTACGTTCAGTTGTTATTTGCCAGCACGAGGGTCACTGTGAAGCAACTCATTAATCCTGCCATTGCACTGATGAACCGGTTGCCGATGGTGTACAAGTTCAGTCTGATCAGCATTCTGTTCCTGTTACCGATCGGAGGCCTCTCCTGGCTTGCCATCTCCGAGCTCAATCGCTCGGTTCAGACCATGACCAGAGGTGTCGAGGGGCTTGAGCAACTCCAGCAGGTGGACCGGCTGGTGGATGCCGCCATGGATTATCGGGATTACCGTTCACCGGCAATTATCAAGGATGAATCCGCTATTACGGCAGTTTCTGAAGAAGCGGCCAGTGAGATAGACGACACTCTGGCGGCTCTCGTTGCCGAAGAGCGTTCGTTCGATACAACCGGCTCATGGGCTGAGCAGGTGCACTCCCTTCGCCAGGAGTGGGAGGCGCTCCGGGCGGATGATAACTATCAGGGCAGCTTCGATCCCCAGTTCAAGTATTATCAGGAGTTTGTCCAGAAGGCCGAGGCTCTGATGTCCGCGACCATTGAAATTTCAGGACTGGGGCAGGGGGCGTCCAGAGAAAACCAACTGGTTCTTGGCCTGGTCAGCGACTCGCTCCCCGCCGCACGCACCGTGATCGGCCGTGCAAAATCCTACGGTATCTTCGCGCTGGTTGAGGGCCAGGTGGGCTATGCCCTGAGCGAGACCTTGAACGCGATCTATGACCAGCTAACCAATCGCAGCTCACTGCTTTCACCGGCCCTGGCGCTGGCTTCGGAGGCATCGCCTTCCCTCACAGAGCAAGCAGGAAAGGCCATTCAGCGGGTTGATGAGAGCCTGATGGTGGTCCGGGAGCAGTTGGATCTGAATGTGATTACGCCGATGCGCCTGGAAATGCCCTGGACTGAATACGACGATCTGATGTCAGGTCAGCTGGCTCATTTTGACGAGGTCAAGAGTGCCGCTTTCAACGTGGTCGATGCCAATCTCAGCGCACGGCTGGAAAGCGAGATTAACCAGCGTCGGCTGATCGTCATTGCCCTCATTGCCATCCTGCTGGTGGTTGTCTATCTCTATATCGGTTTCTTCATGTCCGTGCGCACCGCCATCAATCGCTTCAGCGAGGCCGCGCGGAGCGTCGCTGCTGGCGATATGACCACCCACATCATGTTGCGTAACCGCGACGAACTGGGCGAACTGACCACTGAGTTCAACAACATGACCGACCGGATTGCCGAGCTGATTCGCTCGGTCAGCCGGACCACGGCGGATGTGGACCAGCAGGCGACCCGGGTCAACGACACCGCGGCGGCCAACAGCGAGGCCGTGGCACGCCAGATGGAAGAAAGCGGCCAGATTAATGAAGCCATGAACCAGATGGTTGAGGCGGTGCACGAAGTCACAGAAAGCGCACACCGGGTTGCAGACAGCGCCAGCAACGCCGAGCAGGATACGGAAACCGGGCGTGGCGTCGTTGCAGACACCGTTGAAACCATCAACAAGCTGGCGGGCGAAATCTCCGGTGCCGTGGAAGTCATCAACCGGGTCAGCAAGGACAGTGACAACATCAGCCAGGTGCTGGTCGAGATCAAGGCAATTGCCGAGCAGACCAACCTGCTGGCCCTGAACGCCGCAATCGAGGCTGCCAGAGCCGGCGAGCAGGGGCGCGGTTTTGCTGTGGTTGCCGATGAGGTTCGCTCGCTTTCCCAGCGTACCCATAAATCCACTGAAGAAATCGAGGGTATGATTTCCCGGCTTCAGAGCGGCGTGAAAGATGCGGTGTCCGCCATGACCAACAGTCGGGACGTGACCGAGGCGACGGTGCAGAAGTCGGGTGAGGTAACGGAGGCGCTGGACAGGATCGCCAAGGGTATTTCGGTGATCGTGGATATGAGCCACCAGATCGCCCAGGCGGCGGAAGAGCAGTCCGCCGTTGCCAAGAACGTGAATTCGAACGTAGAGCAGATTGGCGAGCTGGGGCAGCGCACAGCCGCCAATGCCGAGGAGACCCTCGGTTCCTCGCGGGAAATGTCGGAGCTGACAGCGTCCCTTCAACGACTGGTGGAGGCCTTCAAGGTCTGACCGGCTCCACAGTGGCCATTCCGGTCCTGAAAAATCCGGCCCTCAGAGGCCGGATTTTTTTTGCTCCCAGAGAATTTCCTCACCACCATCGCGACGGGCCAGCACCCGGGCGATGACAAACAACAGGTCCGACAGACGATTCAGGTAATGCCGGGAGGCGGTATTGATAGAATCTTCATGGCCGAGGGCAACAACCACTCGCTCCGCCCGACGGGATACCGCCCGGGCCAGGTGGCACTGGGCTGCCGCCGGTGTGCCGCCAGGCAGGATAAAGTTCTTCAGAGGTGGCAGACCCTCGTTATGCCGGTCCAGGGTGTTTTCCAGCCATTCGATGTGATCATCACCGATCACCCGGCTGCCGGGGATGGCAAACTCGCCTCCCAGATCGAACAGGTGGTGCTGGATACGGCGCAGGCTTTCAATCAGTTCGTCGTCGCTGTCCAGAGTCTCGATCAACAGCCCGATATGACAGTTCAGCTCATCGGCGGTGCCCATGGCTTCAACCCGCTGGGCATTCTTGGCAATACGGTTGCCATCGGCCAGGCCCGTGGAGCCATCATCTCCGGTGCGGGTGTAAATCTTGGAAAGGCGGTTGCCCATCAGTCTGCTCCTGTTAGTGTGACGACAGTTGTTGTACCCGTTCGGTCAGCATTTGGTTCACTGGAGTTTTGATACCGAGTTCATTTCCCAGCTGTGTCAGGTAACCGTTGATAAAGTCTATCTCGGTTCGGCGGCCCCTGAGAACATCGGCACGCATGGAGGATGTGTTGCCGGCGGTATTGCGAGCCACCTGCTCGATGCGCTGCCGCAGGGAGTTCGGTGTCTCTCTGATCTGAAGGGAGGCGTCCATCAGTTCTGATAGTTCGTGGCAAAGGTCGTCGATGGTGCTCTGATACAGGTGTGTGCTCAAAATCTCGCCATTCGGGCAGTCCAGGATGGCGGTATAGGGATTGATGCCGGCGTTGATGATGAGTTTTTGCCAGAGTCGCTGGAGAATGTCCGGCTCGGGATGAACAGCCAGTCCGGTGGCTGCCAGCATGGCTACGGTTTTGCTGACGGAGGCTCTGGCGGGCTCGGTCATTGGTCCCACCCAGGTATCACCGGTGCCGGCATGAACGAGAAGCTCCGGCTCCGGCCGGTTGGCGCCTTCGGTGGTGCTGGCGGCCAGGATCGGGCGCTCCGGCCACCGGTCGGCAACAGCCTGTTGGCTGCCCAGGCCGTTCTGGAAAAGCAGGACGGGGGTATCCATGGCGAACTGGTTGATCACCCCCGCCAGGGCATCCAGGGTGTCACCGGCCTTGGTTGTGACCAGAAGCAGATCTGGCTTGTTACCCGCCTTGAGGAATGGAATCCGTACCGTTGATTCCGGCCCTTTAAAGGGCCGGAAACGGTAACTGAGATCGGTGTCGGTCGGCTCGCCAGGTCTGGCAATGAAGGCAACGCGACCAACGGGTAGCATTGCGCCCCAAAGCCTGCCCAGAGAGCCTGCACCGAGAATACCGATCATGCCGGTTACATGGCCTCGATGTCGGCCCTTTGCTGGCTCAGGCGAGCCTGGCTGCTCTGGGCGTCCCGGAGTTTCTCCTGCTCTTTCTCAACCACTTCGGCCGGGGCTTTGGCGGTAAACTTCTCGTTGCCCAGCTTGCCCTCCAGGCGGCCAATCTCTTTCTGCAGGCGCTCGAGCTCCTTGTCCAGGCGCTTGAGTTCCGCATCCTTGTCGATCAGGCCGGCCATGGGGACCAGTACTTCCATTTCGCCTACCAGTTGGGTGGCGGACATCGGCGCTTTGTCACCCTCGAACCAGTCAAGGCTCTCCAGCTTGGCCAGGGAACTCAGGAACTGGCGGTTGTCGTTCATGCGTCGCTGGTCTTCGGTGTCTTTGCCGCGCAGCAATACCGGGATCTTTTTCGCCGGGGAGATGTTCATCTCGCCCCGGATGTTCCGCACGGCCACGATGACGCCTTTCAGCCATTCAATATCTGCGGTCACCGCGGCGTCCTGCTTGGTGGCATCTGGCTGTGGGTAGGCCTGCAACATGATGCTGTCGCCGGTCTTCCCGGCCAGGGGCGCAATGCGCTGCCAGATTTCCTCGGTGATGAACGGCATCATCGGGTGGGCCAGGCGCAGGACGGCTTCCAGTACGCGTACCAGGGTGCGACGGGTGCCGCGTTTGGCTTCGGCACTGGCGCCTTCATCGTTAAGCACAGGCTTGGACAGTTCCAGATACCAGTCGCAGTATTCGTTCCAGATGAATTCGTACAACGCATAAGCCGCGAGGTCGAAACGGTACTGGTCCAGGTGGCGGATCACATCCTGCTCACAGCTCTGCAGTTCGCTGATGATCCAGCGGTCGGCCAGTGACAGCTCCACCGGCTCGTCATTCACGCCGCAATCTTCGCCCTCGGTGTTCATCAGCACGTAACGGGCTGCGTTCCACAGCTTGTTGCAGAAGTTGCGGTAGCCTTCCAGGCGCTTCATGTCCCAGTTGATGTCACGACCGGTGGTAGCCATGGCGGCAAGGGTGAAGCGCAGGGCATCGGTACCGTGGGCGGTGATGCCCTCCGGGAATTCCTTTTTGGTGCGCTTGCCGATCTTCTCGGCCAGCTTGGGCTGCATCAGATTGCCGGTGCGCTTCTCCAGCAGGTCATCCAGGCTGATGCCGTCGATCATGTCCAGCGGATCGATCACGTTGCCCTTGGACTTGGACATCTTGTCGCCGTGCTCGTCCCGGATCAGGCCGGTGACATACACGGTATGGAAGGGCACCTGGGGTGTACCGTCTTCGTTTTTCATGAAGTGCATGGTCATCATGATCATCCGGGCTACCCAGAAGAAGATGATGTCGAAGCCGGTCACCAGCACATCGGTTGGATGGAAGGTTTTCAGGCGTTCGGTGATCTCCGGCCAGCCCAGGGTGCCGAAGGTCCACAGGGCAGAGCTGAACCAGGTGTCGAGAACGTCTTCGTCCTGCTCGAGGGTGACGTTGGCGTCCAGGTTGTGCTTCTGGCGAACTTCGTCTTCGCTGCGGCCCACGTAGATGTTGCCTTCGGCGTCGTACCAGGCCGGGATGCGATGGCCCCACCAGAGCTGTCGGGAAATACACCAGTCCTGGATGTCCCGCATCCAGGCAAAATACATGTTCTCGTACTGTTTCGGTACGAACTGGATACGGCCATCCTCAACGGCTTCGATGGCCGGCTTGGCCAGGGTCTTGGCATCGGCAAACCACTGGTCGGTGAGCATCGGCTCGATAATCAGGCCCGACCGGTCACCGCGGGGGACGCTGAGCACGTGATCCTCGATATTCTCAACCAGTCCCTCGGTTTCCATGTCGGCGACGATCTGTTTGCGGGCCGCTTCGCGAGTCAGCCCGGCGTAGGCGCTCGGCATGGTGCCGTCGAGGTCGGTGTTTTCAGTACCGTCCGCGTTGAACACTTCGGCCACGTCCCGGATGTTGGCATCCTGGGTCATGACGTTGATCATGGGCAGGTTGTTGCGCTTGCCGACGGCGTAGTCGTTAAAGTCGTGAGCCGGGGTGATCTTCACGCAGCCAGAGCCTTTCTCCGGGTCGGCGTGATGGTCGGCAACAATCGGAATCCGGCGATTCACCAGCGGTAGCATCACGTGCTTGCCAATCAGGTGCTGGTAGCGCTCGTCGTCAGGATGCACGGCCACGGCCGTGTCGCCGAGCATGGTCTCGGGCCGGGTGGTAGCGACTACGAGGTAGTCTTTGCCGTCTTTGGTCTGCGCGCCGTCAGCCAGCGGGTAACGCAGGTGCCAGAAAAAGCCTTTTTCTTCCTTGTTTTCCACTTCCAGATCGGAAATGGCGGTGTGCAGTTTCGGATCCCAGTTGACCAGGCGCTTGCCACGGTACACCAGGCCTTCGTCGTATAGACGGATAAACACTTCCTGAACGGCTTTGTAGAAGCCGTCGTCCATGGTGAAGCGTTCGTTGTCCCAGTCTACAGAGTTGCCGAGGCGCCGGATCTGACGGGTGATGGTGCCCCCGGAGTGCTCTTTCCAGTCCCAGATGCGCTTGATGAATTCTTCCCGGCCCAGATCGTGGCGGGTCTTGTCATCTTCCGCAGAGAGTTTGCGCTCAACCACCATCTGGGTGGCAATGCCGGCGTGGTCGGTACCGACAGTCCACAGTGCGTTACGGCCCTGCATGCGCTTGAAGCGGGTGAGGGTGTCCATGATGGTGTGCTGGAACGCATGGCCCATGTGCAGGCTGCCGGTAACGTTGGGCGGCGGGATGGCGATGCTGTAGGACTGGCCTTCACCGCTGGGGCGGAAGTACCCTTTGGATTCCCAGTTTTCGTACCACTGGCGCTCGATGTTTTCTGGCTGGTAGGTTTTTTCCATGGGGTTCTGCAGTGACCGTTGGTTGATTCACAAGGGAAAATTGAGACGCCCGATTATACATGGTCGCCTGCCCAACGGCGAAATCCGAGTTAAATCGTAGGTCGATGAGATGGTCTCCTCCCCTCCTAATCGGCGTCGCAATGCGCCAGGATA
>PYVH01000064.1 GCA_003030785.1 Marinobacter sp. B9-2 | reverse complement strand
CAAAAGGTCCGCTTTGTGGTCATTCAATCGTTTCTGAATGTCCGCTTTTGTTTAGGTGCTGGTCGCAAAGCGAACATTCGGACGCACTTTATTGCGACCGCTTTCCTAGCCACCCACCCCGTTCGGAACACGCTTGGAAGTTACCCCCGGCGGATGACACGCCGAGTGATGCCAGAGAACGTGTTTCAGGACCGCGGTGTGTTTGAGAACGCCTCGAAAAATTTGAAGTGGTAAAAGAAAAGGGCCGCTTCGGTTATCTCTCATGCTAAGAGTCAAGCAAAAGGGCTTAAATAAAATGTAAACGGAACCCGAGCAAAGTTACTTTTAATACAGCTTCCAAATGCCGCTTTGCAAAGCAGACTGGACTTAGATAATGTGCCAAGCACCTGTTGATGTTAACGAGGAACGGCGTGGGTCTGAATACGGTCCAGTTTTCAACCGGCAACACTATTCTGGTGGTGATCGCACTGGCACTACTGATGACCTTTCGTGTCGTCTGGGCTTCCGATCAAAGCGCGCACGAGTCTTCAAAGAGCCTTTCCCTTAAAGAATTTGTTGTGAGTCACGGTCATAGCCACCCGTCTTCTCTCAATCATCTCCATGTTTCCACTCCCGAAATATCGGACCAAGACCATCTGCTGCTTCACGCGCTTGGCGCCGTTGAAAAGCACTTGCCTATCAATCTGGCGGCTGTCCCGTCCTCACTTCGGCAAGATAAGCCAAAACTAGAGAAAGTGCCTGCTCCTCTGCCGGAGCAGACGTATGCACTCTATAGGCCTCCGAAAACCTGAACAACTGACTGAGCATTGGCGCGTTTGCGTCTTTATTTACATTTCAGTTGATATTTCGGAGATCACCGAATGAATCCCATTCCGTTTCTGCGCCCCTCAGGCGCAGGTTTAGGCGTGCGATGGCTGTCCCTTTTTATGACAGCGCTCGTGTGCTTGATGTTCTCTCCCCTGCTCTTTGCCCATGGTGTTGAAGAAGGCGACGCCACGTTCATAGAGCAGGCCAGTGGGGCACAATTGCTGCCCTTTATCTATCTGGGGGCCAAACACATGGTCACCGGCTATGACCACCTGCTGTTCCTGGCAGGTGTCATCTTCTTTCTTTACCGCATGAAAGACGTCGGTATCTACGTCACGCTTTTTGCGGTTGGACACAGTGTCACGCTTCTTTACGGCGTGCTCAGTGAGACCAACGTCAATGCTTATATGGTGGATGCCATCATCGGCTTTTCCGTGGTCTACAAGGCTCTGGATAACCTTGGTGCGTTTCGCCGCTGGTTCGGATTTCAGCCCAATACCAAGGCCGCTGTCCTGATTTTCGGGTTTTTCCATGGGTTCGGCCTTGCCACGAAGCTTCAGGATTTCACGCTTTCAGAGGATGGCCTGGTGGCGAACATTCTGGCGTTTAATGTGGGCGTGGAAATTGGTCAGTTGATGGCGCTGGGTCTCATCCTGATCGCAATGAACTTCTGGCGCAGGACGGATGTTTTTCCCCGGCAGGCACTTGCAGCCAACGTTCTGCTGATGAGCGCCGGTTTTATGCTGATGGGTTATCAGTTGACCGGCCTGTACACCGTTTCCTGAGGAGCTAGACCATGCAAGACATTTCCAATATGAATCGTGAGGGACTTCCCTCCTCAAAAAGCCTGTTCAAGGCGACCGGAGTGGCTGCCGTCATCGGCGGCGTGGTTCTGGTCACAACCATCCTCCCGGCCGAATATGGCATCGATCCCACGGGACTCGGCAAGATGATGGGCCTTACTGTTCTCAGTCAGGCCAACGCCGCAGAGTCCGCGCAGCCTGAGGCAGCACCAGCCTCGTCGGGTAACCTGCTGGCATTGCCGGCTGGTCCGGTCTGGAAAACGTCAGAAGGATTGAGTTCGGATTCCACGACCGTAACCTTGGGACCCAACGAGGGTCTGGAAGTCAAAGCCACAATGGCTGAGGGCGATCGAATGGTCTTTAACTGGACCACGGAGGGAGGTCCGGTGAACTTCGACATGCACGGCGAACGGTTCAATGACGGCGACAATTTCACCAGCTACTGGCAGGGGCGCGACCAGCCTTCTGCCAGCGGCGCATTTGAGGCACCGTTTGACGGCACCCACGGATGGTACTGGGAAAACCGCGGAGAAGGCGCGGTCACCGTTGTTCTTAACACCAGCGGGTTTTACAACGACATCATCAAGAAGTAATTCAATCATTCTCACTTAGGAGTTATCTCATGAAAAACATGATGCACGTATTTGCAGCTGTTTTTGCTTTGTCCGTTTCAGGCTATGCTTTCGCAGGAGCAGGCCATAGCCATGGCGTTTCTGAGCCTGTGTCGAAAGCACAAGCGACTGAGCGAGCCGCTGCCGTTAAAAAGCAACTCGTTGACTCCGAGCAGGTTGCGTCTACCTGGACGAAGGTTTCCGAAGGCACGGCAGAACAGCGGTCTACGTCAGCCGGTAAACTATGGGTAGTCCAATTTTCGAATCCGGACGCTGCCAATGAAGACAAGGCAAACCTGTTTGTCTTCATGGATGAGTACGGTAACCCGATTGGTGCCAACCACTCGGGCAAGATGTAAAGCTGGAGATAGAACAAAGGCCCGCTAACCGCTTGGTTGCGGGTCTTGAGTCAGCAAAACCATGCTTGAAATTCTGAAGAACCGCACCTACCGGCACCTGTTTTTAGCCCAGGTGGTCGCCCTGCTGGGAACTGGCCTGGCAACGGTTGCCCTGAGCCTTCTGGCGTTTGACCTGGCCGGAGACGAGGCCGGACAGGTCCTTGGCACCGCCATGGCTATCAAGATGGTCGCTTATGTCTTGATAGCCCCGCTGGCATCACCTCTGGCGGAGAACATACCCCGTCGTGCTCTGCTGGTCTCTCTGGATGTGATTCGAGCAGCGACAGCGCTGGCCTTGCCTTTCGTCACCGAAGTGTGGGAAGTGTACGTGCTAATCGCGGTCCTTCAGTCCGCATCGGCGGCCTTTACACCAACCTTCCAGTCTACGATTCCGGAGACTCTCCCAGACGAAGACGATTACACCAAGGCGCTGTCGCTTTCCCGACTGGCTTACGATCTGGAAAACCTCATCAGCCCTGCGCTCGCGGCGTTGATTCTGCTTGCCGCCAGCTGGCAGGCATTGTTCTCGGGCACGGTAATCGGTTTTATCGCATCAGCCTTGCTCGTGGTGTCCGTTGCTTTGCCCTCCGGGGCCAAATCGGAAAAACGTCGCGGCGTTTATGATCGCGCACGGGCCGGATTCAGAATTTTCATGGCAACTCCTCGCCTGCGCGGAGTAATGTCTCTGAACCTGGTTGTCAGTCTTGCGGGAGCCATGGTGATCGTGAATACGGTTGTGCTGGTGCAGGGACAATTCGGCCTTACCGACCAGCATACGGCTATGGCTTTTGCCGCGTTTGGTGGCGGTTCCATGTTGACAGCATTGGCGTTACCAGCTCTACTGAAGCGTTGGCAGGACCGGCAAGTTATGCTCACGGGAGGCGGGATTCTTGTGTTCGGCTTGCTTCTCGCGCTACCGGTGGAATCTCTGGAATGGCTGTTACCCGTGTGGGCTTGGTTAGGCGTTGGTTTTTCCACCGTTCAAACGCCCATCGGCAGGGTCCTTACACGATCATCGCATGCTGAAGACAGGCCAGCTCTGTTCGCGGCCCAGTTCTCTTTATCGCATGCCGGATGGCTGATCGCGTATCCATTAGCTGGTTGGCTGGGGTCTTATGCGGGAATGACCATCACTCTATTGACACTTCTGGGGCTTGCTCTCGCAGGGCTGATCCTTGCCGTGAAGTTATGGCCATCTGTTGATCCGTCAGAACGCTCGCACCACCACGACGATCTTCCAAGTGACCATCCTCATATCGCAAGTGATTCCAACTCCAGTGTCCACAGTCACAACTACGTCATTGATAGCTTGCATCCCAAATGGCCGGATTGAGTTTTGCAGTTACCGCTTAGAAAACTTCAATGGCCGCCACCTCTGGAATGGGGGGGGGGGAATGCAGGGGCGTTTCTTGGGCAACTCGGGGGAATCAAATCCAGAAATTTAGGATGCTGCGAACGTTCGCTTTTGTTTACTCAGGTACGTGAGTAGGTCGCAAAGCGAACATTCAGATTCGGGATAATGCTATGCGGCTGACTCCTGACATTGGCGGACTCACAAGAGCCAGCCAGAGAGATAATCATCCAGGCCGAGACTGGCGAGGACGAACCCCAGAACAAGAACTGCAGGCAGGCTAATACGCCGCAGCAGCGTGTTCCGCACCCCGCCCAGCCTGATTCAAACCGAACCGTGATCAATAGCGGATAGCTGCTCGTTTACCTGAAACACTTTGCCATTCACTTTCGGCACACCGAATTCCTTCAGCCGGGCCGTGTGCTTTTCCAGATAAGCCCTTGCACTGCTCTCGTCCTCGAACAGATAGATGCCACCTGCCTCGCAGTTGTCCCTGTTTTCTGTCCATATTTTCCACACGAAGCCCGGCTCCCGGGCAATAGACTCGGCAAAATCGGCCATCGCACTCACCATCTCATCGCCAAACGGGCCATCGTAAGGAAAATCCACCTGTAGCAGGGTTCTCACCGTTTACGTCCTCCTGAGCTCATCGATGCATCATCGCCATAACCCACACTAGTAAAGGCAGGCGTCATTTTCTGGCCCACAAGCCAGTTTCCGGATCTTCAACTCTCTCAGGGAACCGTGGAATCCAGATCCGCACGCATTCCCGGCATTTCCTCAGCTTCCGAACGTCGGTTCAGAAGTAACGCCTGCGCAATACCCGCCAGAATGATCAGGGCGCATCCGGCCAGCTGGAGGCTATTCAGGCCCTGATCAAACAGTATCCAGGCAAGCCCCACAACGCTGAAGCAGCTATGAACAAGTGGTGGGGGCCGAAACTCGCCTTCGATGTGGTAAAACAATGCCTGCTGGCCCACGGTCACACCGGTTGGGGTGAGGATTTGCCTTTCGCCCAGCGATTGCGGGATGTTCTTGGCCTTCAGATAGGTGACGGTACCGCGCAGATCATGAAGAACATCATCGCTCGCGAATACCTGCCAAAGCGACGCGTCCCATGCCTTCCCTGATTCAGGACGCCGAAAGCCGGCCCGACCGCCAGCAGCGCACTAAAGGAGCACAGATGATCGTCAACGAATCCGGAGGCATCCCCAACCGCCTGTTTTTCCGTCTGTTCCAGACTGGAAACATTCTGCAGCGCCAGGTTCAGAATGAGATGGGCATCAGTGCTGTGCAGTGGGCAGTACTGGGTGCATTGTCTCGAGAAGGATTCGAAGACGGCACCTCATTCAACCAGTTGAAAGAGTACCTTTACGTCAGTCGCCAAAACCTTGATGGCGTCCTCAAGCGAATGGAAAGAGACGGGCATGTCGTTCGGATACCGGATCCCCAGGACCGCCGAGCTCGGCTGGTGGTGCTGACCGAATCTGGTCGGACTTTCTGGAATCGACTGCAGGACACCATTGCCGAGTTTTACCGACAAGCCATGCAGGAGATGAGTTTTGATGACGGCGTCAGCTTACTTCATCTTCTGAAAAAGCTTCAGCATGGACTTATTGACGTTTCTCTGGAATCTCCCCGCCAAGACCCGTGAAGGACCGAATGTTGGTAGTTTTGCGACAATCATAACCGAACAGCTGTGTGCCCAGATTCGGTGTGAATCCATCCTGAGCTTTCAGCGATTTGCGGACTTGGCTAGGCCCTGAGTTTTCTCCCTACCCAGTACCGAATAGCCCACCAACCAATGCTGAAACGATATCTGTGGTCGCATTGCCACAGGCATTGCGCGAGTCCCTCACCAGATTGGCAACCAGATCCTCATCCAGCGAGCGCTTTAAAAACGCCAGCGTTGATTCACTGGCAATATTTGCAATCGCCATACCGAGCACGTGAGCTCCAGTCAATCTCGTGTCCCAGTCAGGCAGCTCTATTCTCGGCTCTTTTTTTACCGTCAACCAGTCAGCATTATCCAGTGCATCCTTAAAACCGACCACGCTCACCTGCACTTCCCCAGAAGGCGGCCACGCAATGATTGAATGGTGACTTTCAACCGCGCCAAAAGGAAGAATGTCGATAGGTCCGCCCTGTGGGCCCTGTAAACGATGAGGGAGATCGGTTTTGGTATAACCTTCACCAATCAGGCTTTCGCGAATGCGTTCAAAACCAGTCCAATCCGGGACCTGAACGGCAAGGTCGATGTCCATTGTCGCCCGTTGAATAGGCGCCCCATAGGCGTGATGCATCACCAAATCACGAGCTGATGCACCTACAATGATGAACGGCACCTTTTGATGCAGGGCAACACGCTGGATAGCTTCGTAAACTCTTAATTGGATCGGATCAATATTCTTGGAGTCGATCTCTAATCTTGCCATAGAGCCGCTCCGCTGCTTCCAGGTTTCGGGGTTCGCCGCTCGCTACCAGATCGGCATAAACAAGAATGTCCGGCGCAACACCGGAATTCTGATGCAAGTTATCTGGATCGTAGTGCCAGAATTTCTCGTAAACCTGCAATACCTGAGACGTATTGGCCATAGTCTCGGAAGCTTTCCGCAGCCTGTGTTCCATCACCAGGTTTTTTAGTTTGTCTCGGGGCAAATAGATCGTGCCTTGGGCTGGCGATAGAAAATCGTCCAAGAAAGATGCGGCAACTTCACCCCCCCAGCACCCACCGAAAGCTTCAGGCCTGATTTCCTTCCAGGGCACCTCAGATTTCGCCTGAAACAAGCCCATGCCTAACTCAGGCAGCAATTTTTCCGGGTAAGTCTCAACCCAGCGATCGAACAACTCCATTGCTGATTCGAGAGACCTGGAGCCTTTTTTCCCGTGCTCTCGCACATAGCCCTTGTCTTTCAGGTCGTTCAGAACCCAGCCAATTGCTCCGAGTGAAACACCGCTGGCTTCCGCCATTTTTCTGTAGCTCTGGCCGACAAGATCAGGGTCTGTTAGAAAACTGAAAATCAGCTTTAAACCAGATGCGTTGAAGGCTCTGGAGGGTTTTCGTGGCGAAGCACTAAGCGAGTCCGGGCGATTGCCTTTTACGAACACAAGGAACGGCCTTTCGTTCAGATAGGCATTGCCGGCAGCGTCAATGAACTGAATGCCGGCCCCTCTCAGCCGATCTGCCATATTGGGATTCACGTAATCAGCCACAAGCAATGCAGGCGGAGGCAGTCGTCGCAGCTGAGCAGCGATAGTGCCCACGTTCGCCTGCTGCGCCCATCGCTTGAGCTCGACGCTATATTCAATACCCGTAGAGCCCAACTCAAGAATAACACCGTCAGAATAAGGCCTGACTTCACTCGCTTCGCGCTTGTGTAGCTCCAATCCAGTTTCATGATGAAAGGCGTGAACTGCCTGATTCAGGAGTTCTTGCTCATTGATTAATGTTCTCATAGCCACTCCTCACCCTTGTTCACAAAATAACATCGTTCATTAATAATGAACAACTATCTCTAGTGAACAAAGATACGAAAGCGCCATCTCTTACCCGCCAGACTTCCCTCCAGCGGAAAGGGCACAGGTCCAAACCTATCCAGCAGGCTCCACCAATCAGCGATTACAATCAGGCCGGCTCAAACCGCTCCTGCAACCACGCCTTGATCTCATCGGATTCGTACAGCCAGCGCTCACTGCCATCCTCCTGCTGAATCTTCAGGCAGGGCACTTTGATGCGGCCACCACCGGCTTCCAGCGCGGCACGATGCTCCGGATCATGCTGGGCGTCGCGGGTTTCAATGTTGAGGCCAAGCCGGGCAATTTCCTTTCGTACTTTGATACAGAACGGACAGACTTTGAACTGGTAAAGGGCGAGATCCTTGCTGGCCTCGTCGGCGCGGGCCTGCTCTTCAGCAGAGCGGGTAACGCTTTCTGGCGTGCTGAGTTTTTCACTGAGCAGCATGAAGGGCGTCAGTACCAGACGCAGGGTGCGGAAAAAATAGCGAATAATAACTCTCATGAGTAAGACTCAAACTCCGGGTTTCTTGGTAAAAGGTGGCCTGAAGGGTGTTGGCATTCAGGATTGATTTGCGTCCTTGATAGCGGTGTACGAGGATATCATTTCAACAGATGAAGTGTTCAGGGTAACGGGGGCAGAACCCTCACTGATGGAGAATCCGATGTCTGAGTCCGGCACAAAGTCACTTCGCAAACCTCTGAGATTCTGGGGCTGGGGCTATGCAGATGAGGATCTGCATCCTGAAGAACACGCCATGATCGACACAGTCACGCAGATGTTCGTGCCTGAAGGGCTCGTGGAGGTTAAGCCACCATCGGTTGACGACTTCGAGCTTCCGGCATCCCGGTTATCGTCGGTCCCCACGCATCTCTCAGACATTGTTTCCACCACAACCTACGACCGCCTGGTACATAGCTACGGAAAGTCCTACGCCGATATGGCCAGGATGCTGATGCGGGAGCTGCCCAACCCGCCCGATGCCGTTGCCTTTCCCAGAACGGAAGACGATATCCAGCAGCTGTTCCGCTATGCGTCCGAAAACAACATTGCTCTCATTCCGTTTGGTGGCGGCACCAGTGTCTGTGGCGGCGTGGAGCCCGATGTTGGCGACACCTACCAGGCGACGATCAGTGTCGACATGGAGAACCTGAACCAGATTCTGGAGATAGATTCTGTCAGTCGTCGCGCACGCATTCAGGCCGGCATCAAAGGCCCGGACCTTGAGCGGCAGCTGAAACAGCACGGCTGGTCACGCCAAAAGGCATCATCGAGACCCGCGCGTTGCCCGGGTCAGGCGCGGTACCTTCGGCAGACCGCATGATCTGTGGCTCAGAAGGCACGCTGGGGATCATTACCGAAGCCACCATGCGGCTACAGCATCGCCCCAAGTGGCGGGCCACTGCGTCCGTGCGTTTTGATCGCTTCATGAAAGGTGTCGATGCCGTCAGACAGATTGCGCAATCTCCGCATGCCGTACTGGCGCAATCGATTAACCGCCATGGGCATGATTGCCGACACCTTCGAAACCGCAATCACCTGGGACAAGTTCCCGAGCCTTTACAAGGCGGTAAAATCAACCATGGAGTCGGCGCTTCGCGAGATCACGCAACGGCCGTTTTCATTTTCCTGTCGCTTTACCCATGTTTACCCGGACGGGCCAGCGCCCTATTTCAGTTTTACTGCGTGGGCGACACGACCGGCGATCTGGGCAAGGCCCTGGAAAAGTGGAAACAGCTCAAGCGCATCTCGATGGAAGTGCTGGCTGAGCAGGGTGCGACCGTTACCCACCACCACGCGGTCGGTCGGGATCACCGCTATGGCTATGAACAGCAGACGTCACCGTTGTTTCGCCAGACTTTGGCGGCGGGCAAGCAGTTTCTGGATCCGAATGGCATTCTCAATCCGGGGGTTCTCATTGACCCGAAAGAAAAGGACATCGGCATTACCGGTGTCAGTTCTCTCTAGGCAATTCCTGGCCACGCACCCAGGCGGACCGAAAAGTCTCTGAAGCCACCCCGGCCAGCAGCCCGAAAAACGGGTCGACCCACACGGTTACCAGAGCGGTTATCGCAATCACAGGCCAGCAGGATGGTTTCGCTGTCCAAAGGCGCCTGGACAAGGCAAGCTCGGTAGCCGCCACAAACAGCAGGGCCCCCAGGCCGGCCATTGGAATGGCCGCTATCATTGAAAGGCCGCCGGGAACGAAAGCGACGAGAAGCAAGCCTGTTCCGAGCAGGGCCGGCGCCATTCCGGTCCGGGCACCGAAGCGGTGATGGGCGGCCACGCCACCTGCCCCGTGGCACATGGGCAGAGCGCCGAGGGGGACCAGAAAAAGATTGGCCAGTCCGGTGGACACCGACAACCGGGCAGGCGTGACACGATGCGATTGCTCGCCGAAGTAATCTCCAACCACCAGTGCCGTAAGTACGATGGCGTTGGTCAAGGTCAGGGCAAGCTGGGGTAACACCAGTGTGGATACTGCTTGCTGCCAACCGTCGATGCCCGGGAACTCTGGCAAAGACAAGACAACTGAATCGGCCAGAGGAAGCATGAGTCCCGGCGCCCCAAGCAAACTACCGACGGCAACCGCACCAGCAAGCCCGATCAGCGCCGCCGGCCACTTCGGCAACATTTTCAGGGTGATGCCCAGTAGCGCCAGGGTAACAATGCCGACGGGCAATGAAGTGGCCATCAAACCCAGGCTCATGTGGGCCAGCATCAGGCCAAGGCCCAACTGTAGGCCGCTTAACACCGAACGAGGTATCAGGCGGGCAGCGCTGTTAATCCATCCGGTCAGGCCCAGCACCAGAAGGATGGCTCCGATCAGAACACCACTGGCCACCAGGCTCTGGGAAGTCACCTGGGTGGTCAGCAACAACGCAGCAACCGCTTTCATGGGCTGGACCGGGACCGGCAGACGGTAATACAGGCCCGTTGCAATGTAGAACACGGCAAAACCCAGCAGAACCGGCACCGGTGCCAGGCCCGCCAGCCCGATAGCACCCAGGCCCAGCGGAATCAGGGTGCCCAGGTCCCCTAGCGCTCCACCGGCGTCTCTCACCAGATGTTTTTGTACCGAAGGCATAATTTGTTCGCCTGTTTGTTGTTATTGGCGCTGCTCAAGCATTATAGATGACTTTGCCCAGGTCACTGATATCGTAACCGCCGAGCGCCTCGGCGCGCTGGACAAAGCGCTCGCTGCCGGCAAATGCCAGAAGACGCTGAATGGGCGGCTCGAAATAATGGCGCCTGCGCATGGCCAGGTCAAAGTGCTCCTGTTGCAAAGGAATAAAAGCCAATCCCTGTCGCCGCGCCGCCGCCTCGATACCTACACCCACATCCGCTTCGCCCTGGCGAATAGCCAGGGCAAGGTCGTCCTCACTGAGTGACGGATGCGCAGCCCAGGCCAACTGTTCGCTATCAATACGGTGGCCCGCCAGCAGACTCTGCAACAAATGGCTGACACCAGCATCCGGCTGGCGATGCGCGACACGTATGCCAGGCCGTGCAACATCCTCAAGCCGCACAAGGTTATGCGGATTATCGGCAGCCAGAAGCAGCCCCTGCTGGCGCTTTGCCCAGCGAATCAACACCAGGTCGCGCATGCCGCTCAAACCCAGCGTGGCCGGGTCGTTGTAGCGTTGATTTTCGGCCTGCCAGATATGCATGCCGGCAAGCATCGCGCGTCCGTCAACCAGCCTCTGTACACCATCACCGCTACCCTGGCACAGCAGAGCCAACTCGGCACCGCTCTCCTTCACCGCCCACTCCAGAAGCGGATCCTGGCTGCCCGCCAGAACCTGCGGAATCGGTGAGCTGACGGCGTCGTCACCCTCCAGGTGGTTCATCAACCACAGATCTATACGCTGGCGTGGGAATAACAGCTTTCCCGTTACCCGTACACAGGGAATCACCCCCTGGCTGACCAGATCGTAAACCTTGCGTTCCTTCAGGCGCAGATACTCGGCAGCTTCAGCCGTGGTGAGGTAGGCGGGAAGGGGCATCAATCTCTCCTGCAGAGCGGGGCAAGCGTATAGCTGTTTTTAGCTGCATATTTTTCAGAAGGCTGTGCAAAGCGTAGCTGTAAACGCCACGATGCTCAATATCAAGGAGACGCAGCTGTGGAAAATAATGCGTTTTATGTGGCGCTCTCGCTACTGTTAAATTTCGACGCCGCGCTTTTTCAGATCGTGGCACTGTCACTACAGGTTTCGCTTCTCGCGGTGCTGATCGCAGCGGTACTGGGCTTTCCCCTCGGTGCGGCAGTGGCTCTCTGGCGCTTTCCCGGGCGCGGCGGAATGATTGTTGTGCTCAACGCCCTGATGGGCCTGCCTCCGGTGGTGGCCGGGCTGATGGTGTATTTACTGCTCTCTCGGGCAGGTCCTCTGGGAGAGTGGGGGCTGCTGTTTACGCCGGGCGCCATGGTACTGGCCCAGGTGGTGCTGGTTCTGCCGATTCTGGCTGCGCTGTCGCGTCAGAAAGTAGAAGAGCTTCTGGGGGAGTACCGGGAGCAGTTTGTTTCCCTCGGCATGTCACGGTCACGCATGATGCCCACCCTGCTCTGGGATGCCCGCTTTGCCCTGCTAACCATTCTGCTCGCCGGCTTTGGCCGCGCCAGTGCCGAAGTGGGTGCAGTGATGATGGTCGGCGGCAACATTGAAGGCGTCACCCGGGTAATGACCACATCCATCGTGCTGGAAACCGGCAAGGGCAACCTGCCCCTGGCGCTGGGACTGGGCATCGTACTGCTAACGCTCGTAATGCTGATCAACGCCGGCGTGTATCTGGTGGGTGAACTGACCAGGAGGCGGGTAGGATGACATCTTTCCACGTCCCGCACCCTGCCTCATCCATCCTGTCACCGCCGCCGGCGCTGTGCTTCGATGGTGTCAGCTTCAATCACGGGGAACAGGTACTGCTGGGGCCTTGCTCATTCTCTCTGGAAGGCACCGGCCCTACCCTTGTGATGGGCCCCAATGGGGCGGGCAAGAGTCTTCTGCTACGACTCGCTCACGGCCTGCTTCTCCCCTCACAGGGGCAGATCACATGGTCAAATAACCGTTGTCCCCGCCAGGCAATGGTCTTCCAGCAACCGGTCCTCTTGCGCCGCTCCGCCGTCGCCAACCTCGTTCACGCCCTGGCGGTGAACAACGTGCCGCGCAGAGCACGTACGAACCTGGCTCGCGATGCCCTTGAGCGCTTCGGTCTTACCGCCTGCAGCAACAAGCCCGCCAGGGTTCTTTCCGGTGGCGAACAGCAGCGCCTTGCCCTGGCGCGAGCCTGGGTGCTTTCGCCCCAGGTGCTGTTTCTGGATGAACCCACGTCCGCGCTCGACCCGGCGGCGATCAAGGCCGTAGAGGCCGCAGTGCGCGAGTTTCATCAGCGGGGAACGCGAATCGTGATGACCACCCACGATCTGCATCAGGCGAGGCGACTCGCCGGCGATGTGCTGTTTCTGTCAGGTGGGAAAGTCCGTGAGCACACACCCGCTGAAGCCTTTTTCAACAAGCCCGTCTCCCGAGAGGCGCAGGCGTTTATCGCAGGAGAACTGGTCGAGTAGTTCGGCTTTTCCAGTAACAAGGAGAAAACAAGATGAAAAAGACGCTCAATCTCTTACTCGCAGGTATCACCAGCATGGGCCTGGCCTTCGGTGCTTATGCCGATGACTACATCACCCTGGCCTCAACCACATCGACCGAAAACTCAGGCTTGTTCGCCTCCATTTTACCGAAGTTCGAGGACGCCACCGGCATCGAAGTTCGCGTTGTGGCCGTGGGTACCGGACAGGCGTTTGAGATTGCCCGCCGCGGCGACGCCGACAGCCTGCTGGTGCATGACACCGTCGGTGAAAAACGTTTTGTTGAAAATGGCTATGCCAGTGAGCGAGCAGATGTCATGTACAACGACTTCGTAGTGATTGGGCCTGCCAGCGATCCAGCCAATATCAGTGAAGCGCAAACGGCCGCTGAAGCCTTCGCAGCGATTGCCAATGCCGAGGCGCCGTTCGCGTCGCGGGGGGATGACAGCGGTACCAACCGCGCAGAACTGCGGCTATGGAAAAACGCCGGCGTTGACCCCGAAGGCGACTGGTACCGTGAACTCGGTAGTGGCATGGGACCCACGCTCAACACCGCCGCCGCCATGGATGCCTATGTGATGTCGGATCGCGCCACCTGGGTGGCCTTTGGCAACCGCCAGAACCTGGCGCTTCTGTTCGAGGGCGACAAGGTGCTGTTCAACCAGTACGGCAGCTTGCTGTTGTCTGAAGAGAAGCACCCACACCTCAAGCACGAGATGGCTTCCAAATGGCACAACTGGCTTCTCTCCGAAGAAGGCCAGCAGGCGATTGCCGACTTCAGGGTGGATGGGCAGCAGCTGTTTTTCCCGAATGCCAAATAGGCTAATCTCTGGCAATCTCCGTAGATATTCCATTCCGCGGCATTCACGAAACGGCTACAACAAAAATGACGATTGATCCCATACTTCCCGATCCCAAAGATCCCCGACTGTCCCGGCCGGTGGAGGGTGTTGACGAAAACGGCGAGGCCAAATCGATCAGCGTGATCGAGGAACGCCCCCTGACGATCTACCTGAACAGTCAGGAAATCGTCACCGCCATGACCATTGGCGATCACCCGGAGTATCTGGCCCTTGGCTTCCTGTTGAACCAGGGCATGCTGAAAGAGAGCGATCAGGTCACCGGGATCGATTTCGACGAGGAACTTGAGGTCGCGGTGGTGCGCACGGCGGGCGTTACCGATGTTGAGGACAAGCTGGAGAAGAAAACCCGTACCTCCGGCTGCGCCGTGGGCACGGTCTTCGGCGACATGATGGCGGGCCTCGAAGGGCTGTCGCTACCGGACACCCCGGTACACACCAGCAGCTTTTACGATCTCTCCTATCAGATCAACCACACGCCCAGCCTGTACATGGAAACCGGCGCCATTCATGGCACCGCGCTTTGCCAGGGCCAGACAATCCTGGCCTACATGGAGGACGTTGGACGGCACAACGCGGTCGATAAAATTGCCGGCTGGATGCACCTGAACAACATTTCTGCGGCCGACAAGGTCCTCTACACCACCGGACGACTGACCTCGGAAATGGTGATCAAGACATCGCTGATGGGCATTCCCACGCTGATCAGCCGCTCGGGTTTCACCGCCTGGGGCGTTGATATCGCCCGGCAGGTCGGACTGACTCTGATCGGACGGATGCGAGGCAAGAAATTCACCTGCCTGAGCGGCCAGCATCGTCTGGTGTTCGATCAGGACTTGTCGCAGGTACCCGATGAAGACAAGAAGCTGCGTCGCAAAGGTGCTCAGAATGATTGACGGAGGCACTGCATGACTGATTGTGCAGTCATCCTGGCTGGCGGCCAGGCAAACCGCATGGGCGGCGGCGACAAAGGCCGGCTCATGCTCGGCGACCAGTCACTGATCCAGCGGGTAATTGAGCGGATCACGCCTCAGGTCGACGCCGTGGTGTTGAATGCCAACGGCGATTCAAGCCGGTTTGACGACCTGGGGTTGCCGGTAGCGGCCGATTCCATCGAGGGTTTTCCGGGGCCGCTGGCAGGCGTGCTCGCGGGCATGGACTGGGCCGCCGAACAGGGCCATGACTGGCTGATCAGCGTTGCGGCCGATACTCCGTCCTTTCCCAGGGATCTGGCTGTCAGGCTGGCTGAACATGACACCCCGGTGGTGCTGGCGGCCACGCCGGACCCCGAACGGGGCCGGCTGCCCCAGCCGACCTTCGGCCGCTGGCAGGTCGCTTTGCGGCATGATCTGCGAGCCGCCCTGAACGATGGCGTGCGCAAGATCCGCCAGTGGACACAGGCCCAGGGCGAAACCCTGGTAGTGTTCGACGAGGGCGACTTTTTCAACATCAATACGCCGGACGATCTGGCCTGGGCGGAGCAGCACCTGAAGTGAACGTAATAGGCATCGTAGGTTGGAAAAACTCCGGAAAGACCACACTGGCCGCGGCTCTGATTCGGGAGCTCTCCAGCAGAGGGCTAACGGTCAACTCGATCAAGCATGCCCACCACATGGTGGATGTGGATCAGCCCGGAACAGACAGCTACAAGCACCGGGACGCCGGTGCCCGTGAGGTCATACTGGCCGGTGGTCAGCGCTTCGCGATCATGCACGAACTCCGGGGGGCAACAGAGCCAACGCTGGACGAATTACTGTCCCGGCTGGGCCCCTGCGACTGGGTGGTGGTGGAGGGTTTCAAGACCCACTCCCACGCCAAGATCGAGGTGCACCGGCGGGAGGGTTCGCGGTCACCGCTGTTCACCGAGGATCCGAGCATTGTTGCCGTGGCGTCGGACTACGCTGCCGAGTTCTCGGGACCCGTGTTCGACATCAACGATATCCCCGCCATCGCTGATTTTATTCTCAACCGTCAGCCAGCCTGAACAGCCCAACCAGGAGCCGAAGATCCATGAAACCGCTTCGCAACGACTGCTTTGCCCTACCCCCCGGCGTCAACTGGACCCCGGTTGAAGAGGCCCTTGAGCGTTTGCGTTCACGGTTACATCCTGTGGTGGAGATTGAGCGCGCCGTTCCCCTCTCCCAGGTAAACGGCCGCATCCTGGCAAACGATGTCCATGCGCCCCGGGCTCATCCCCCAAGCAACAATTCCGCCGTCGACGGCTATGCCCTGGCCGGACCGGTGACGGACGTGCCCTGCACCCTACCCCTGGTCGAAGGTCGCAGTGCCGCCGGTGAGCCATACACAGGCCAGGTGCCCGAAGGCCACGCAATCCGGATTCTGACCGGAGCGGTCATTCCAGCCGGCACAGATACCGTGGTTCTGGAAGAAGACTGCGATGTCGCGGATGGCC
>PYVH01000006.1 GCA_003030785.1 Marinobacter sp. B9-2 | reverse complement strand
GGATGGCCACCAGGGTACCCATGAACACCACATAGCCGCTGATGGTCAGCAGGGTTGAGACAAAGCGCTGCCAGGTCCCTACGTCGTCGCCCAGGTAACCGGGGTCGGTGAGCCTCAGGAAAGCCCACCAGATGGCCGAGCCCGGCTCCTCGAACCCGCCCTGGGGAACGACCAGGAGGCCACCGATCAGCGAGATCAGGCCGATAAAGATACCAACGACAAGAAGCTGAAACCCCGCCCCCTTCACGAGTTGGCGCTCCAGCACAAATTTCGCTCGGTCGATCAGCCGGAAAGGCAGCATGGCATTCCTCTTTTTGGAAGTATTCTCATCGCCTAAGGGTAAACCATCCTGAGACTTTAAGAATCAATGTTTTATCTGGAGGGCTTTTCAGATTCACACGCGGGTAGGCTGATCAGGCGCAAGGCTTCTTCCAGGGAGGGCGTATAGCGGCTAACACCAGGCACTGGCGCGACACCGGCGCGAGCAAGGGTTTTCAACGGCTGGAACTGTAGATCGGCAATGACGATTTGTGTGCCGTCCCGTTCACAGGTGGCAATCAGTTTGTTCAGTGCAGACAGCCCGCCGGCATCGAGGATCGTGACGCCGTCCATATACAGGATGAAGCCGCGGGCATTGCGGGAGAGCGCCGCCAGCTCGCCGAAAATCCGGTCGGCGGCGGCAAAGAACAGGGGCCCGTTAATTTTGAAGACCTGCCAGCCCTCGGGCAGTCGGACGTCAGCAATCCGTTTGCTCAGGGTGATATCCGTGACTCTGGTCATTTGCGCCATTTCCCGCATGAAAAGGACTGCCGCCAGCAAAACGCCGGTGGTAATGGCAATCACCATGTCCAGCAATACCGTGAGCGAAAAACAGGTGAGAAACACCAGGATGTCACTGCGCGGCGCCGTTTTTAGCAGATGCAGCGACTTGGGCGCCTCACTCATGTTCCAGGCCACCATCATCAGCAGGGCCGCCATGGCCGGCATGGGCAAATAGGCCAGAAGGCCCGCCAGCGAAACCAGGGCGAGTAGCACCACCAGGGAATGAACCATTGCGGATACCGGTGACTCGGCGCCGGCGCGGTAATTGGCTGCCGAGCGTGCAATGGCTGCAGTCGCAGTAATGCCGCCGAAAAACGGCGTAACGATGTTGCCAAGGCCCTGCCCCATCAACTCGCTGTTGGCGCTGTGACGTTTGCCGGTCATGCCATCCAGAACCACGGCACAGAGCAGGGATTCAATAGCACCCAGCATGGCGATGGCAAAGGCCGCTGGCAGCAGATCCCGGACCAGCGACCAGGAAACCCCGATCGGCTCGCCCGATGCCCCCGCCCGTTGCCAGGGCCAGGTAAATTCCGGCAGGAAAGGCGGGATACCCGCCCCCACCGAACCATCCGGCAACAGATAGGAAAACCTTGAGCCGATGGTTTCAACAGCAGCGCCCTGGGCATTCAACCACAGCGCCAGAAGACTCCCGATCACCACGGCCGGCAGGTGGGGTGGCACCGGGGTTTTCAGCCTTGGCCAGAGCAACATGCAGGTGAGAGTAACACCCGCCACGAGCGTGCTCATGCCATCAAACTCCGGCAGCGCGCCGGCCAGCACTGCAAGCTTGTCCCAGTAGTGTTCGGGCATTTCGCCAACCGGCAGGCCCAGGAAGTCCCGGATCTGCAGAGTGGCAATCACCACCGCAATGCCGCCGGTGAAGCCCAGGGTGACAGACTCGGGAATGTATTCGATGAAGCGGCCCAGGCGCATCAGGGCCATGAGAATCAGCAGAACGCCGGACATCAAAGTGGCCAGCAACAGACCACCCAGGCCATAGCTCTGGGCGATGGGGTACAGAATAACGACGAAGGCGGCCGTGGGGCCGGAGATACTGAACCGGCTGCCGCCAGTCAGGGCGATCACAAATCCGGCAATAATAGCGGTATAGAGCCCATATTGCGGCGCAACACCGCTGGCAATCGCCAGCGCCATGGCCAGTGGTATGGCGATAATGCCCACCGTCACACCGGCCATCAGGTCGCGCAGGAAACGGCGCCCCCGATAGGGTTCATCAATGCAGGCTTCCCGGAATGCGTGAGCCATCCGGAGTGAGAACAGGTGGGCGCGATGCGGCATGAAAGGCTCGTTAATTGCCAGGGTTCAGGAATTGCAACGGATGCCTGTAAATTATATGCTCATTTCATATTCATTCAATGTTAATCTGATTAACATATCTGAAAATCACCAGACGTGAAGAACAACCCTATGGAAAAACGCACTGCTCGCCTGACACTGCTGATCGACCCGGACAAAAAGGCCGTCTTTGAGGAACTGTGTAAGCAGGAGGATGTAACGCCCTCCCAGAGAGTGCGCCAATTCATCCGGGAATACGTGGAAGAAAGATTGGGGCCGGACTGGCGCGAAGAACGCGAAAAAAGATCCTGACTGTGATCAGAACGTAAGGAATACCATGAAAGTTCTCGCACCCGCCCTGCTCCTTGCCACACTCTCTGCCCTGAACGGATGCACCGCCATGCCTTCTTCAAAAGCCCGTGACACAACACTGCCGGCACCTCAAACCCAGTACGATGCCCAGATAGTGCAGCCGGAAAACAATACCGTCCTGACTCCAGAAGAGTTGGCGCAGCGACTGGTCAACACAGATGTCGTGGTTGTGGGGGAATACCATGGGCACCACGGCTCCCATCTTCTGCAGTCCCGGCTTCAGACGGCATTGTATCGGCTGCGGCCAGAGCAGATTCTTGCCATGGAACAGTTCAACCTGGACCACCAGGATGAGCTGAATCGGTATCTGCAGGGTGAGATCGGCGAAACCGAAATGATTGAGGATGCCGGGGCCTGGGACAACTACCGCGGCTCCTACCGGCCACTGGTGGAATTTGCACGCCAGCAGAATCTGCCGGTGATCGCTGCCAATGCGCCGGCAGACGTTGTCCGCTGTGTGGGCCGGAAAGGTCCTGAGTACCTCGACAGTGTCTCCGAGACCGTAAAGCAGAAGTTACCCGCAGGTCCCTTCATGGACACCCCGGCCTACCGGGAAAAGTTCATGGCAGCCATTGGCGCCAGCCATCAGGCCGACAGCACCATGAGCGAGCGGATGGAGAACACCTATAAGGCCCAGTTGCTACGTGACAACACCATGGCCGCCCGCATTCTTCAAGCCCGGGCAGAGTATCCGGAGCACCAGGTCCTGCACCTGACCGGCACCTTCCACAGCGAAGAGGGGCTGGGAACGGTGGCATTGCTGAAACAGCGAGCACCAGGGGTGTCAGTGGCCGTTGTCAGTCCGGTTTTCTGGCCTTCGGACGTCAACGAACCACCACTGGACCGGAATCGCGCAAAGGGTGACTTCGTTTACTTCATCCAGCCCCTGCCCGACGAATTCCAGGACGCCGAGCGGGAACGCGAAGCCATGAAAGCCCGTTTCCGGCGATCAACCGACAAGACCTGCGACTAAAACCGCCTCTACCGCCCAGAAAGGTCCGATTCGAGCTTGCGGGCCTCATCAAATACTGAAAGATCCTGATCGCTGAACAGGACAAACCGGACCAGGCGAACAGAGTTGAGATCCGCCAGGCTGTCGGCAACCGCTTTCATGGCCACGGCGGCTGCGTCCCGCAGCGGGTATCCGAACACGCCGGTAGAAATGGCGGGAAAGGCAATGGACGACAGGCCGTTCTGGTCCGCCAGGCGCAGCGCATTCCGGAAACAGTCTGCCAGCAAACGGTCCGAAGGCCCATCCACCCCATAAACCGGGCCCAGGCAATGGATGACATGCTGGTTCGGCAGGTTGTGGGCCGAGCTGATCACCGCCTGGCCGGGACTGATGGGCGCCAGCGCCCGGCACTCCTCTGCCAGCCCGGGGCCGGCAGCACTGTGAATGGCACCGGCCACGCCACTGCCGGGCAGAAGTTCGGCATTGGCAGCATTCACGATTACATCCATATCCTGCTGTGCGGCGATGTTGCCTTTGACACACTCAACTTTCACAGCCGTCATGCTTCCTCCCTTTCAGCTTGGGGGCGTGAAGCGCTAATCTTGTTCCTGATCTTCAGGATAGCAGCTAGCAAAAGGACGCTTTCCGGAACTTTCCGGTAGTGCAATACAGGGAACACTCCATGAAACTTCTTGCCTCGCTGATTCTCGGTATCAGCGCCATTATCTCCGCCGCCCTGATCGGCGACGGCCTTACCGACCTGCGTACCGGCGACCGCTATGTCACCGTCAAGGGTGTGGCTGAACGGGAAGTGAATGCAGATCTTGCCTTGTGGCCCATCCGGTTTGTTGCGACCGGGGCGTCGCTGAGTGAGGCCCAGGACAAGGCCAGAAGTAGCCGGGATGCGATCATGGCATTCCTGAAGCTGCAGGCCATTGACCAGGATGCCAAGGCGGAACTCGGAGGTCTGCGCCGGGCCAATCAGGGCGTTTTCCAGATTCTGGCACGGGATCAGGCGCCGGGCATCATGGAAGGGCAACAACCGGTGAAAACCGTTCGGGTGGTCTCGACGGTCGAGTATTATCTCCGGTAGCCGGCAAGTCTACTGCGTCGCCACCATCTCATCAGTCACCTGATATTCACCTGCCAGCCAGCGCAGGATCTCGTTGGCCGCGGGGTGGTCAAAGGCATCGTAGGTATGCTGAAGACTCTGCCGCTTTTCATCACTGATCCGGCCCAGACCAGCATCCTGAAGCACCAGTAAATCTGCGTGCAGCTGGGCCGCCAGCTCCCTGCCGAGCACTTCCCAGGCTGCATGGCGGAACGCCTGACCGTATTGATAGGAGGGGCCCAGGCGATAGGACTCTGCCAGTGTGATGGCCGGAATCGCCGTTAATGTAGGCTGCAGAGCCGGATTGATTCCGTGGCCGGCCAGGTGCGCCGCATTTGCCGCGGGCCGCCCGGTGAACGCGCGAAGATGCAGGTGTTGCGACATCCGGTCACCGTCATTGACCGGGTAATTGTCCCAGAGTACCGGCTTGCGGCCGAGCAGATCCCCGACCCGTATCAGGTGCCCGGGGGATATTTCCCGGGAACACACCTCCTCGCCGGTCCAGAAGACATTCACCGAATGGTCCAGCTTGCGCCCGAGGGTCTCCAGATAATCCGCCGGGCGCTCTCCGAACACCCGGTCCAGCACCGGGTCATCGGAATAGTAACTGGGGCAGACACTCAGGTGCCTGATGGCTGTGCGCTCACGAACCCAGTGCACTATGTCTGCCTGGATGCCAGCAAGGTCAGGAGTATCGGAGCGCATGTCATCAAACAGGATGGCCAGCTCATCAATGCCCATGCGTTCCAGCAGTGCGAGTTTGTCTGCCAAAGCTGCGCGAGCCTCATCGTCGAACCGGTTGAACACCTCGAACGGGCTCAGACCCACCCCGAAACGCACCCCCTCATGCCGGCAGAAGCGCGAGAATTCCGCCAGCTCCGAGGCCATGGCCGGTGGGTGGGGCTGTTGCCATTTGCGTCGCAGGAATGCATCGGCCTTGGGTGCATAAAGATAAAACCCGTAACCATGGGGTGCCAGAGTGCGCACAAGGTGCCGGCGCTCCTGCCAGGTCCACATGGGGCCGTAGAATCCTTCAATGATTCCGAGTGTCGTTGTCATGGCCAATTTCCGTTTCGCGGATTCCGGGGCCCGGTCGGGTACCCCATAACCCTCAATTTTGACTAGACTTACCCCTAATGCCAACTACAAACGATCCGCCCCGGTAAGGAGCAAAGCAATGGAGATAAAAACCTTCGAGAACCTGATTGACTGGACACGCCAGCTGCACGCGCATCTGTCCCGTAGTCTTCATGAATCGGCCAAACTGAACAATGACGAAAGAGCCGCCGCGTTACTCGACTACCTGTCGCGCCATGAGGCGCTGCTGGAGAAAGCCGTGCGTGAATTTGAGAACCAGGCCGAACGCAAGGCCCTGAGCACACGCCTCTACGATTACCTGAACAACCAGCACAAGCCCATTGGCCCGAGCGCCGACTCCTATACCCACTACGCTTCCATGTCGTTCGAGGACATCGCTCGGGAGGTCTTCCAGTTCCACGACCAGGTCATGGACCTCTACGACTCGCTGATTGGCAAGGCCGAGATACCCGAGGCCAAGTCTCTGCTGGAGGACCTTCTGGCTCTGGAAGAGCACGAGGCCATGCGTCTGGCCAGTCAGATCGGGCGAATGGAGGATCTCTGATCCGCTGTAAGACCAAGGTCGTACTATGTCCGGTTTTCGATTTCGTTTGTTAACGATAATTGCTAACTTGAACTAGCATAAAGAGTTGTTCGACCCCAAAAGGGGCGGCGCTCTACCCACAAAAAAGATAAGAGGATAGAAGAGCAATGAAGATCCGTTCTGTTCTTTCCGCGGCTGTGCTGGCTGTGGCAACAACCTTTGCCTCCACACAGGCGCTCGCCCAAGACACCTTCACACTCCGCCTTGCAGAAACCTGGGGGCCAAACTTCCCGATTTTCGGCGACACCACCAAACGCTTTGCCGAAACCGTAGAGAAAATGTCTGACGGACGACTCAAAGTCCGTATCGATTCGGCCAACAAGCACAAAGCCCCGCTGGGCGTGTTTGATATGGTCAAGGCCGGTCAGTACGACATGGGCCACTCCGCGTCCTACTACTGGAAAGGCAAGGTTCCCGAGACCCTGTTCTTCACCAGCATGCCGTTTGGCATGAACGCCATGGAACAGTACGCCTGGTTCTACCACGGCGGCGGCATGGAGCTGATGCAGGAAGTGTACGAGCCTCACAACATGCTGTCTTTCCCGGGCGGCAACACCGGCGTTCAGATGGGCGGCTGGTTCCGCAAGGAAATCAACTCGCTGGAAGACCTTCAGGGTCTGAAGATGCGTATCCCCGGTTTCGCCGGTGAAGTGTTCGCGGAAGTTGGCGTGAACCCGACCAACATTGCCCCGGGCGAGCTCTATACCGCTCTTGAGCGTAACACCATCGATGCGGTTGAGTGGGTAGGTCCGGCACTGGATCTGCGTCTTGGTTTCCAGCAGATTGCCGAATACTACTACACCGGTTGGCACGAGCCTGCTACCGAACTCCAGTTCCTGGTGAACAAGCGGGTTTGGGATAAACTTCCGGCGGACCTGCAGGAAATCATGCGTGTTGCCATGCGCACTGCCTCCTACGACATGCTGGTTCACTCCCAGCACGCCAACGCTGAAGCCTGGGCCAACATTCGTGAAGAATACCCGAATGTCCAGATCAAGCGTTTCCCGGATGAAATTTTCGATGCCATGTACGAGGCCAACAACAAGTTGCTGAAGGAAGCCGCCGAGGAGAGCCCAATGGCAGCGACCATTATCGAGTCACAGAAAAGCTACCTCGAGCAGAGTCGCGCTTACACCAACATTTCCGAGCGCGCCTACCTCAACACCATGGCCGAAGTCGAGTAAGATATAGGCTGTAACGGAGCCGGGATCGCTCTTGTAGTGATCCCGGTTTTGTCGTTTATAGCAACTGAAAAAGCGCCAGGTCGTCTGGCGGGGGATCATCAATGCGGTGGATTATCAAACTGGACGACGGGCTTGCCCGACTGTCCATCTTCTGTGGCTGGGTTGCCTGTGTCGCGATGATACTGATGGCAGCCAACGTCTTTTACGACGTCGTAGCCCGCTACGCCTTTAACAACGTTTCAATCGGCATGCAGGAAATGGAGTGGCACCTTTATTCGGTGGTGTTCCTGCTGGGTATACCCTACGCATTGCGCACGGATGGTCATGTTCGGGTCGACGTTTTCTACACCAAATGGAGCAACAAGGCGAAGGCCTGGGTCAACCTCGTTGGCGCCTTTATTTTCGTCATTCCATTCGCTTATCTGATCGGCATCTACGGCTACGACTTCGCCCTCGACTCCTACAAGATGGGCGAGGGCAGCGGTGATCCGGGCGGGCTACCGCATCGCTGGATTATCAAATCCGTCATCCCTGTCAGCGCCGTGTTTATTGGTATTGCCGGCCTCAACATGGCGACCTACGCGATACGTGTCATGGCAGGAGACAAGGAATATGAAGGTGAGCACAGCGCAGGAGGCCTCGCATGATCGGTATGATTATGTTCGGTGTCGCCCTGCTGATGCTGATGCTAGGCTTCCCGGTGGCATTCACCTTCGGCGGCGTCGCCCTGTTTTTCGGCATCTTTGCTGAGGGCATGGACCTGTTTGCCTTTATGCCCTACCGCATCATGAGCGTGATGCAGAACACCGTGCTCATGGCCGTCCCCCTGTTTATTTTCATGGGCGTGGTGCTCCAGCGGACGCGGTTGGCGGAACAGCTTCTGACCTCCATGGGCCGGTTGTTTGGCGGCCTCCCGGGTGGCCTGGCCATTTCGACGATTCTGGTCGGTGCCCTGCTGGCAGCCTCTACCGGTGTTGTCGGTGCCAGCGTGGTTGCCATGGGCCTGATCTCGCTGCCCGTCATGCTCGCGCACAAATACGACAAGCGACTGGCTACCGGAACCATCTGTGCATCCGGCACCCTCGGTCAGATTGTTCCTCCCTCAATCATCCTTATTATCCTGGGCGATGTCCTCGGCCTTCCGGTCGGCGATCTGTTCAAGGCCGCGGTCTGGCCCGGCGTTGTGTTGGTCGGGCTATACATCGTGTATATCCTGGTCCTGACCAGACTGAAGCCTGAAACTGCCCCGGCTATGCCGGATGAGCCGGGAGTATCCCGGAAGAAGGAAATCTTCAATGCGCTGTTGGCGATCATTCCACCGCTGGCATTGATTGTGGTGGTGCTGGGCTCGATCTTCACCGGCATTGCCACACCCACCGAGTCATCTGCCCTGGGCGGTGTTGGTGCCGTGGTTTTGGCCATCATCTACCGGCAGTTCTCTTTCAAAATGGTGTGGGATGCGTCCAAGGACACCGTGAAGGTGACCGCCATGGTCTTCGCGATCCTGATCGGCGCCACGGCCTTCTCCATGGTATTCAGCTACACCGGTGGCGACTACCTGCTGGAAGAATGGCTGCTTCAGCTGCCCGGTGAAAAGTGGGGCTTCATCATTCTGGCCATGGTGGTGATTCTGGTGCTGGGCTTCTTCATCGACTTTGTTGAGATCTCCTTCATCATCGTGCCGATTCTTGCGCCAGTGGCAGAAGCGATGGGCATCAACATGCTCTGGTTCGCCATCCTGATCGCAATGAACCTGCAGACGAGCTTCCTGACGCCACCGTTCGGGTTCTCGTTGTTCTATCTAAAGGGGGTAGCGCCGCCCCAGGTGCGAACGACGGACATCTACAAGGGTGTCCTGCCCTTCATCCTGATACAGATGTTTGTGCTGGCACTGATCGTGATTTTCCCTGAATGGTTTGGCATGAGCTCTTCATACTGACCGAAAATACCGGGCCTCAGGGCCCGGTATTTTTTTGTCCGCCCCTCCGCTTTCCCGCTTTTTTTACTCGCGATAGTTTTCTTCTACTCAGCGCCACCTGACAAAATCTGACTGTTTTCTATACTGAACAAACAACCGGCGATTCTCAGACTGGTATTCGGGAACCCCGGCGTAAAAGCCTCGACAAAACATTGATGTTGGGATTATCAAGGGAGAGCGGAGTCCATGAACCAGAGCACTGCCCAGAAAACCCGTGACAGCGGGCAAGAATCCAAAAGCCATGTTCTGACCCTGCCACTGGAAAACACCCACGTGGACCGGTCACCTCACACTTACGAGCGTTGGCTGATTGCCAAGCTCATACGCATGGCAGGCTCGCCACCGCTCCGGTTCCAGCTCTGGAACGGGGATGTAATCGAACCGGAGGGGCAACACGCCCGATTCACTCTCCACCTGACTGACCCCAAGGCTCTCTACGCATTGGTCACCAACCCCAATCTGGCCTTCGGGGATCTGTACAGCTCCGGACGGCTGGAAGTGGAGGGAGACCTGCCAGACCTGATGGAGGCTCTCTACCGGTCCGTCCACCAGGCGCGACAAAAATGGCCGAAATGGCTGGAAGCCCTGTGGCGCAATCACAACCCCCGCTCCACCGGTATCTCCGAGGCCAAGGAAAACATTCAGCACCATTACGACCTGGGCAATGAGTTTTACCAACTCTGGCTCGACAGCGCCGAAATGCAGTACACCTGCGCCTATTACGAGAGCCCTGATCTGACCCTCGAACAGGCACAGCTGGCAAAACTGGAGCATGTCTGTCGCAAGCTCCGGCTAAAACCGGGCATGACCGTGGTCGAGGCCGGTTGTGGCTGGGGCGGGCTGGCCCGTTACATGGCCCGCAACTACGGAGTCAATGTGCATTCCTACAACATCTCGAGGGAACAGCTGGTTTATGCCCGGGAAGAAGCCCGCAAGCAGGGGCTGGATAATCTGGTGGAATATGTTGAGGACGACTACCGCAACATCAGCGGCCAGTACGATGCGTTTGTGTCCATCGGCATGCTCGAGCATGTGGGCAAGGAAAACTACGAGGCTCTGTCCGAGCTGATCAAGCGGAGCCTGAAACCCGACGGCATCGCCCTGTTGCACAGCATTGGTCGCAATCGCCCGATGCTGATGAACGCCTGGATCGAGAAGCGAATTTTCCCGGGCGCCTACCCACCGAGCATCGGGGAATTCATGCAGATCTGCGAGCATGGCGATTTCTCAGTGCTGGATGTGGAGAACCTGCGCCTGCATTACGCCCAGACCCTTAGCGACTGGATGACGCGCTTCAACGAGAACGAAGACCAGGTAACCGCCATGTACGACGGCCACTTCACCCGTGCCTGGCGGATGTATCTGGCCGGTTCCATCGCCGCCTTCCGGGCGGGTTCCCTGCAACTGTTCCAGGTGGTCTTCAGCCATGGCGATAACAACAAGCTGCCCCGGAACAGACAGGATCTTTACAACTTCCCTGCCGCACCCGAGGAGGCCTGATGGATTATTACGACCTGATCATCGTTGGTGCCGGCCCTGCCGGCTCTACCCTCGCCAGCGCTCTGGAGAACAGCGGTAAAAAAGTTCTGATCATCGACAAGCAGAACTTTCCCCGGGACAAGACCTGTGCGGGCTGGGTTACTCCCGCTGTGATGGAAACCCTGAAGGTTGATCCCGAGGAGTACGCGAACGGACGGACCCTCCAGCCCATTCGTCGCTTCCGAATTGGCATGATGGGCCAACCGGCGGTGGAAAACGATCATGGCGAGGTGGTCAGTTATGGCATTCGCCGGTGTGAGTTCGATCATTACCTGCTGAGCCGGGTCAACGGCCCGAAACAGCTGGCCACGCCGGTCAAGTCCATTGTCCGTAAAGACGGCAACTGGGTGATCAACGACACCTGGGAAGCGCCCCTGGTCGTCGGAGCCGGCGGCCACTTCTGCCCGGTTGCGCGGTTGCTGGGCGACGGACCGGGGGGCCATGAGACCGTCGTCGCCGCCAAAGAGGTTGAGTTTGAAATGACACCAGAGCAGGCGTCGGCTTGCGAGGCCAGGGGCGATACCCCGGAGCTCTGGTTTTGCCGCGATCTCAAGGGGTATGCCTGGGTGTTTCGCAAGGGAAATTATCTGAATATCGGCCTGGGCCGGGAGGACAACCATAAACTGACCGGTCATCTTCAGGCGTTTGTCGATGAGATGAAGTCCACCGGACGCATCCCGGAGGACCTGCCGGGGCGCTTCAAAGGACACGCCTACCTGCTTTATGCTCATGCAGAGCGGCCTTTGGTGGACGACGGCATTCTGCTGATCGGCGATTCCGCCGGCCTGGCCTACACCCAGAGTGGTGAAGGCATTCGGCCAGCGATCGAATCGGCGCTGCTGGCGGCGGATGTGATACGGAACGCGCCGGATTATTCAGCTTCTTCATTGCAAATCTACGGCGATGCCATTGCCGAACGCTTTGGCAACCGCGCAGCGGACACGGACCATGGCTGGCAGGTTCCGGACTGGGTCAAGATGCCACTGGCCAGCAGCCTGATGCGTTCGCACTGGTTTACCAGGAAAGTGGTCACGGAGAAATGGTTTCTCCATCAGGAAGTGCCACCGCTGAAAGTCGCTGTCTGAGGCGGAAAACAAAAACCCGGGAGCACCGATAATGATGCCCCCGGGTTTCCTTGAGCGCGATTGACGCGAAAAAAATGGCGACCCGAAGGTCGCCATTCATTCAGTTCGCTCGACTCAGTGACCCAGATAACTGCGATACATCCAGACAGTCTTCTCCTGCTGGGAGATGTAGTCGCTCATCAGGGCAACCGTGCCCTCATCTTCCGCTTCACCGGCCAGACTGAGCAGTTCACGCTGTTTACCAATCAGCTTGGCAAAACTTTCCACGATGTTCTCCATCGCTTCCTTGCCGTCGGAAACATCCTTACGCTCCGGTACTTCTGAACGCTCGATGTAGGTGCTGTAGGCGTGGGCCGGGCGATGGCCAAGCGTCAGAACGCGCTCGGCAATCTCGTCAATCTTGAGCAGCAGATCGTCATACAGCTCTTCGAACTTCACGTGCAACTCGAAGAAGTTATCGCCCTTGATGTTCCAGTGGTATCCCCGGACGTTCATGTAAAAGATCTGGTAGTTGGAAAGCAGATCATTGAGAGAATCCGCAAGCTTTTCCGTTTTCTCGGTATCAAGGCCAATAAAGTTCTTACCCATAATGCGTCTCCTTGGCAGTTATGTATAAATGACTGACAGCACTATACCCCCGATGGCAGAACATCGGGAAGTTGAGTCAGCTTATTCCCGTCATAGCGGCACTGCATAACTCTGCCTATGAGAGCCAAACAATGCATAGATGGCAGCTATCGCAGTTCAAAAAACAATTCATTTAACAATCATTCTCACCAAACGTTTAATGGAAGCACTAACGAACGACACCGGAGAGAATCATGAGCGCGTTAAAACTGTTCGTACACAACCATGGCACGAATGGCGATCAGTCGCTGATCAAGACGGTAACGTTCGCCCTCACTCACTTTACAGTCGCTTTCACCGTGGCTTATTTGCTCACTGGTGACCTCCTCATCGGAAGCCTGATCGCCATGGTGGAGCCGGCAATCAACACCGTTGCCTATTTTTTCCATGAGAAGCTCTGGGCCCGCTCAGACACCGGGCCCACAATCGGTGCAGCCTTCCTCTGGCGCCGGTCCGATACTGAGGTTGCGGTTGAGGTCTTTCAGCGCGGTTCTCAACCCTTCCTCGATGACGGGATGGTAAAACGGCATTTCCAGCATTTCGGTGACGGTCAGTCTTCGCTGGGCCGACCATGCGAGCAGATGGGCGATGTGCTCCGCCGCCGGGCCGAACATCTCGGCTCCCATAAACAGGCCACTACCATACTCACCGTAAACCCTCAGTAGTCCCCGGTTTTTGCCGATCACCCGACTGCGCCCCTGATCCTCGAAGGACACCTCCCCAACGGCGAAGCAGCCGCGACAACGCTCGCCCACCTGATGAATCGTCAGGCCGACCGTCGCAATCTGCGGATCGGTGAATACCACCGCCAACGGCGTCCGCCGAAGCCCGGTTCGCACATCCGGGTAGGACGCAGCGTTCTCGCCGGCTATCCGGCCCTCGTCGGCTGCCTCGTGCAACAGCGGCAGACTGTTATTGGCATCACCGGCGATAAATATGTGGCTCTGGCCACAACGCAGGGTATGGGGATCAAACAGAGGCATGCCATTTTCATCCAGCTCAATGTCTGCGTTCTGGATATCCAGTCCGTCGACGTTGGGCCGACGCCCGGTGGCCGCTAGCAGGTAATCAAAGGTTTCGGTTTTTTCACCGGCATCCCCATCCACAAAAGTAATGGCGACACCGTCATCAACCCGCTCAACGTTCCTGACTTCCGATTCGGGATCCAGCGGGAACTCTTCGTTAAAGGTTTTAAGGGCGTAGTCCCGGATCGAGTCGTCCTGGATGGGACCGACAGACCCGCCAACCCCGAACATTCGCACCCGGACCCCTAGCCGGCTCAAGGCTTGCCCAAGCTCCAGGCCAATCACGCCCGGACCAAATACCGCCACCGAGTCCGGCAGATCCTGCCACTCGAAAAAATCATCGTTCACCACCAGCCGGTCCTTGGCTTCTTTCAAAAACCCGGGAATATTGGGGCGGGAACCGGTAGCGATGATGATCCGCTCCGCCTGAACCTCACGATTGCCTTCCACCAGCAGTCGATGCGGGCCAACAAACCGCGCGTGGCCTTTCAGGCGGTGCGCTTCCGGAAATTTCTCGACCGAATCAATCACGGACGAAACGAAACGGTCCCGTTCGGTTCGCACCCGCTCCATAACCCGCCTGCCATCAATCCGGATGCCCCCGGCAGAGACGCCAAAAAGCTTGCCAAGCTCCATCTGATGGGCATTTTCAGCGGCCGCAATCAACAGCTTGCTGGGCATACACCCGACCCTGGCACAGGTGGTGCCATACTGGTCACCTTCAATCAGCACGACTTTGTCGGTCACTTTGCGCACACGCTGGTAGGCCACCATACCGGCGGTACCAGCTCCGATAATGGCAACGTCTACAGGTTGCTTGTCCATACAACAGTCTCCTGAAAGGCATTCCCGACAAACGGGAACAGGGAAGGTTCGAAAGGGTGTGACCTCAGTATAGAAGCCGTGGCAAGTTTCACCCGCCCCGTGAAAAAAGCACGGATTCAGCCTATGCTGTCAGCCTTTTCAGGCAATGCCGGGTGCAGGATAGGAGTAGGTGAAATGCAGAGTTACTGGCCGGAATTTCTGACCGTAGCGGTGGTCCACTTGCTGGCCGTGGCAAGCCCAGGGCCGGATTTTGCCGTGATGCTCAGACAGGCGCTGTGCCAGAGCCGCAGAAACTCACTGCTGACGGCAATCGGTATTGGTGGCGGAATTCTGGTGCATGTCGGTTATTCCCTGCTGGGGATCGGCCTGCTGATCCAACAATCGATCATGCTGTTCAATGTACTCAAGGTGCTGGGGGCGCTCTACCTGGCCTGGATTGCCATCCAGTGTCTGCGTTCCCGGGCCGGCGGTGTCCATGTGGAGCAGGTCCCTACGACCGGACAATCCGGAGCCTCGGCCTTACGGCTTGGCTTCCTGACCAATGCACTGAATCCCAAGGCAACATTGTTTTTTGTCTCCCTGTTCTCGGTTGTGATCAGCCCCGGCACGCCCATCGCACTCCAGGCCGGCTACGGCATTTACATGGCCTTGGCCACCGGGCTCTGGTTTGCCATGGTTGCCGTATTCTTTACCCTGCCCCGGATTCGCCGGGGATTTAACCGGTTTGGCCACTGGCTGGACCGGCTGATGGGAGGCGTTCTGCTGTTGCTGGCCGGCCAACTGCTACTGTCTACAATGAGCGGATCAGAGCCTCCGTCTGGGCCCATCCCAGACACGGATCAGTAATCGAACAGCCGTAACGCAGGTCGTCACCGTCGTCCTGTCGGCCCGGTTCCAGGAAGCTTTCCAGCATCAGGCCACGTATATGGTGGTTGCCGGCACGGCGCTGGTCCATCACTTCACGGGCGATATCCAGCTGTCGCTCGGCCTGCTTGCAGGCATTATCGTGGCTGCAGTCCACCATCACCGCGGTGGACAAGCCGGCATTCCCCAGGGTGCCGACGGCCTGTTCAATACTTGCTGCATCGTAGTTGGTAATGCCGCGGCCACCGCGCAATACCAGATGGGTGTCGGGATTCCCCCGGGTGGTAATCATGACCGGCGCTCCGGTAGCAGACACGCCGAGGTGATGATGGGAATGGGAGGCCGACTTCATGGCGTTGGTTGCCACGGCAATACCACCATCGGTGCCGTTCTTGAAGCCGGTGGGCATGGGCAGTCCACTGACCATTTCGCGGTGAACCTGAGACTCGGTGGTTCGGGCACCGATAGCAGTCCAGCTCACCAGATCACCCAGGTAATCCATGGCGAACGGGCTCAGGGCTTCGGTTGCCAGCGGCAGTCCCATGGCCGCCAGGTTCAGCAGCAGGCGACGGGAACGACGCAGCCCCTCATTCAGATCGCCTGATCCGGTGCGCTCCGGATCGTACAGCAGCCCTTTCCAGCCGACCGTGGTCCGAGGCTTCTCCAGATACGCCCGCATTACGATCAGGAAGCGGTCGCTGACCTCATCCGCCAGCGCCTTCAGCTTCTCCCCGTATTCCAGGGCCGCCACCTCATCGTGAATGGAACAGGGCCCCATCACGATCAGGGTTCTCGTGTCGTTACCTTGCAGAATCCCCCGGATTGCCTGCCTCTGCTCTGCCACCTGCCGGACGACAGAGTCGCTGACCGGCATCTGCAGTTTGAGCTCCGCCGGCGTTGGTAGAGTCACTTCCTGTCGGTGACTAACGGGTGACTCCAATTCCTGCTGTGACAGCTCAGTGTTCAAGGGCATGTTCATGTCAGTGCTTCCGTTTCCCTGCGTCAGAATCAAAAAAGCCCCGGCTGGGCTACCAGTCGGGGCTTTTTGAGTCCGGTGGCAGCCTGGGTTTTCTGCCGGGCTGCCTTCCTCGTTATTCGTTCGATGAAGATGCTATGGGCGGCCCCGGCTCTGGCTAAAATAAAAGCCATAACCAAACCACCAGAAAAACACAGCAGCGACTGCAGCCGCCGGCTTGGTGCCGAAAGCTTGCAAAACATTCAATTGACAGGTCGCGTGTGTCGTCTTCATGCTTTTCAATATATACCCCCGGTTTTCAACTTGGCAACCCGTACGCCGGAGTTTTTTCATTAACGGCTGAATGGTTGGGAGCAATCAATGACTGTTTTCCTCCGACGATACCCCCTGCTGCTCGCACTGGCGCTTGTGCTCGGGCTGTTTTCCAACTCCGCCCTGGCACAGGCGGAGTCACGTGCCTATCAGCTTGAAAACCGGCCCGGGGAAGACGTGGCCGTGCAGATTCGCGAGCTCTACCAGGGCTCGCCGGTGACCGTGACCGCCCGGGGCCAACAACTGGTGGTGCGTGGTGAACCAGCCTTGCTGGACGAGATCGGGCGTCTTGTCCAGACGCTGGACGTGGCGCCGGTACAACTGCGAATCACCGTTCGCTCCAGAACAGATAGCGGCGGCAAGCGCTCAGGTGCGGGCATTTCCGCGTCCGGAGGCCAGGCCGAAATCTCAGCGGAACGCCGCGTTACCAGCACCGGCAGCGCCCAGGAACGAACACTGGTTATGCAGGATGGCCAGTCGGCGCATATAACTTCGGGCCAGATCCGGACCCTTCCCGTCGCCGTTCGCGGCGGCCGCAACCCGGCGGCTTTCCTGCAACAGGTCGAAACCCGCAGCGGGTTCCTGGTCAGCCCCCAGGTGATTTCCGATCAGGCGGTAGAACTGAGCATTGTCTCGTTCGAGGAGGAGCCGGCAAACATGGACGGTTATGAAACGGAGGCGGTGGTCACCATTCGGCGGGTCGAGCCAGGACAGTGGGTATCACTGGGCAGCACAGCAACCCGTTCGAGCCAGGAGCGCAGTGGTATCACCTATCAGGTAAACAGCAGCCGCTCCGAGAACCGGAGCTTTGAAGTACGGGTTGACCTTCTGCCCTGACCTCAGGCGTTTCGTTTGCCCAGGAGAACCTGCTTGGCTTCGTTCAGTTTGGCCGCCAGGTAGTCATTGCCACCCCGGTCCGGGTGAAGCTTCTGCATAAGCCGGCGATGGGCCATCACGACCTCTTCTTCAGTACAACCGGCTTTCACTCCGAGGATATCGCAGGCCTCGCGTTCTGACATCTGGCCAGTCAGATCCGTGCCCTGACCGGATTGACGGCTTGCCTGCTCCTGCTCTGCTCCCTGCTGTTTTTCGCCCATGAACCGGTTGATGGCCGGGGCAAATTTCAGCAGCGCGGGCAACTTGCGCAACAGGGGAATCAGGGCCGCGACTGCCGCCGTCAGTACATGGACCCGGCCAGTCAGAACCATGAACACCAGCAAGGCGCCACCGATCACCAGGACAATCTTCCAGGTGGCCGCCTTTTTCTTTTCGGCGGACAGCGCGCCCCACTGCTTCAGAATTACGAACACGGCCGCTGCCAACGCGAGCCCCAGAATCCACTGCATGGTTGATCCTCACCCTGAATACCGTCGTAATTCTGTCACCGACGCGTGTTACATTACCAGTGCCCTGCGCGGAAAGCCGCCCACTATAAAACAGCCATGATGTTTGTCAATTCCGGCAAGCCCGGAGTCTAGATAGAAATACTTACAACCCGGTGACAATAGCGACCCTGATTTTGTAGGATGCTATGCTTCCCTAAATCTGACACAGATCCTCAGGACCCGAACCATGCGCACTGCTTCCCGCTTTCTGATCGTCATTATTTTTCTCGGCGTGGTGCTCGGAGGCATCTTTGGCTACAAGTTCTACCAGTTTGGCCAGATGCAAGAGCAGATGTCCCAGCCTCAGCCACCGGCCCAGATTTCCGCCGTTGAGGCCAAGAATGAAGCCTGGACGCCAGCCATCAAGGCTGTCGGCAGTGTTGAAGCCATCAACGGCATCCAGGTGGCCAACGAAGTGCCAGGCGTCATCGAGACCATCAATTTCGAATCCGGTGACGTGGTCAATCGTGGCGACGTACTGATCCGGATTGATGCAGCCATCGATGAAGCGGCCCTTCGCACACGCCGCGCCGAGGCACAGCTGGCCGAGCAGGAGTTCAAACGGGTGTCCGACCTGCTGCCCAAGCGCGCAGTATCCCAGTCCCAGTACGACGAAGCCAAGGCCAATTTTGACGCTGCCCGCGCACGTGTCAACGAAGCCGAGGCCCAGCTGAGCAAGAAGATCATTCGTGCGCCCTTTGATGGCACGCTGGGTATCCGGATGGTCGACCAGGGCGAGTATATTGCCACCGGTACCCCAATTGTCGAGATCAACATGCTGGATCCGATCTATGTTGACTACACCCTGTCGGAGAAAAACCTGCCGAACGTGAAGACTGGCTATCCGGTGGTCGCTACCGTCGCTGCGGTTCCGGAGCAGGACTTTGAAGGATCCGTCAGCGCCATCAACACCTCGGTCAACCCGGAAACCCGGACTGTCAGAATCCGCGCCACGCTTTCCAACCCGGACAACCTGTTACGTCCGGGTATGTTTGCGACAGTTCTGACCCAGCAGCCGGAAGACAACGAGGTTGTGACCGTGCCCCGCACGGCTATTTCCTACAACACCTACGGCGACTTTGTGTTTGTGGTTGAGGAGAACGACGAAGGCAACCTGGTCGTTAACCGTCGCACAGTGACCACCGGCGAAACCCGCAACACCCGCGTTGCTGTCCTGTCCGGGCTGGAAACCGGCGAAACCGTCGTCGAAAAAGGCTTGCTGCGCCTGCGCGCGGGCCAGCAGGTGGCCATCCAGGAAGAAGACCAGAAGCAGGGGGCGTCTGAGTAATGCGCTTCACTGACATATTTATCCACCGTCCCGTGCTGGCGACGGTGGTCAGTCTGCTGATTCTGCTTCTGGGTGCCCGGGCGGCCATGGAAATGGAAATCCGGCAGTATCCGGAACTCGAAAGCACCACCGTGACCGTCACGACGGCCTATCCCGGTGCCAGTTCCGACCTGATCAAGGGCTTCATTACCACGCCGCTGCAGCAGGCAATTGCCGAAGCCAGTGGCATCGACTATCTCACGTCCACCAGCTCCCAGGGCAGCTCCACCATCGAAGCAAAGATGGTTCTGAACTATGACGCCAATGCGGCCCTGGCGGAAATCCAGGCCAAGGTGGCGAGCCAGCGGAACGTACTGCCGGCCGAAGCCCAGGACCCGGTGATCACCTCCACGACCGGTGACTCGACGGCCCTGATGTACATCGCGTTCTACAGTAACGAACTGGCCGTGCCCCAGATCACCGATTATCTGACCCGCGTGGTCCAGCCCAGGCTGCAGGCGCTCTCCGGTGTCGGCAAGGCGGAACTGCTGGGCCGGAAATTCGCCCTGAGAGTATGGCTGGATCCGGAACGCCTGGCGGCGGTGGATATGACGCCTCAGGAAGTGGTCGCAAAGCTCCGCGCCAATAACTACCAAGCTGCCGTGGGCAACACCAAGGGCACCTATACCGAAATCAGCATGACCAGCGACACCGATGTGGCTGATCCGGATGCGTTCCGCAACCTGGTGGTCAAGCAATCCAATGGCACCCAGATCCGCCTGCAGGACATTGCCCGTGTTGAGCTGGGCTCTGAAACCTACGATCAACTGGCCCTGTACAAAGGTCAGCCGGCCACTTATGTCGCGATCGAGCTGGCTCCTGGGGCCAACCCGCTGACGGTCGCCGGCCTGGTGAAAGACGAGTTGCCCGATATCGAAAGCCAGCTGCCGTCCGGACTGGATGTGCGCCTGGCGTACGATGCCTCTGACTTCATCGAGGATTCCATCAATGAGGTGATCCAGACGCTGCTGGAAGCCATGATCATTGTTCTGGTGGTGGTGTTCCTCTGCCTAGGTTCAGTCCGGGCCTCGATTGTGCCATCTGTTGCCGTCCCGCTGTCACTGATCGGCGGCGCCTTCATTATGCTGATGTTCGGCTTCTCGCTGAACCTGCTCACCCTGCTGTCGATGGTTCTCGCCATCGGTCTCGTCGTGGATGACGCCATTATCATGGTAGAGAACGTTCACCGGCATATTGAGCAGGGAGAATCCCGTTTTGACGCCGCAATCAATGGTGCGCGGGAAATGGCGGTTCCCATCATTGCCATGACCACTACCCTGGTGGCGGTGTACGCCCCGATCGGCTTCATGGGCGGGCTTGTTGGTTCCCTGTTTACGGAGTTCGCCTTCACGCTGGCCGGTACCGTGGTTATTTCCGGCATTGTTGCCCTGACGCTTTCTCCGATGCTGTCGGGCAAGGTTCTGAAACCCCACGGCAACCCGGGTAAATTCGAAAACCTGGTAGAGAAAACGTTCAACGGCCTCGCCGCAACCTACAAGTCGGCCCTGAGCTCGCTGATGCAAACCAAGTCGGTCGTGGTTTTCTTCGCCGTCGTGGTGCTGGGCTCAATCTATTTCATGGTCTCCATGAGCCAGAACGAGCTGGCTCCTACCGAGGACCAGGGCATTCTGTTCTATCAGGGCCTTGGCCCACAGACGTCGACCCTGGATTACCTGCTGGAGCACGGCGATGAAATCCAGGAGCGGATGTCGACGGTTCCGGGCTACAACGAAGACTTCATGATCATCGGGATCACCGGCCCCAATGCCGTGTTCGGTGGTTTCAAGATGGCGCCCTGGAGCGAGCGGGAAATCAGCCAGTTTGAGGCCCAGCCCAAACTTGATGCCGAGCTCAAAAACGTCACCGGCCTGCAAACTGCGGTGTTCCCGCGCCCCTCCCTGCCGGGCTCTGGCGGTGGCCTGCCGTTCCAGTTCGTGATTACCACCGGCAGCAGCTATGAGCAGCTGGACCAGGTAGCGGATGAACTGCTGGGCAAAGCCATGGGCAGCGGAAACTTCATGTTCCTGCAGAAGTCCATCAACTTTGATCGTCCGATCACACGCATCAACGTTGATCGGGACCGGGTGGCGGACCTGGGCCTGTCGATGCAGGACGTCGGCCAGAGCCTGTCGAGCATGCTGGGGGGCGGCTACATCAACCGGTTCAGCATGGAGGGTCGCTCCTACCAGGTGATTCCACAGGTTGACCAGCAGTTCCGGCTGGATGCCCAGGCGCTCAATGAGTACTACATTCGTGCGGATAACGGCGAACTGGTGCCGCTGGGCAGCGTCGTCAGCTTCAGCCAGGATGTTGAACCGTCCAACCGTACCCAGTTCAACCAGCAAAATTCCCTGACACTCCAGGGTGTGGTCATGCCGGGTGTCGCCGCCGGTACTGCCATGGACTTCATGGAGCAGACCGCCGCTGAGGTTTTCCCACAGGGATTCAGTTACGACTACACTGGCCAGACCCGCCAACTGGCGACCCAGGGCAGCGCCCTGATGGTGACCTTCTTCCTGTCGCTACTGGTAATTTACCTGGTGCTGGCAGCCCAGTTCGAAAGCTGGCGGGATCCGTTCATCATTCTGGTGTCGGTGCCCATGTCGGTTGCCGGAGCCATGGCGTTCATCGTGCTCGGCTTCGCCACCATGAACATCTACACCCAGGTGGGTCTGATAACACTGATCGGTGTGGTATCCAAGAACGGCATCCTGATTGTCGAGTTCGCCAACCAGTTGCAGAAGGAACGCGGGCTTAACAAGGTGGATGCGGTGATTGAGGCGGCGGCGATTCGCTTGCGGCCAATCATCATGACATCCCTGGCGCTGATCTTTGCCATGGTGCCGCTGCTGATTGCCATTGGCCCGGGCGCGGAAAGCCGCTTTGCCATCGGCCTGACCATCAGCGCTGGCCTGGGTATCGGGACCCTGTTCACCATCTTTGTGTTGCCGGCGTTCTACATCCTGCTGGGCCGGGATCATCACGGCTCAGCCGCCGGGGAGAATGGCAACGGGTCCGGACCTGAGGGTAAATCGGCGCCGGCTCACTGATCCTGAAGGTTTCGCCGCCACTGCACCGTTTCACTGGGCAATTCCCCGAAGTGTTCCCGGTACAGGGCGGCAAACCGTCCGAGGTGCGAAAAACCTGCGTCGGCGGCATACCAGGAGATGTGCGGCACGTCGCACTGGCAGTCCACCAGACGCTGCCGAACTCTCATCAGCCGGTTACGCTGGTACAACCGGTAAGGCGTCATACCGGTTTCCCGTTTCATCAGATAGTAAAGATTCCGCTCGCTCACCCCGGAGTGGCTGGCCAAGTCCTGCAGGTTGAAGTCCCAACCAGGTTCCTGCCTTATTTTCTCGATCGCCCGCAGCAAACGCCGATCGAGCTTCGGACACTGGCAGGCGTGGACCGATCTCTCATTCGGCGCTGTCAGGCAGCGGAAAAGCTCATCCGTTGTCTCGATTGCGTGCGCGTGGTCGCGAAAGAACGGTGATCGATGGAGATAGCAGGTGATCATGTCCTCCCAGGCGGAGAGGCAATCCCCGGGACTGCCCCCAGTCAGTGGGTCCGGAATCCCGGTTACCGGCCGGACAATCAGCACCCGGGCACCCCGGGGCAGACGCAGCCGGAACCTGTCTTCCGGGCGGGCGAGAACGAGTCCGGTCAGGCATTGCCAGGGCCCCTCGCGGTGAGCGATCTGAGGAATGCCGGTCCTCGGCAACAGAAGAACGGGGGCCGTTGCCCGGCAGCCAGTGATGTCCATGCCCTGACTGGCATACAGGCAGATCAGACGGCCTCGCTCCGAGGCCAACATGGAGAGGGCCCCCACCTGTTGGCCACCGCCCTCGAACAAGGTGCAGTTCATATCACCACAACCAGACAGCTCGCGGATTGCTGCGAGCCACTCGCTCAGGGAAGCGCGATTGAGTCGCAGGTAGGCATCAAGTTCCAGTTCTGGCGCTGTATTTTGCATAGGGTTCCGAGGACGAGGTTTGCCCCTTGATAAATCAATCGGGGCCTCTGACCTAGCCAAATCTTGCAAAATGCACCGGGAAGGACCGCTGTCTGACTTATTCTTGACGTCGATCAAAAACTGTCAACAACCAAAGGAAGCAACTCCTCCCAGGGCGCCGGCCTTGCCATCAAGAATCCCTGGCCCCGGTGACACTTCAATTCCCGGAGCCTGTTGCGCTGGTCTTCGGTCTCGATCCCCTCTGCTACCACCTCCAGATCCAGTGCCTCGGCAATTCCGAGGATCGCAGAGACGATCCGTGAATCGCCCGACGCACCGCCCAGGCGCCAGATAAATTGGCGATCGATTTTAAGCACATGCAATGGAAGGGTATGCAGATAAGCCAGTGAGGAGTATCCGGTCCCGAAATCATCAATGGCGACAACCACTCCTTGCTCGCCAAATTCCCGCAGCCGATTCAGGCACTGCCTCGACAGGTTCATCAAGTGGGTTTCCGTGATCTCGATTTCAGGCACCCACCCAATACTTCGGATGCGCTCAAACAAAGGTCCCAGCAGGGTTTCCAGCCGGGAGTCAGTGATCTGCCGTGCCGAGATATTGATCGCCAGACCAAGCCCTTCGGGCAGCGTGTCCGCGTGCTTTGAAAGGTCGGAGAGCACACAGCGCACCAGATGCTCGGTCAGTTCATGAATATGGCCCCGCTGCTCGGCAATAGGGACAAAGTCCCCGGGCGATACCAGGCCGAATTCCGGATGATTCCAGCGTAACAGTGCTTCCAGCCCGGCGACCTTGCCAGTTTCGAGGTGATACTGGGGCTGATAGACCACGCTGAATTCCTCCGGTGCGGTCTTCAAAGAGGCGATCAGCGCCTCGGACAGCCGTTGCCGGTGCCGTCCGCGTTCAGTGTCTACAGCGCTGTAAATCCGGTAACAGGCCCGTCCGGCCATTTTGGCCGTATACATGGCCCTGTCTGCGTTCTGCAACAGCTCAGCGCCGGTGCGGCCGTGGTCAGGGTAGACCGCGGCGCCAACCGACGCTGACAGGAAATACTCCCGGTCACCCACGATGATGGGCGCCTGAAAGATCTGCGTCATGCGCTGACACACGCTCTCCAGATCGTCACCGTTCTGGAGTTCGATGATGACCGCGAATTCATCACCGGAGAGCCTTGCAACCACGTCGCCCTTGCGCAGAACGCTCTGGATACACTGGGCAGCCTGCTGCAAAACCTGATCGCCGCATTCGTGGCCGTGCAGATCGTTAATCGACTTGAAAAAATCGAGGTCCACGTACAACACGGCGAAACAACCGCCGTCACGCTCCCGCTGGGACACCCGGGCCTTGAGGAATTCCTGGAACAGAGAACGGTTTGGCAGCTCCGTCAACGGATCGTAATAGGCCAGCGAAGCCAGGCGCTCATCGCCGGCGGCAATATCTCCGACATCGGTGAAGATGCCGGCAAAAAACTGTCGTCCCTCCCGCTGCACGGGATATATGGTCAGCCATTGGGGATAGGTCTCGCCATTCTTGCGCCGGTTCCAGATCACTCCCTCCCAACGCCCGTGATCGCTCAGACTTTTCCACATGGCTTGATAGAACTCAGGCGAATGCAGCCCCGAGCTGAGTACCGAAGGCGCCTGTCCAACCACTTCCTCTGCCTGGTAGCCGGTCACCGAGCGGAACATCCGGTTCACGTAGGCAATTCTCGGTTCCGTAGTCGACAGCATGATTGCTCTGGGATGGTGATCCACCAGGGCCCTGAAGTCTTGTTGTTGTAATGCCTGCATGCACTGCTCACTCCTTTCCAGCAGTCCCTGAATCTGGTCCGATCAGTTCCAATCACCAGCATAAGCAGTATCTGTCGCCAACCTAGCCACATATTGCAAAAACACGATTGTTACGACCAAAGCACAAGAAAACGTGAAGAAACGTTCAATTATTGCAATAACCGGATATCGAACAGACAGAAGTCGGTCGATAGTAAGCCAACGTGACAAGCACCGATACCGAAGCAAGGAAACCTCATGCGCATCAACGAACCCGTCAGCCAAAAAGAACGGGGATACCCGGACCAGTATCACCTGATCACCACTACCGATCTTCGAGGCAAGATCACCGCCGCCAACGAAGAGTTCGCGGAAGTCGCCGGTTACGAGATCGACGAACTGGTTGGCCAGCCCCATAACCTGATCCGTCATCCGGACATGCCACCGGGAGCCTTCGAGAACCTGTGGCAAACTATCAAATCCGGTGAATCATGGCGCGGAATCGTGAAGAACCGATGCAAGAATGGCGATCACTACTGGGTGGACGCCTTCGTCACCCCAATACACAAAGACGGCGAAATTGTTGAGTTCCAGTCAGTCCGAACCCGTCCCCGGCCAGACCAGGTTGCCCGGGCCGAGAAACTGTATGCAGCCTGGAACCACGGCAAAGTGCCTCGCCGATACCTGGCGATCAGCCCACCACTGCCACTGAAACTCGGTTGCCTCTATGGACTGCTGGCGATCACGCTTCTTTGGTTCGGTCTGTCCGAGCTCACCCTGCCCCATCTATTGGTACTGCAAGGACTGCTGCTGGCCGTATTTGCAGTGCTGGTCTGGCTTACCCTTCCCATGATGCGCAGCGCGAGGTCAGCCTGCTGCGAGGCCCACCCGGCCATGCCCTGGATCTATACCGGTCGTCGTGATGAAGGTGCCTGGATCGAATTCGATCGCCAGAAACGCGATGCAGTGCTCCGTGCAGTGTCTGCCCGCATGCATGCCAATGTCGGCAAGCTCCATGGCCGAAAACAGCGAACCGTCGAGTGGGTGGCCAATTCGGTAGCCAGCATTCGCAGCCAGCAGGATGACATCCAGGACATTACCCGGGCCTTTGAAGAACTGGCCGAGAGCGTCCGCCGGGTTAGTGAACTGACCGCCCGCACCCACGATGCAACCGACGATGCCCGCCAGTCAGCCGGCCAGTGTCGCGGCCAGATGACATCCATGAACCAGTCGCTCTCCGGGCTCAGGGACCAGCTGTCTGTCGCCAATGAGCGCATGCAGACGCTGTCTGAAAAGAGCAATGCCATCGGCATGGTTCTGGACGTAATCTCCGACATCGCCGAGCAAACCAATCTGCTGGCACTGAATGCCGCCATTGAAGCTGCCCGTGCGGGCGAATCCGGCCGCGGATTCGCCGTGGTTGCCGATGAGGTGCGGGGCCTGGCGCTGAGAACCCACGAATCCACCCGCAAGATCGATGAGATGATTGGAGCCCTGCAGACCGAAACCCGGGAAGTGGTTGAAGTGATCAACAACGGAACGCGCTGCTGCGAGCAGACAGCCGGAATCGCCAGTGAAGCCAGCGAAACGCTGGAGGCGACGCTCAGGGATGTGGATGTCATTACCTCCTGCACCCACGAGGTAGCCGGCGCGACGGAAGAGCAGGCCGCACTGAGCGTTCAGGTGGAACGGCAGGCAGCAAGGCTTCTGGAACTCGGAAACCGGTCGGTACAGAGCAGTGAAAACGCCCGGGAAGAGTCGGAACACCTGGGCAATAACGTGGATCAGGCCCAATTGCTGACCAGTCATTTCCTGCAGATGCTGTGCGACCGACTGCTGCCGGCACCAGCGCCCCGGAACCGGCAACGATTCCCCGAGCCGACGCAATAAGGTAGGCTGGCGATCAACCCTCTGAGCAACCGTGGAAGATCGCTGCAACCGTGACTCTTGGAACCCTGTTCTGGCTATTCGTGGCCGGATTCGCTGTCTGGTACTGGTGGCGGGCCAAAGCCATCAAGGATTTCGTGCTGCAGGCCGCGCGTCGCTACTGCAAAAGCATGGACGTGATGCTGCTGGATGACGCGGTATTCCTCCGTGGTCTCTGGTTCAAACGCGACGATCAGGGCCGGATCCGCGTATGGCGCCGCTTCCTGTTCGATTTCACGTCTACCGGCGAGGAACGCTACACCGGCCGCATCATCATGCTGGGCCAGCGTATTCAGCATATGGAACTGGAACCCCACCGGTTTTCCTGACCAGTCATGAGAAACGACTGTAAAATTCTCAATTAGAGCTCTTCGATAGCCAGTACCTCTGAAACAGAAATGTCATGTTTTTGAAGCATTCTATGGCGCTTCAACTATCTGTCATATAGAGGTTTTTTGAAGATGGCGCGCACTTTCTCCAAGGCCAAGACCGTTTCCGCAGTTCTTGGCGCAGCCGTTCTGGCCTTTCAGGCCCAGGCCTATGATCTGGAAATCCACGGTTCCAATACCGTTGGCGCTACCCTGGCGCCAATGCTCGTTACCGGCTACCTGGAAGAGCATGGCGGCGGGCAGGTTGCAGCCAGGGGCACGGGAGTGGAAAACGAAAAGATCCTGCGAGCGCCTGTGAACAACCGGGCGGCCGAGGTGCTGGTTGCAGCGCACGGATCAAGCACCGGCTTCAAGGCGCTGGCCGCCGGCGAGGCCGACATCTGGGCCTCTTCCCGCCCGGTCAAACCACAAGAAGCGGAGCAATTCCAGGCCCGGGCGGATCTCACTGCGTCCGAGAGCGAACACGTGATTGCCATTGATGGACTGGCCATTTTGGTACATCCATCCAACCCCGTCAGCAAGATGAGTATCGAAACCCTGGGCCGTGTATTCTCCGGCCAGATCCGGAACTGGTCAGAGCTGGGCGGCCCGGACCGGCCGATCCACCTCTATGCCAGGGATGACCGCTCCGGCACCTGGGACACCTTCAAATCCCTGGTGCTGGGGAAACAGTTCGAACTGGACAGCAATGCCAAACGCTATGAATCCAACGACCAGCTATCGGATGATGTTAGCCGGGATCCGTCGGGCATTGGCTTCTCCGGCCTGGCCTCAGTTCGGGACAGCAAACTCCTGGCTATTTCGGAAGGCAATGCACCAGCACTGCGCCCCAACCAGCTCACCGTCGCCAGCGAGGACTACCCGCTGTCACGGCGATTGTTCATGTACACGCCGGGAAGCGATGTCCCACCGCTTTCCGCCGGTCTGATCGGATTCGCCCTGGGCCAGCAAGGTCAGGCACTGGTGGCCGAGTCCGGCTTTATCTCTCAGAACCCCATCGCAGTAAAGCCGGAATTCGATGACGCGACGCCCGAGAGTTTTCGCCGCCTTACAGGTCACTATGATCGCCTTACGGTCAACTTTCGCTTCTCCGAGGGCCGAACCAAGCTCGACAACAAGGCCCGCCGGGACCCACAGCGTCTGCAGCATTACCTGAACCAGAACGGCCGATCCGCCGACGACCTGCTATTGATCGGGTTTGCCGACACCCAGAGTCATGAATTACGTGCCCAGATGATCTCCGAGCTCCGGGCCCTGTCCGTCCGCAAGGCGCTTCAGGAAGTGGATGTTCCTGACGTGGCCTACACCGGCTACGGCCAGTACATGCCGGTTGGTGGCAGTGGCAGCCGGCGCAATGGTCGCGTGGAAGTCTGGATCAAATCCCGCTAGTCGAGACCAAAGTCTGACGAAAAACTGCGGCAATCACCTATCCGCCACGACATCACAGATATGTTTGGGTTTCCTATACTGACGGGGTCATTTCCAACCAACAGACAGGGACAATGGACATCCAAAACGACCACCGTTACGCGATCAACCTGAACGTCCGGGGTATTCAGCCCTCGGCCACCCTTCGAATCAATGAGCTGAGCAATCACCTCAAATCCGAGGGCAAGGACATTATCAAACTCGGGCTGGGGCAGTCCCCTTTCCCGGTTCCCGATCGCGTGGTGGAGGCGCTCAAGGAGCACGCCCACGAAAAGGACTATTTGCCGGTAAAAGGGCTCAAAGGCTTACGCGAGGCAATCGCCGGCTATATTCGCCGGAGTGAGCGCATGCACTGCACCTGGGAAGACGTGCTGATTGGCCCGGGCTCCAAGGAACTGCTGTTCATGCTGCAGCTGGCCTACTATGGTGATCTGCTGATCCCGCGTCCGAGCTGGGTCTCCTATGCCCCGCAAGCCCGGATCATCGGCCGCTCGGTTCACTGGCTGCCAACCCATGCCGAGAACAACTGGCAGCTTACCGCCGAAGAGCTGGATATCATCTGTCGGGATGATCCCTCGCGGCCCCGGATTTTGATCCTGAACTACCCGTCCAACCCCACCGGCTGCACCTACACCGACGACCAGCTACTGGCCATTGCCAATGTGGCCCGAAAATACCGGCTGATCCTGCTCTCCGATGAGATCTACGGTGAGGTGCATTTCGAGGGCAGGCACAAATCCATTGCCCGGTATTACCCGGAAGGCACCATCATCAGTACCGGCCTCAGTAAATGGGCCGGTGCCGGCGGCTGGCGCCTTGGCACATTCATTTTCCCCCGGGAACTGAGGCCCCTGCAGGACGCCATGGCCATCATCGCCAGTGAAACCTACACCGCGACGAGCGCGCCGATCCAACACGCGGCCATTGCAGCGTTCAATGGCGGTGACGACATCGACGAATACCTTAAACAGTCCCGTCGGGTGCTGAAGGTTGTTGGCGAGTACATGCACCGTCGACTGAGCGACATGGGCGCGGTAGTCCAGAAACCGGAAGGCGCGTTCTACCTGTTCCCGGACTTCTCCGGCTTCCGCGAACAACTGGCCAGTAAAGACATCAAGACCAGCCAGGCCCTCTGCCAGGCCCTGCTGGAAAACACCGGCGTGGCCATCCTGCCGGCCAGCGATTTTGGCTTCGTGCCGAATCATCTGGCGGCGCGCCTGGCCTTCGTCGACTTCGACGGCGCCGAATCCCTGGAGCTCGCCGGCGGCGACTATGCCGAACAGGAACTGGGCGACGACTTCGTGAAACAGGCTTGCCCGCGGCTGGTCACCGCCATGGACAAGATGGAGCAGTGGCTGAACAGCCTCTGATCCTGCCGTGTTAGACTGGCGCCCTCATTCTCTAACGGGATATCAACGGGGGCGCCATGTCTGATTCAGTTTCTCTGCTCGAGATTACCGACTTTGCCGAAAACCTGGCCCGCGAGGCCGGCGAACTGATTCGCCGCGAGCGGGACAACAACGCCCTGCGCACCGATTACAAGCATCAAACCGAGCTGGTAACCCACGCCGACGTGATGGCGGACGAATTCATCACAGGCGCCATCCGCAAACGCTTCCCCGGCCACCGGATTCTCTCGGAAGAGACCATGCCCGACCTTAGCCAGGCCGAGGAGCTGGATACCCCCCTCTGGATCGTCGACCCCATCGATGGCACCGTGAACTATGCCTATGGCCATCCCCAGGTGGCGGTATCCATTGCCTATGCTGAAAAAGGTCGCGTTCAGGCGGGTGTAGTGCATGCGCCCTTCCCGGGCGAAACCTTCCGGGCGACCCGCTCAGAAGGCGCGACTCTGAATGGCCGGCCCATCCGCCACAGTGGCGCTACGGTTCCTCGGGACTCCCTGTTCGCCACCGGTTTCCCCTACACCAAAGACAGCCTTGAGCCGTTGGTCAAACGCTTGGACGCCATGATTCATCAGTGCCGCGACCTGCGCCGTATTGGCTCAGCGGCCCTGGATATCTGCTGGGTGGCCTGTGGCCGACTGGATATCTACTACGAGAACGTCAGCCCCTGGGACTTCGCCGCCGCACGCCTGATCGCCCTGGAAGCAGGGGCCACAGCGGGCCATTTCAGTGAAGTGCCTGAAGGCTATCCTGCCGACCTCTGGGGTCGCGATATTCTGATTTCGGCGCCGGCTGTCTGGGAGCCTGTTCGGTCTATCCTCCGGTCTGCCTCTGGGTATGAGTGACCTTTAAGTCGCTGGCCTCGGTGTTGATTTCTTTGGCCTGATGGCTTTGGGGCTGGCAGAGGATGGGACCCTGCCGACATTGCAGTGAAGATGTCGCAGAAATTTGGAAGAAAGATCGGATAGGACGTAATCGAAAGATATATCTCTAGAGCTGGAGAGGGGCTGTTACGGAATGTCGGCGGCCATGGATGGCCGACGTCAAGCGCACATGGACGTGCTCGTAGCGGTTCCGTAACAGCCCCGCCTAACAGCGCCAGACTCCCCAGCTTTCAGGCTACAGAGTTTAAAGAGGCCAACTCCAAGCTCAACCCCAAACACCCTCAGCAACCAACCCCCAACTCTCATCGAAGTCAGTAGAGGGCAACCGCGAGAACGACGAGCGGATAAACCGCTGAATCCGGCCTTCGACGAACACCAGGACAAAATCTGCGCCCCGGGCGGACGTGGTTCTGGGCCGCAGGCCCTGGCGGATTTCGCCTTCTTTGAGGGTTTGCCGTACCTGGGTCTCCAGGCGCTCGAAGAATTGGGAGGCACGTTTTCGAAGGGTGTCGTTTTCGCCCATCAGGGCGTCTCCGGTCAGCACACAGCACAGGCCAGGGTTGCGCTCCGCGAACACCAGTACCAGGTGCACCAGTTGCTGGAGGCGAACCCGCACGTCCTCCTGTTCCTGCAGGATCACCTGACAGCGGGAGAACACGGCCTCTTCGGCGAACTCGATAAGCGCCTCGAACATTTTCCGCTTGCTGGGAAAATGACGATACAAAGCCGCCTCGGTAACGCCCACGGATTTGGCGAGACCGGCGGTGGTGATTCGGGCACCCGGATCGGTCTCCAGGAGTTCCACAAGAGCATGGAGAATCGCCTCGCGGCGACTGGGTTTCTGATCAGTCATGGCAGGACAGCAGCGCTCTGATTTATCGTTGTCGGGGCCGGTCGTTCAATGCCAGCCCTCGGTTATCGTTAGTCAGGATTGTGCCCGAGATCAGAAGAAGGTGCCATCAATGGGCGAGGATGCACTGGCATAGAGTTTCTTGGGCATCCGGCCTGCCAGGTAGGCTTCACGGCCCGCTTCGATGGCAAGGCGCATGGCATTGGCCATCTTGATGGGATCTCTGGCCTGGGCAATGGCGGTGTTCATCAATACGCCATCACAGCCCAGTTCCATGGCGATGGTGGCATCCGACGCTGTGCCGACGCCCGCATCCACAAGCACCGGCACCCTGGCGTTCTCGACAATCAGGCGGATGTTGTACCGGTTCTGGATCCCCAGGCCGGAACCTATTGGCGCACCGAGGGGCATGATGGCCACACAGCCCATCTCTTCCAGACGCTTGGCCAGCAATGGATCGTCGGAGCAGTAGACCATGACCTTGAAGCCATCCTTGATCAGCTCCTCGGCCGCCACCAGCGTCTCGGTCATGTTCGGATAAAGGGTTTTCTCCTCACCGAGGACTTCCAGCTTCACCAGATCATGGCCATCCAGGAGCTCCCGGGCCAGCTTGCAGGTGCGTACGGCGTCTTTGGCGGTATAGCAGCCGGCCGTGTTGGGCAGAATGGTATAACTGCTCGGGGAAACCACATCCAGCAGGTTCGGCTCATCCGGATTCTGGCCGAGATTGGTACGACGAACCGCAACGGTGACGATCTCCGCACCGCTGGACTCAATGGCATGTCCGGTTTCCATCATGTCACGATATTTGCCAGTACCGACGAGCAAACGGGACTGGTAAACCCGTCCGGCAATTTCGAGGGGTCTGTCTTCTGGAAGCTGGAGTTCGGATGTCTCTGTCATAGTGTTCCTGAATCGTTTGAATACGGGAGGATGGAAACCGACGTGATCGGTGGGTTAGGCGGAGCGGGCTGTTCAGCCGCCGCCAATAGCGTGAACGACTTCTACACGGTCGCCATCGCTCAGGGTAAATTCCGGGTGCCGGCTGCGTGGCACGATATCCTCGTTCACCTCAACCGCCAGCCGCTTGCCCGCGAGAGCCATCTTCTCAATCAGCGTGGCAATGGTTGCACCATTTGGCAGCTCCATTGCATCGCCATTTACCTGAACCTGCATCGTGACTCCTGACCCTCTGTATTCATCTACTTGTTCCGGCGGAGACCGGAGGTTATTAACAGCGCCCAGCCCACCATGAAACACACCCCGCCGATGGGCGTGATCGGGCCGATCCAGCGGATGTCTGTCAGCACCAGCAGGTAAAGACTGCCACTGAATAACAGGATGCCGGCCAGAAAGAATCCCGCCGACCAACCCAGCAATTTCCTGGGCAGGCCCTGTCCGGCCAGCAATGCCAACAGAACCAGCGCTATGGAATGATATATTTGATATGTGACGGCAGTCTGGAAAACTTCAAGGCCCCTTTCACTGACCAGGTTGCGCAACCCGTGTGCGCCAAAAGCGCCTGCCATCACCGCCAGGAGCGCCAGGAAGGCGCCCGCAACCAGCGGAAAGCCAAGAACCCGGCCAGAGCTGTGTTGTACGGACTCAGCAGTCACAATGGATCTTTTCTCCCGAATCCAGGTTCATCATGGTCAACGTGCCTCCCCAGACACACCCGGTATCCAGGCCGATAAACCGGTCACTGCCGGTTTTTCCTTCCAGCGCCGCCCAGTGGCCGAACACAACACGGACATCGTCATTGCGAGGGAAATGAAACCACGGCTCGAAGCCCTCCGGCGCACTGTCGACGGTTTCCTTGGCAGCCAGCTCAAGGGTGCCATCCTCGGCAATAAAGCGCATGCGGGTAAAATAATTGGTAATGACCCGCCAGCGGTCCATACCCTGCAGGGTTTCGTCCCAGCGCTCGGGCTCATTCCCGTACATGTGGGCAAAGTAGTCCGCGGCCGAATCGGCGCGAATAACCGCTTCCACTTCCCGAGCGCAGTCCAGGGCCTGGCTGACCGTCCAGATGTGGGGCAAACCCGCGTGAGTCATCACGATGTTGCGGATCGGATCGTGAACGCACAGATTCTGTTGGCGGAGCCAGCTCACCAGCCGGTCCTGATCCGGTGCTTCCAGAATATCGGCCAGGGTGTCTTTGCGGCGTGTCTGATGGCCGCCCAGGGCCACCGCCAGTAGATGCAGATCGTGATTGCCGAGCACCACGACTGCCGACTGCCCCAGGCTTTCGATATACCTCAGGGTTGCCAGTGAGGACGGGCCACGGTTGATCAGATCCCCCGCCACCCAAAGACGATCCCGGGAGGGGGAGAAATCCACTTTGGCCAGTACATCTCTCAGGCGTTCGTAACAGCCCTGGATATCACCAATGGCATAGTCAGTCATCACTTACCTCGTTTGCCGTGTTGACCCCGCCCTTCTCCTCCACCAGCAGGTCGGCAATAGCCACGTAATCCGTCAGAGCCAGATTTTCCGGGCGCAGGCCATCATTGATGCCCAGATTCTGCAGTTGCGCAACCGAGACCATGCCGCCAAGGGCCTTGCGGAGGGTTTTCCGGCGCGCATTGAAAGCGGTCCGTACCACCGCCTGAAGCGTTGCCAGATCCTTTGCTGTATGCGGCAGGGTCCTGTGGGGGACTAGTCGGACAATGGCCGAATCCACTTTCGGCGCCGGGCGGAAAGCGCCGGAACCCACTTCAAACAGCGGCTGCACCCTGCAGAAATACTGGGTCATGATGCCAAGGCGACCGTAATTGTTGTCACCGGGCACCGCTGCCATCCGCTGTACCACCTCTTTCTGCAGCATGAAGTGCATGTCCTGCACGACGTCCGCCTGCGCCAGCAGGTGGAAGATCAGGGGCGTGGATATATTGTACGGCAGGTTACCGATAATCCGCAGGGGACGATCCACCATAAGCTCACTGAAATCAAACTTGAGCGCGTCCGCCTCGTGAATCCGGAATTCGGGGTAGTTAAAGAACTTCGTGCGCAGCACCGGAATCAGGTCGCGATCCAGTTCCACCACCTGAAGCCTTGGGTTCACGGCCAGTATCTCTTCGGTCAGCGCGCCCAGGCCGGGACCAATCTCCACGATGGCGTCATCGGGTTTCGGATTGATCGCGCGAATGATCTGCTCGATGACCCCCGGATCATGAAGGAAATTCTGGCCAAACCGCTTTCTGGCCTGATGGCCGGCTTTGTTACTCACGAACGGGTCTCTTCAATTGCAGATTTGCGACAACGAGCCATTTGCTCGCCCACCTTCAGGGCCGTGCGCAGACTGCCGCCATCAGCCCGGCCGGTACCAGCCAGATCCAGGGCGGTGCCATGGTCCACGGAGGTGCGGACAATGGGCAGCCCCAGGGTAATGTTCACAGCACGCCCGAAGCCCTGAAACTTCAGTACCGGCAATCCCTGGTCGTGGTACATGGCCAGAACTGCGTCGGTCTGATCGAGCCAGTGCGGCGTAAACAGAGTGTCGGCGGGAAGGGGGCCTGTCAGCGAAATGCCTTCGGCACGAAGACTCTCGAGGGTTGGCTCGATGATGTCGATTTCCTCCCGACCGAGGTGGCCGCCTTCCCCGGCATGGGGGTTCAGGCCTGCCACCAGAATTCTGGGCCGGGCAATGCCGAAGAACTTTTTCAGGTCAGCATTGAGAATGCGGGTGACCTGGGTCAGGCGCGCCGGGGTAATGGCGGCGGAAACGTCCCTGAGCGGTAAGTGGGTGGTTACCAGCGCAACCCGCAGCTCTTCGGTCGCCAGCATCATGACCACCCGTTCAACTCCGCACAGTTCCTGAAGGAACTCGGTGTGGCCGCTGAACGATATGCCGGCATTATTGATCACGCCCTTGTGGACCGGCGCCGTCACCATGCCGTCAAAATCGCCGCTCAGGCAGCCATTGGCGGCAACTTCCAGTGTTCTGAGCACATAGGCACTGCTGCCAGTGTCCAGGGTTCCCGGCTGGTGATTGGCGCAACCGTCCACGTGCAGCACCGACAACAGACCTGCTTCCATCTCCGGCGCCTCTCCGGGCTGCCAGGAACGCAGTTCAACCGCCAGATTCAGTTGCTTCGCCCGGGCCTCCAGCAGTGGCCTGCTGGCAACCACCACCACACCCCCGGTCCTGGCCTCCAGCGCCAGCTGCAGGCACAGCTCCGGACCAATGCCGGCAGGTTCGCCGGCGGTAAGTGCCAGCACCACGGGATTACTCATCAGGAGACCGGCTCTTCTTCGGCCGTTTCGTCCTTGGCGTACTCGCCCTTGAACTCGATAAAGGCCTCATCGCGGATTTCCTGGAGCCAGTTCTGCAATTCGGTTTCGAATTTGCGGCGATAGATGGCCTGGCGAGCCTCGGCGTCGCGAACATCGCCGCTGATGTCTTTCTGGCGGCGTTCCTGAACCTGCAGGATGTGCCAGCCGAACTGGGAACGGAACGGCCCGCGGAATTCGCCGATATCGGCATTCAGCATTGCCTGTTCAAACGCCGGCACCATCTGGCCAGGACTTACCCAGCCAAGGTTACCGCCGTCGGAACCGGATACAGGGTCATCGGAGTATTCCCGGGCCAGGGCACTGAAGCTGGCTCCGTTTTCAAGCTGCTGGTACAGATCCCGGATCATGGTTTCAGCCTGGCTGTCGGTGGTTGCTTCGGAAGGCCGAACCAGAATATGACGGACGCGATGCTGCTGGATAACCTGCTGCTGTTCGCCACCACGCTTGTCCATCACCATCACCAGATGGAAGCCACTGTTGTTTTCCAGAACTTCCGAAGGCTCACCCACCGGCAGCTCCGGCACAACCGGGGCGACCAGAGATGGCAGCTGGCCTTCGGCACGCCAGCCCATATCACCGCCTTCGAGGGCATTGCTGGCATCGGATTCAGCGACAGCCACTTCACGGAAATCGCGGCCACTGGCGATCTCATTGCGCAGACGCTCGGCTTTTTCCCGGGCCGCCTCCACTTCCGCCTCGTCCGACGGATCGTCAACGCTGACAAAAATATACGCCAGCCGGTATTGGGCGTTATTGCCACCCCGGGCCTCCAGGCTTTCGAGGTAGTTCTCGACTTCCCGATCAGTTACCCGAACCCGGTTGCCTACCTGACGCTGCTGAACGCGGCTGGTCAGCATTTCCTTACGGATCTGCTCGCGGGCCTGGTTATAGCTCACGCCTTCGGCCGCCAGCTGGTTTTCAAACTGCGCCAGGCTCATACCGTTGCGCTCGGCAATGTTGGCCATGGTCTCGTTCAACTCGTTATCGCTGATACGCATGCCGGCCCGGTCCGCCATCTGCATCTGGATCGAGTCGGTGATCAGTTGGTCAAGAACCCGTTCTTCCAGCACCTGTCTCGGCGGCAGTCCGGTACCCTGGGCTCTGAGCCGGCTGGCGATGGTGTTGATCCGGGCCTCCAGCTCGGTCTGAAGAATGACATCCTCATCCACGATGGCCACCACCTGATCCAGCAGTTTTCGCTCTGCCTGCACGGTCAGCGGTGCCATGACGGCGAGAAAAACCAGTAACGCTTGAACACCATGGCGAAGAGTCGCCTTCATAATCACCTCTGCAAATAGAATATGAGCCTGCATGCCAGTACGGGGCTTAGTCCCACTCCTGGTCAGGGAGTTCCGTACCGGCGACGCTCCCTTTCGTCAAACCCGTAAATCGCCTCGGAAATCCGCGCCGAGGCACCACCACTGCCACCCAGTCCTTTCAGCTGAATCTGAAACAGTATGCGCCCCTGAAGCTCCCGGTCGTAAGTCAGGTAATTCTGGTGAACCACCTGAATGCTCCAGCAGCAGTTGTTGTATTCAAGGCCGGCCAGGGACCCCACCGTACGGTCAAGGCTTGAGTCGTAGACCCAGCGGCCGATCAGACTAACACGGTCCGTCACCGGGAAAACCGTCGCAATGTCTGACTGTTCCAGTTCATCCCGGCTATAGGTGTGCCCCAGACTGGCCAGGTAGCGGTAATCACTGGAATGGAAAGTCAGCTGACTTCGACCTTCCTCGGTATCACCGGTGTCGGGATCCCACAGGCCAGACGACCGGATCTCCAGAGTATCAAGCGGGTTGAGCACCACCTCACCCGCCAGCGGAGAGCGGCTCCGGGTTCCGCCCCCCTCACCAAACAGAGTTACCTCACGGTCGTCAAAGTACTGCACCTGGCCGATACTGAACCTGGCCCGCTCGGCACCGGTGAGCAGGTCATTGAAACGGCTGGTCAAGGCCACGGTCAACTGGTTGGCGTCACCTACCCGATCACCGCCGGTAAAGCGATCCGGCTGAAACAGCTGGTCAAACCGGAACGTCTGGAGGTCGGTGTCAAAGTCAGGAATGTCATTCTGATCCGCGTCCGCATTGGCCCATACATAGTACAGCCGGGGCTCAAGGGTCTGGTTGTAGGGCACATCAAACAGACTGCCCTGACGGTCGAAATAAAGCCCGTTATCCCACTCGGCAACCGGCACCGTGCGATCAAACGCGCCATCACCGAGATCGTAATCATCGAGATCGTAGCGGGTGTAATCCACACTCACCGAGGGGCGACTGAAGCCCCACAACGCCCGCAGTGGCAGAGCCAGTTCCGGCCGGGCCCGGAACCGCTGACCGTTGGCCTGGTCCAGACCAGTCAGTCCTTCGTTATCACGGTAAAAAACGGTGTACTGACTCTCCAGATTCGCTTCCAGAATACCCGCGCCTGCCTGTCCCGCGTAGATTATTTCAGGCAGCTGGGCATAGGGCTTATCCTCATTGGCAATACTTTCACTGATGGTCTGGTAATCGTTAAGGTAGGCATCAAAATACTGCTGGTCGCTCCGGTAAGTGACCCCACCCTTTCTTTGCAGGTGGGTTGCCTGGTTAATCTCCAGGTTACGGTTCAGGTCGCTGAAATAGTCCTCGTCACTCACTACGGAAAAATCACCGTAGCCGGACCAGCCACCGCCGAACACCGCCCTCGTGGTGGCATCCAGAGCCCAGCGCTCGCCCGATTCGCCGGGATTCTCGGCCGCGAACTCCGAATCGCTGCCGATGTAGCCCAACTGCAGCGTCGTCTCGCCCAGCGAACTGAGATAGCGGCCCTCGGCCTCGTTGAACAGGCCCCGGCCATTCATGTACTGAGGCGTGAGCGTGGCGTCATAATGGGGGGCAAGATTCAGATAATAAGGTAGCGCGAGAAAGCCTCCGCTACCGGCAGTGGAAGAACCGAACTGGGGATACAGGAAACCGGACTTGCGTCGGTCATCAATGGGAAAGCTGGCCCAGGGCCAGTAGAACACCGGCACATCCAGAATCTCCAGCCGAACATGCTTTGCGGTACCAAAACCCTCGGCCCGGTCCAGCTGGATATCCGAGGCAACAATGGCCCAGTCGTTCTGCTTCGGGCCACAGGTGGTCAGAAAGCCATCTTCAATGACCACCTGCTCTTCACTGATCCGCGCCAGACGGCCTGCACGACCGCGCATTTCGGGCCCGTGCAGCAGAAACGTCGCCGTGTTGATGTCCAGCCGCCCGGTATCCACATCGTAGTTCGCGTTCTCACCGGTCAGAAGGAAGCCATCACCTCGACTGACCAGTGGCCCCTGAACCGATACCGCGCCCTGTTGCTGGCTGTAGCGGGCTTCTGAACCGGTTACCTGGAAGCCCCCCTGGCGGATCCGGACATCGCCCTGGAGAAACAGCTCGCGGTCAATTTCATACCGGGCATTCAGGCCGCTGACCTCCAATGGCTGTTCGGCATCGCTACCACCGGCAAAGGCACTGCCAACGCCGTCGTGACTGCCGGAAGGCAAATAGCCACCATCACAGAACAGGGGCAAAGATGACCGCACCTCGGAAGGCAGTTCTGCCCTGGGGCGCCAGTCAATTTCCGCCGCTGACGGCGGTGTCTGGGCATAACCGGTGGCACCCCCCAATCCTAGAAACGCGGCCAGCAACAAACGGCCATACCGGCTCTGCCACCGGATTTCCGGCGATTGCAGTGGGCGTTCTGGACATGGCACAGTGGCTGAATCCTGTTCCGGGTGAATATGAGGACGGGCAAGGTTAACAGCGGCCTAGTTTACACGTGCACTCCGGGGTTGTTAACGGAAACTCCGCTGCAAAACCGTTTTACCCTCTTTATACTGGTCTGCTAACTTTCGCAGTCAGCGACAACTTAATTTAAAAGGATTGCAACCCGAGCCATGGACACCCGCCAGCAGTTGCTGACCGACTGGGTCAGACAGTTTCCGGGACTTGAACAGAGCAAACCCGAACCGGTTTCCGGCGACGCCAGTTTTCGCCGCTATTTCCGGGTCTGGCAGCACGCCAATCAGGCGACGGCTCCCGGCAACGGCGTGCCGTTTATCGTTATGGATGCGCCCCCGGAACACGAAGACTGCGAGCCCTTCGTGGCCATCGCACGACACTGGCACCACCAGGGCATCGCCGTGCCTGAAATCATCCAGGCCGATCTGAAGCAGGGTTTCCTGCTGTTGGAGGATTTTGGTGACCAGCTGATGCTTGGCCAACTGACCGCCGACTCCGCAGACCAGCTCTACCGGAAGGCCCTGGAAGAACTGACCCTCATTGCCCGCCAGCCCTCCCCAGAGGATTACCCGCTGCGGCCCTACGACGCCACCCTGCTTGAGCGGGAAATGGCGCTGTTTCCGGACTGGCTGCTGGAGCGGCATCTGGGCATGCGCCTGGAAAACAGCGAGCGGGCTCTGCTGGACACCACCTTTTCCATACTGCGGGAGAGCGCCCTGGCGCAACCGGAAGTGACGGTTCATCGGGACTACCACTCCCGCAACCTGTTGGTTCGCCCCAATGAACCCCGCCCCGGCGTCATCGATTTCCAGGATGCCGTCATCGGGCCGGTCACCTACGACGTTGTGTCCCTGCTGAAGGATTGCTACATCCGTTGGCCGGAGGAGCGCATCTGCGACTGGCTGGAGGTGTTTCGCCAGAGCAGCCGGGACGCCGGCCTGCACCGGGCTGATCCGGAAACCTTCCGCCAGTGGTTTGAGCTAATGGGCATGCAGCGCCACCTGAAGGCCGCCGGGATTTTCGCCCGGCTGTCGATCCGCGATGGCAAGCACGGTTATCTCAATGACATTCCCCGAACCGTGCAGTACCTGATCGTTGCCAGCAGCCGGCAGCCAGCCCTGCGTCACTTCCACGAATGGCTCAGCGACACGGTCATGCCGCGAATCGAAGCGAGCATTGGCCCGGCCCCTGGTCAGGAGCATCCGCACCCGTGAAAGCCATGATTCTCGCCGCCGGCAAAGGTGAACGCATGCGGCCACTGACTCTGGCCACACCAAAGCCCCTGCTCCGGGCCGCCGGCAAGCCTCTGATCAGCTACCATCTGGAACACCTTCGCCGGGCGGGCATCAGGGACGTGGTGATCAACCATGCCTGGCTGGGTGACCAGATTGAAGAGACCCTGGGCAACGGCAAACAGTTCGGACTGTCCATTCAATACTCCCGGGAAGGCGAGCCCCTGGAAACCGCCGGTGGCATAGTGCGCGCCCTGCCCCTGCTTGCCAATGAAGAGTCTGACTGGTTTGTGGTTATCAATGGCGACATCTGGAGCGATTTTGATCTGTCACAACTGACACCGCCGGCTGACGCGGACGCCGTGCTCGTTGTCACCGAAAACCCGCCGCACCATCCTGAAGGGGATTTTCACCTGACCGATCAGGGATGGCTCACTGGTGACGGGCCGGAGAAATTGACCTTCACCGGCATCAGCCTGTTGCACCGGCGACTGTTCGAAGGCCTGACCGACCGGTCCGGAAAGCTCGGGCCTGTGCTGCGCAACGCAATGGGCGAAGGCCGCGTGAAAGGCCTTTATCACCGGGGACAATGGGTGGACGTCGGCACCCCGGAACGCCTCCAGGCGCTGGACAGGCAACTGGGCAACAGGGAATCTGAAAGCCATGGCAGGGAGTAAACGACAACCGGTGCTGCCGGCACGGATGGACGCCGAGTTTTCCAGCCTGATGCGGGAACTCTCAGCGTGCGGCCATCAGGCACCCGCGCTTATCGAGCGCGCCCATCTGCCCCGCTGGTGCAGGCGCCCCCTGTTCTTCTTCCTCGGTTATATCGCCAAAGCAGAGGGGCGAGTGACCGAAGCCGACATTGGCTATGCAGAATCCCTGATCAAGGCCATGAGGCTGTCGAAGCGTCAGCGACGGCGCGCCATTGGCTGGTTCCAGGACGGCAAGTCAGCCGGGCAACTGCCTTTCATCCGCGGGTTGGCCATGCGCCTGTCCCGCCGGCTATGGCCTTCCCCGGCCCTGAAAACCGCCATCTGTCTGTGCCACGCCAGTCAACTGAACGGCCGGCCCGCCAAACCCAGGCGCTATCGCTGCGAGGATGCCATTGACCAGATTGGCCTACCGGTTAGCATCAGCGAGGACATCTTCGACAGCTATGCCAGCAAGGTGTGGACCCGGCATAGCGAGAATCTCTCAAGACCCACCAGTTATCAGCAGGCCTGCGAGCTGTTGGGGGTCACCCGGCGGGATTCACTGGAGGTGATCAAGCGGGCCTACCGCAAGAAGGTATCCGAGTGCCACCCGGACAAGCTGGCCCAACAGCAGGTCAGCCCCCGCGAGCATGCATTGGCCAAGGATCGTCTGCTCAACTACCAGCAGGCCTGGGAACTGATCAAGCGCCACAACAACTCCCGCTAGTCCTGGCGGGACTCCAGCCAGGCGGCAACGCGGCTGGCGATCCCATCGCCCAGGGTTCCGGGCGCTGGCGTGAGCCAGGGAATCGGTTGTCGCTCAAAGCCACTCATCCCGGCCCGGCGCAACCTCATTCCCATACTCCATTTGGCTTGATCATCAACGGCTCCAGACGGATAAAGCTCCAGCAATTCCGTGCTCAGCGACTCCAGACGTTCGGGCAGATCTGGACGGTCAAAGGGGTAAAACTGGGGAGCCACCCAGATAAGCGCAGCAGCATCAGCCCCCTCCAGTACCTGGTTGGTCACGTGTATGCTGGCTCGCCCGACTCCCAGAACAGCCGGTGTTTCATAGCCCCGCTCAGCCAACTGGGCCAGCCCTGCCTGGAGCATCTGGCTGATCCGGCTTCGGTAGCGCGCCTCAAGATCATCGGCACTCTCTGAAGCCATGACATCGATCATTACCGATTCCGGTGCTTCCTGCTCATCCGCCTCCGTTTCCGCCGATGACTCTTCTGCCACGGGCCGCATCAGGACGTCACTCAGTACCGGTGAGGGCGACTCCAGGCCAAGGGTTAGCACGGCCCAGCCCCTGGAAGCTAGCCCCGCGGCCAGTGCCCCGGTTACTCCGGAAGCGGCGGTCTCGCCCTCGTCCGACAGAACCAGCACCGCGCCGCGAGCCGGCAACCTGGCTTCCGGATAGAACAGTCCCAGTGCCCGGTCGCCCTCCTCAAGTTCCAGCCATACCGCTGCCTCGGGAAAGGTCTGGTTCAGGGAGCGCTCGCCGGTGCCCGTCCAGATCAGGGACCGGCTTGCAGACTCCGTAGCCGGCGGCGCCGAATTTTCAGCCCCGCCGGCCTGGTCAGCCTCGTCCTGGCCGAAGCTGGCGGACGGCATGGCAAACATCAGGGCCAGGATGAAAAACCAGGACACGACCGGCCCGTAAATCTCGAATCTCTGCACAGATACTGATCCTTTGACTGCGAAAAAACGCCACTGAGCTGTTAGACTAGCAGCCATCCTGAATGTGCGGCAGGGACCGCTGACCAAGCCATTATCCATTGTTGTGAGAGAGCCGTCATGAACCCTTACCTGATTGCCCCATCCATCCTGTCCGCCGATTTTGCCCGTCTTGGCGAGGAAGTCGATAACGTGCTGGCCGCCGGCGCCGACGTGGTGCACTTCGATGTGATGGACAATCACTACGTACCCAACCTCACCATTGGCCCCATGGTCTGCGAGGCGCTGCGCAAGCACGGCGTGACCGCCCCCATCGATGTGCACCTGATGGTGTCGCCGGTGGACGACCTCATCCGTATGTTTATCGACGCCGGGGCCAGTTACATTACCTTCCACCCGGAAGCGACCAACCACATTGATCGCTCACTGCAGCTGATCCGCGACGGTGGCTGCCAGGCGGGCCTGGTGTTCAACCCGGCCACGCCGCTGCATTATATGGATCATGTGATGGACAAACTGGACATGGTGCTGATGATGTCGGTAAACCCCGGCTTCGGTGGCCAGAAGTTCATTCCCGGCACGCTCGACAAACTCCGGGAGGCCCGCAAGCGCATCGATGCCAGTAACTACAATATCCGCCTGGAAATCGACGGTGGCGTGAAGACCGAGAACATCCGGGAAATCGCCGAGGCCGGTGCCGACACCTTCGTGGCGGGATCTGCCATCTTTAACACCGACGACTATAAAACCACCATTGATGCCATGCGCGAAGAACTGGAGCAGGCCCGCAGGGTGATCAGCCAATGAGCCTGGCAGGGCTGTTCAATCCACGCTGGCCGGGGGTTGCCCTGTTTGATCTCGACGGCACCCTCGTGGACAGTGCGCCGGATCTGGCGGCCGCTGTTGATCAGATGCTCGAACACCTTGGGCGCTCTCCGGCCGGCATTGACCGGGTGCGGAACTGGGTAGGCAACGGCGCCAGCGTTCTGGTTCGCCGGGCGCTGGCCGGCCAGGTAGATTGGGAACCGGCCCGGCCTAAAGACGATGCCCTGTTCAAGGATGCCCTGGCGATTTTCTATCACGCCTACGGCACCATCAACGGGCAGCATTCAGTGGTCTATGCCGGTGTCGAGGCCTGCCTCACGCATCTGAAGAACCAGGGCTGCCGACTGGGCATCGTTACCAACAAGCCGGAACAGTTTGTGGCGCCATTGCTGGAACAGATGGGACTGGACCACTGGTTTGATCTGACCGTGGGTGGCGACACTCTCCCGGTCAAGAAACCCGACCCCGCGCCCCTGCTTCATGCCATGGAAACACTGGGGGGAACCCGCGGAACCACGGTGATGGTGGGCGACTCCGGGGCCGATATTAATGCCGCACTGGCAGCAGGCATTCCCTGCGTGGCGGTCCGTTACGGATACAATTATGGGCCCGCCGTGGATACCCTCGGTGCCGATGCGGTTGTTGATTCGCTGGCCGAGCTTTTGTAAAGATGCAACACCGATTTCAGGAAACCGCACCATGACACCCGAGCAATTCGCCGAGCTCGCCGACGCCGGCTTTAACCGCATCCCTGTGTACCGCGAGGTTCTGGCCGACCTCGACACGCCTCTGAGCACCTATCTGAAACTCGCCAGCGGGCCCTACTCCTATCTGTTCGAATCCGTCCAGGGCGGCGAGAAATGGGGCCGTTATTCGATCATTGGCTTGCCCAGCCACGAGGTGCTGAAGGTCTTTGACCACAAGGTCGAAATCAGCCGCGGCGGCGAGATTGTCGAAACCGAAGAAGTGGATGATCCGCTGGCCTTTGTCGAGGCTTACCAGAAACGCTTCCATGCGCCGGACCTGGACGAGCTGCCCCGGTTCAACGGGGGCCTCGTGGGCTACTTCGGCTACGACACCGTACGCTACATCGAAAAGCGACTGCGCAAGAGCTGCCCGCCCGATCGCATCGGCACACCGGATATCCTGCTGATGGTGTCCAACGAAATCGTGGTGTTCGACAACCTGCGCGGCAAGCTGCACCTGATCGTGCATGCCGATCCCGCCGAGGAAGGCGCCTTTGACAAGGTACAGACCCGAATTGACGAACTGGAGAACCGTCTGCACCGGCAAACCGCCGACGCGCCACGCACTCCCGAACAGCTTCGTGGCAAGACCGTGGACGAAAGCGACTTCATCTCCGGCTTTACCCAGGACAAATTCGAAGCCGCGGTGGACAAGATCAAGGGCTACGTGCTCGACGGTGATGTCATGCAGACGGTGATTTCCCAGCGCATGTCGATTCCCTTCGAGGCGCCACCGCTAAACCTGTACCGGTCGCTGCGGGTACTGAACCCGTCCCCCTACATGTATTTCCTGGATCTGGAGGACTTCCATATCGTGGGCTCCTCCCCGGAAATCCTGGCCCGGGTGGAAGACGAAGAAGTCACCGTGCGACCCATCGCCGGTACCCGCAAGCGCGGTGCCACCGATGCCGAGGACAAGGCGCTCGAAGCGGAACTGCTGGCCGATCCGAAAGAGATCGCCGAGCACCTGATGCTGATCGATCTGGGTCGCAACGATGCCGGCCGGGTGTCGGAAACCGGCACGGTTCGGCTCACCGACAAGATGATTGTGGAGCGCTACTCCCACGTGATGCACATTGTCTCCAACGTCACCGGCCGGCTGAAAGACAACACCAGCTGCCTCGACGTGCTGCGGGCCACCCTGCCCGCCGGCACCCTCAGTGGTGCGCCCAAGATCCGGGCCATGGAGATTATTGACGAGCTGGAGCCGGTCAAGCGCGGGGTCTACGGCGGCGCCGTGGGCTACCTGTCGTTCAACGGCAACATGGACACCGCCATTGCCATCCGTACCGCCGTGATCAAGGACAACACCCTGCACATCCAAGCCGGCGCCGGCGTGGTGGCCGATTCGGTGCCCCGCCTCGAGTGGAAGGAAACCATGAACAAGGGCCGCGCGATTTTCCGCGCTGTGGCCATGACCTACAACGATTTCGACCACTGAGGCGGAGGAACAGATTATGTTGCTGATGATCGATAACTACGATTCCTTCACCTACAACGTGGTGCAGTACCTGGCAGAACTGGGTGCGGATGTACAGGTGTATCGCAACGATGAAATCACCATCGAACAGATTGAAGCGATGAACCCGGAACGGCTGGTGATATCCCCTGGCCCCTGTACCCCGAACGAGGCCGGTATCTCCATGGAGGCCATCCGGCATTTTGCCGGCAAGCTGCCAATCCTGGGCATCTGCCTGGGCCATCAGGCCATTGGCCAGGTCTACGGCGGAGACGTTATTCGGGCCGGTCGGGTCATGCACGGCAAGGTGTCCCCGGTATTCCACAAGGACACGGGCGTATTCCGCGGCCTGAGCAACCCGCTGCAGGCGACCCGTTATCACAGTCTGGTGATCGACAAGACCACCCTGCCCGACTGCCTGGAAGTGACCGCCTGGACCCGCAACGACGACGGTTCCATCGAGGAAATCATGGGGGTTCGCCACAAGACGCTGCCCATTGAGGGCGTGCAGTTCCATCCGGAGTCTATTATGACGGAACAGGGTCACGAGCTGCTGCGCAACTTTCTGAGAACACAATAAGAGGCCGACACATGGACATGAAAGAAGCTCTCAACCGCATTGCCTCCAACCTGGACCTGTCCCGGGAGGAAATGAAGGACGTGATGCGTATCGTCATGAACGGCGAGGCCACGGACGCCCAGATCGGCGCGTTTCTGATGGGGTTGCGTCTGAAAAGCGAAACCATTGATGAAATCACCGGTGCCACCGAGGTCATGCGCGAGCTGGCCACCAAGGTAACGGTCAAGGCCGAACCTCTGGTAGACATCGTCGGCACCGGCGGTGATGGCGCCAACCTGTTCAACGTGTCTTCCGCCGCTTCGTTCGTAGTGGCCGCGGCCGGCGGTTTCGTGGCCAAGCACGGCAACCGGGCCGTCTCGTCCAAGAGCGGCAGTGCCGACCTGCTGGAAAAGCTGGGCATCAACCTGAGCATGAAACCGGAAGAGGTGGCCCGCTGCGTTGAGGAAATCGGTGTCGGCTTCATGTTCGCCCCGGCCCATCACGGCGCCATGAAATACGCCATCGGCCCCCGCAAGGAATTGGGCTGCCGAACCATTTTCAACATCCTGGGCCCGATGACCAATCCCGCTGGCGTTAAGCGCCAACTGGTCGGCGTGTTCAACCGGGAGCTGTGTCGCCCGATGGCGGAGGTGCTGCATCGCCTGGGGGCGGAGCACATCATGGTGGTCAGCTCGAAGGATGGCCTGGACGAGATCAGCCTGGCCAGCGCGACCCACGTGGCGGAGCTGAAGAACGGCGAAGTCACCGAATACGACATCACCCCGGAGGATCTGGGGATCAAGAGCCAGGCGCTGGTGGGCCTGACCGTAGATACCGCCGAGGATTCCCTGAATCTGATCAAGGCGGCTTTCGGTCGCGGCCACGATGAAATGGCCGAGAAAGCCCGGGACCTGATTGCCCTGAACGCCGGCGCAGCGATTTACGTTGCGGGACTGGCCAAGAGTCCGAAGGAAGGTGTTGATATGGCCCTGGACGCCATGGGCTCAGGCCTCGCTGCCGGCAAGATGTCGGAGCTGGCTGATTTTTCTCAGTGCTTTTGATCGGATAAGCCTGCCGGATTTCGGCAGGACGACCCGGTGGGGCAGGGCTTTCCAAAACACGCCCGTGAATACGTCCCTGTAGGGCTTGGCTGCAGCCATCCATGGCTGCAGACAGTTTTGGAAAGCCCTGCCCCACCGGCTCTCGCTAACTACTTGCAGGCCGCTAATGACTGAACGACATTTGGACAAGACTCCCACCATTCTTCGCAAGATCGTTGACCGTAAGTGGGAAGAAATTGACGAGCGGAAACCGAGGATTTCGGTTGCTGACCTGAAGGCAATGGCGGGAGATCAAGCACCCGCACGTGGTTTTGCCAACGCACTTCGGCAGCGGATTGAGCAACAGAAACCTGCTGTTATCGCGGAGATCAAGAAAGCCTCACCGAGCAAGGGCATCCTGCGGGATCCGTTCGAGCCGGCCGTCATTGCCGAGAGTTACGAGAACGGCGGCGCGGCCTGCTTGTCCGTGCTTACCGACCGCGATTTCTTCCAGGGCCACGAGGACTACCTGGTCGCCGCCCGCAATGCCTGCAGTCTGCCGGTGATCCGCAAGGACTTCATGGTCGCTCCCTATCAGGTCTACGAAAGCCGGGCCATCGGTGCCGACTGTATTCTGCTGATCGCCGCCTGCCTGACCAAAGACCAGATGCAGGAGCTGGAAGGTATTGCCCGTGAGATCGGGCTGGATGTGTTGGTGGAAGTGCACGATGGCGAGGAACTGGATGATGCGTTGACGCTGACGACTCCTCTGGTGGGCATCAACAACCGCAATCTGCATACCTTCGATGTTTCGCTGGATACCACCTTTGATTTGCACGAGCGGATCTCCCGGGACCGACTGACCATTACGGAAAGTGGCATCATGACCCGCAACGATGTCGAGGCCATGACCGGCCGTGGCATCTTCGGGTTCCTTGTGGGCGAGTCATTTATGCGGGCCGAGGAGCCAGGTGGCAAGTTGAGGGAATTGTTTTTCTGAGCAGGCCAAACGGCGAGAACGATACGGGGTGGCAGGTAGGGCTGACCAAAATCGTGCGGAGCCATGGATGGCGGAGCCGAGCGTACAGGGACGTATTTACAGCGTATTTTGGTCAGCCCTACCTGCCGCCCCGTGCACTGATTCAAAGACCATAAAGTTATTCTTCAGGCTCCGCCAAAGCCTCCTGCAACAACTCCAACAAGTGTGCCGGCATACCCTCCGCCAGCCTGAGTGCCGCCTCGTGCCCACGGGGAGACATCTTGCCCCAGGTCCGGCGCACAATGCGTAACCACTTCTCCCGGTCGTAGTCCGCTTTTTCCTCGTAGAAATCTGCGAAATATCGCTCCAGGAACACCATGCAGGCCACGTCCTCCAGCAGTTGAGTGTCGGCATCCTGCCTCAGTTCCCGCTTGGTCAGGATGGTCTCCACCCGATCGCACTCCTCCTTCGGGTAGCCACAATCCGCCATGATTTCCCCAGCACGCCGGCCATGCATACGGCCACAGGCCTGGCGCCACTGGTAATAGGCTTTACGACCTTCCGGATAGTCCTTCCGCGGCATAGTCCAGCGCTCGATGTGCTGGGCGCGGCAGGCGATCTGCATGCGTTCGGAAGGATCGGATTCAAGCTCGAACAGCCAGCGGGTCATGTGCAGGCTGTAGGCATACTCCTTTGGCAGAAGTTCATCACCGACCCGCTCCTGGTTCGGGTCGGCCTTATTCGCCGCGTCAATCGCAGCCAATGCGCATTGGAGGCTTGAATCCGTTGTGGTCATTAACGTTTCTCTTCCAGTTCCAGGGTAGCCCGGACCTCAGGCCTGGGCCGAAGGACGGGCCTTGATGCGGTCGTACCAGGCCTGCAGATTGGCCTGCTCAGGTTTGATCCGGATGCCCACAACCCGGGCGAATGCCACTGTTGTGAAAGCATTGATATCGGCGGCCGTAAAGCGGTCGCAGCAGATGTATTCCTTGCCTTCGAGCTGCTTGTCGAGGAAGTGCATGAACTTCTCAACGCTCTTGCCGCACTCCTCGCCCCACTCCTTGATCGGGTTCATCCGGTCCTTGAAATAGCCGGTGGTGTGCTGGAAACACATGCCAGTGGGCATGAAGAAGAACAGCTCGATCCACCGGAGCCACTGCTCAAGCTGGGCTTTTTCAAGCGGGGTGCCACCCATCAGGGTCGGCGTGTCCGGGTAGCTCTCTTCGAAATAGCGGCAGATTGCCATGGTCTCGGCAATACAGGTGCCGTCATCCAATTCCATCACAGGCACTTTCTTCATCGGATTTCGGGCGACAAATTCAGGTGTCAGGTTTTCCCCCTTCTGCAGGTCAATCTCGATGAATTCGGCCTTGTCCAGAAGACCTTTCTCGGCCATGAACATACGCACACGGCGGGGATTGGGGGCGGTTTTGGTTTCGAAGATTTTCATTATTATCGGCTCCGTTCCTTATCAATGACGGCTTAGGCGGTTTAAAACGAGAAGACTGACCGGAAAGAAGAGTTGCGTCAAGCAACCGGCGCTAGCGCGGCAACCAGTTGCGAAGCTGCTGGATAATCCATTCCGGCTCGTCGAGGGGGAGATCGTGCCCTGCATCCGCGTGCAATTTCATGGTCCATTGCCAGCGTTCTTCGAGCGCCGCACTGCAACGCCAATGAACAATGCGGTCGCCCCGGCTGGCCAGCAAAAGGGCGTCTGACATCGGGCGTTTTTTACCGGGCTTGTAGCGGGCCGCTGCAGCCAACTGGTTGACCGCATTTCGGGGGCTGACCGGGCGTTGCCGCTGAATGCTGTACCACTGTTTTGCCAGTGACAAGGGAATCTCACGATTGGAGGTGAGTCTGAGAATATCCCGCTCCCGATCAAACAGCTCCTGGCGGCCCAGCAGTCGAAGCACCCGGGGCCAGGCGCCTGGACGCATGCGCTGCCAGGCTGGACTGAAGCCGGAACTGGTGTTGATCAGAACCAGATTCTGAATCTGGCCCTCGGGCGCATGCTGGGCCCAGTCCAGGGCCACCATGCCACCCATCGAGAGCGCCAGGATGCTGAAGGGACCGGGAATATGGCTGACTTGCCCGGAAACCTTCTCCCGGATAGCCGCCACGGTTGACGGGCTGTTTTCCCGATAGCGCACCCCCGTGCCAGGCAGATCCACCGTGTGGAAAAGGTGATCCGGAAACGCCTCCCGCAGTCGAGACGGAAAATCTCCCCAGTGCGCGTGTTCCCGAGTGAGCCCCCGCAATAGAATCCAGTGCATACAAACGTTCCGATTGATGAATGCCCAGACCCATTGAATCGCTAGTGAGAATCGCGATACCAGTGCATGATCGCGGCTTCCCTCAGCATGGACTCCTCTTCCCGAACCGGCAACCAGTTTTCGTGGCTGGCCGCGGCATTAACCAGGAAGTCCATCCAGGCCAGATGACTGCGCAAAACCCGTTTGTGACGATGGGGCACCAGGGGATTGAAAAAACCGTCGAGGCGCAGCAGCTGGCGTGGACGCTTGCGGATCCATCGCCACGAGCCCATCTCCAGGGTGAGAGGCAGGAAAACGCCGGCATTTTCGCGATTGACCTGCTTGTAAAAGTAGTCCCATAAATCACCGTGAGTGAGGTAATGCCGGGACTGGGGCTCAAACCGGTAGTCGTGGTTGGGATAAGCCTGCTCCCAGATCAGCTTCAGCGCCATGACCGAAGCAATCCGGCGCATGGGTCGTCGCCGGTAGGCGTAGGGAAACCAGATCTGATCCTGCATGCCAAAGCCGGAATGGCAGTCCAGCGACACGCTGAACGGGCGCCCCGGAAGCAGCTCCTGTATCACCGCTTCCAGCGCCTGGTTTTCCGGCTCCATACCCTGTTCTGGATCTCCGGTGTACCAGGGTAGGCGCGGCGAGATCCGCTGCCCGCCAAGCAGGAAAGTGCTACGATCCTGCGCGGTGATCGGCGCATTTCGCATCAGATCGACGCCGTTGGGATTACTGCGCTGATTCAGGTACATGCCGCCCGGGTTGAGAATGGGCAACAGGGTAATCCGCACCTTCTGCAACAAGCCCGCCAGATGTTCGTCCCAGGTCACTCTGGCAAGCAGAGACTTCAGCCAGGCCATCACCACCTGGCTGCCAATACGCTCCAGCCCGTGTACGCCCCCCACAATCAGCACCGCCGGCACATCCGGCCGGGCTGAGCCGATGTCGACCTGATAGACGGGCAGCGACAAATCCTTCATGACTACCCGCTCAACCACCCGGGTGGTCGCCACTTCCGGCGCTTCAGCCAGCAGGCGTTCAAGGCCGACCATTTCCGGCAGGAAGGTGCGCAACAGCCGACGCTGGCGGCCGTCTCGGCCGGCCTGTTCCTGGGTAATCGACGTGTGGGGCGTCAGGTCGCGCAGCTCTGTCATGGCATACTCCGGTATCAGATTCGTGGAGTGTAACCGCTGATTGCTACAGCTTATTGACAGCTTCTCAGACGCATAATGTGTCTAGTGTAAAGACGGATTTGGAATACGCCCTTGTAACTGAGCTGAGGATCGTTATCCTTGTTAATAGGTATTAACCGAGACTTTTTGATTTGTTCGACCACAACAGCGACCAAAACCCAGCTGTTTTCCCGATCCTTTTGGATCGCGGCCTTCTTGTATCGACATTAACACCGACACCACCCTCCAAGAATCACAAACCCTGAAAAAGGAGAAGTGACTATGCGAAAGCTTAAGTCTGCTGCATTACTCTGCGCGCTATCGGTTCCCGTCGCGGCCCAGGCCGATTGCGGCGAGGTTTCGATCACGGAAATGAATTGGGCGTCAAACACCGTCGTCACCAACGTGGCCACCTTTATTATGGAGCAGGGCTACGGCTGTGACGTCACCATCGTTCCTTCCGATACCGTCCCGGCGGTCACCTCAGTTGCCGAAAACGGTGAGCCCGACATCGTCACCGAGCTGTGGCTGAACTCTGCGGGCGAGGCCTACCTGCGCCTGGAAGAACAGGGTAAGGTGGAACGCCTTGGCAAGGTTCTGGATCCGGGCGGCGTTGAAGGCTGGTGGATTCCCACCTACCTCGCGGAAGAGCATCCGGAGCTGAAGACCATCGAGGGCATCATGGCTAATCCTGAGCTCGTTGGCGGCACCTTCAACAACTGCCCGGATGGCTGGGGCTGTCGTGTCGTGAGTGACAACCTGATTCGCGCCCTGGATCTGGAAGAGTCCGGCCTTGACGTATTCAACCATGGCTCCGGTGAGACCTTGGCGTCGTCCATGGCGTCGGCTGTCCAGAACGAAGAACCGTGGTTCGGCTACTACTGGGGTCCGACCGTTCCCCTCGGCAAGTACGACATGACCCGGGTTGACCTCGGTGAAATCAAGCCGGACGTACACCAGAAAAACCAGACACAGGATGTCGATAATCCGGGCGTTTCCGATTTCCCCGCGGCGACGGTTCTGACGTCCATAACCACCAGCTTTAAGGAGCGCGAGCCGGAAGTGGCCGAGATGCTCAGCAAGCTGACGTTCAAGACCGAGACCATGAGCAGCATCCTGGCCTGGATGGATTCCAACAACGCGTCAGGCGAAGAAGCTGCGGTTTACTACCTCACCAATAACAGCGATGAGTGGTCAACCTGGCTGAACGACTCTGCAAGAGAGCGGCTGGCCAACGTTCTTAACTGATCGACCTGCCCCGCCCGGGACACGCTCAATCGGTGTCCCGGGCCGTTTTCCGAAAACCGTTCTGATTTCAGACGCGCGCAGGAGAGACTGACCGCCCATGGCAACCTACGACTCGCTTTTTTCATCACTGGGCCTTAAACAGTGGTGCTCGGAAGGCAAAAGCAGCGGCCCCATGTCGATGGCCGATTTGCTGAACAAAAACAAGGGAGAGAGCGCCGAACCGGCCTCAATATGGGAACTCCCGTTTCCATCCATGGACGCCCTGAACGAATCCTGTGCCGCATTTCCCCAGTCCCGGGAGCTTACCAAGGGCCTGGAACAGGGATTTCTGGCAATAAAAGACAGCCTGAGCCTGGTTCTCGATCCGTTAACCCAGCCACTGAGCTGGTTCCTGGACGGGGCACTCTACGGCATGCTGAACACGCCCTGGTGGATCGTGATCCCCCTGTTATTGGCGGGTGTGTTCGTGGTCACCAAATCCTGGAGGCTGATGCTGTTCGTAGGCGGCAGTATCGTACTGCTGGCCTTCATCGACCATTATGATTACGCCATGCAAACCCTGGCGATCATCTTTGTTTGCGCCTTCCTGTGCGTGTTACTGGGTGTCCCCATAGGCATCTCCATGGCCCGCAGCAATGCCCTGCAACGGATGATCATACCGGTGCTGGACATGCTGCAGACACTGCCACCCTTCGTATACCTGATCCCGCTTATCTTCCTGTTCAGTGTCACTGAATCGAAACTTTACGGTATCGCCATCATCCTCTACGCCATTGTTCCTGTGATCCGGCTGACCAACCTGGGCATCCGGCTGGTGGACAAGGACGTGATCGAGGCTGCAGACGCCTTCGGTATGACGCCCCGGCAGAAACTCTACAAGGTGCAGATTCCATTGGCGCTGCCCAACATCATGGCCGGGGTCAACCAGACCATCATGATGAGTCTTGCCATGGTCGTGATCGCATCCCTGGTGTCCGCACCCGGGCTTGGCGTTCTGGTCCTCCGGGGCATCCGCAATCTGGAACTGGGCGTTGGTCTGGTATCGGGCCTTGGCATCGTGATCCTGGCGGTTATTCTTGACCGGGTTACCAAGGCGTCCCTGGCGCGCATCAACGTGTCTCAGAAGCAGTGAGGAAAGCCACCATGGCGAAAAACATCAAGATTTCGATCCGAAACCTTTACAAGATCTTCGGCCCGACCCCGGATGTTGCCCTGGAGCATGTCCGCAAGGGCATGGGCAAAGCCGATCTGCTGGAACAGCAGAGACACGTGCTCGGTCTGCGGGATATCAACGTCGATGTACACGACGGTGAGATCACGGTAATCATGGGCCTGTCCGGGTCCGGGAAATCCACCCTGATCCGGCATCTGAACCGGCTGATCGATCCCACCGCCGGGGAAATCCGCGTCGACGGCGAGGACATCATGAGCTACACCGAGGAGCAGCTGCGCAAGCTGCGCCGGGAGCGCATGTCGATGGTGTTCCAGAAGTTCGCCTTGCTGCCTCACAAAACGGTGCTCGAGAACGCCGGCATGGCCAAGGACATCCGCGGCCACACAACCTCGGATTTTGAGGCCGACGCCCGTAAATGGCTCGCGCGGGTTGGTCTGGAAGGTAACGAGTACCAGTACCCCCATCAGTTGTCCGGCGGCATGCAGCAGCGCGTGGGTATTGCCCGGGCACTGGTATCCGATGCGCCGATCATGCTGATGGACGAAGCCTTCTCGGCACTGGACCCGCTGATTCGATCCGATATGCAGGACCTGTTGCTGGAGCTGCAGGAAGAGCTCAAGAAAACCATCGTATTCATTACCCACGACCTGGATGAGGCCCTGAAGCTGGCGGACCATCTGGTCATTCTGAAAGACGGCGAAGTGGTACAACAGGGGGATCCCCAGGAGATTCTGCTCAACCCGGGCGATCCCTACATTGTCGACTTCATCAGCGATATCAACCGGGCCCGGGTGCTCAGGGTACGATCGGTGATGAGCCCGTCGGACGATGGTGAGTCCGAGTTTGCCGGCGATATTTCGGAAAAAGACAACCTGGAATCGGTACTGCTGAAATCCGAAGGCGACATGTCCCTGAGTTTCCGGGTGGTCAGGGGCGATCAGCAAGTGGGTACGCTGCACATGAAAGACCTGGCCCGGGCACTGGTGCCCACCGCCGCGTCGGCTGACCGGAACAAAAACGCGGCCTGAGGTTATTCCGGACCAATACAAAACCGCCGCCAGGGTCTATGCTTCAGATAAAGCCGACGTCTCGGCACAGCGGTTTTATCACCATGGCAAAAACCCTGGTTCTTTTCTTTGTTCTCTTTCTTGCCGCCTGCTCTCAACAAGAGGACACGCCACCACTGGTTCCTGAAACGGCAGCGAAGACGGCCGAGCCTGCCCTGCCTGTGCCCGCTACACAGGCGCGCCAGAGCGTCGTCATTGCCGCCGATCCCTGGTGCCCACACAATTGTGAGGCCGGTTCCGATCACGAAGGCTACATGATAGACATTGCCAGGGAGGCGTTTGGCCTGGCCGGCATCGATGTGGAGTACGTCAATATGAGCTGGGCACGGGCACTCCAGCAGGCCCGGGACGGCTATGTGGATGCCGTTGTCGGGGCCCTTCCCGGCGATGCGCCGGACTTCGTGTTTCCCGAGGCCGCTATTGGCTACTCCAAGATTGCGCTCTACACCCACCCGGATAACAACTGGCAATACAGTGGCACTGATTCACTCAGTCAGTTCACCCTGCTGGCGATCAATGGCTACGCCTATTCACCGGAACTGGATAGCTACATCGCCAGGAACCAGGACAATCCCGAGCGGATCTGGGTGCTGTCGGGCCCCGCACCACTGAGCCGGGCTATCGAACTCCTGCACCAGCGCCGCTCCGACGTTTTCCCGGAAGACCGTTACGTGATGCAGTGGCAACTGGAAAAGGATGGCAGCGCTGAAAGTCTGAGAATGGCCAAGGTGATCCATGAGTCACCGCTGTACGTTGCCTTTTCCCCGGTCGGCACTGACTCCCTTGAACTCGCGGCCCTCCTGTCCGAGGGAGCCAAAACCCTGCAGAGCACCGGCCGGGTAGCGGAGATACTGGCCCGTTACGGACTATCATGGTCGGACTGAAACGCCCGCATCGTTTCGCCGTCTGGGGTCGACAGGAGCAACTCGCCCTGTTGCCCGATACGCACGGATGTCACCTCACCCAGCAGGCGGAGGAACCGATCTTCCTGATTCATCAGCGCGGGTGCACACGCCATCCGGGTTGGGGCCAGTGGACCGATGGCAACGCCGTCGCCCCTGAGCTGATAAGTGCCGGTGTATCGGTTGCATGACGCCCGGCCGGCCAACCGGTTGTCCTCAAGAAACTCAATGGTTATTCGCGAGCGATCAATGATGCCTGTGCCCGCGAGATCCTCAACCACCCATACCGCGCCCCGGAAGAGGCGCAGGCGATCGCCGCCACACCCGGTATATTCGTCATTACCGACCGTGAGGCGCACCTGTGCCGGGTATTGGGCGCCCGACATGCTGTCCTGGCAGAGCTGCCGGGCCACGGTGAGCGCGATGGGCACATCGTCCAGGGTCGCCACGAATTCCCGACCGTGCCGATTGGCCGTCTTCAGTTCAACCGGAACACGGCGTGTTCCCTGTTCTTCGAACGGACGCGTGAGCAACAATTCGTCCTGCTCAAGCGTCGCGTGCCAGAAAGGCTCATTTCCCCGTGCCTCAAAAGGCATTTCCAGATCACCGGGCTGCAAACATTCCGGATACGTTTGCCCCCGTATCGTCAGGGTCGCTTTTTCACCCTTGCTCCAGAAACGGGTCTGGTCATCTCCCGGGGCAACATACAGGTCTCCCGAGGCGCTTTCTTCCGGTTTGAGCAGAACCCGCCGGTCCAGATAATCGACACTGATCAGATCGCTGTCCTCACTGCCGGATACGGCTATATCAAGTTGCCCGCAGGCATAGCTGCCGGAAACCGCCTGACGGGTATCGGGCAGAGAGGAGCAGGCGGAGACAGCAAGGCCCGCCGCCGCGACGACGGACAGCATCAAAACTCGTCGTGAGTGCATGGTCAGTTCCCTTGTAGGCATGTTTTCGACCTACATTTTAGAAGCCAACGATGGAGGAGGCCACCATGAGTGTTCGACGAGACTTCTTATACCGCCTCACCGGCAGTATGCTAGAACGCTGAACCGAGGAGACGACCCCCATGGCGCTGAAACTTCACCAATTTGCCATTTCCCACTACTGCGAAAAAGTCCGATGGGCCCTGGATTACAAGGGGCTCAACTACGAAACGGTCAATCTGCTGCCCGGGCAGCATGTAAAAACCATCCGGAAACTGACTGGCCAGGCCTCTTCAGTACCGGTACTTGAACATGATGGTCAGGTGGTTCAGGGCTCAGCGGCCATCCTGGATTACCTGGATCAGACCTTCCCGGAGCACTCCCTGACTCCGAACGATCCGGAATTGCGCGAGCAGTCGCTGGCGTGGGAACGCCGGCTGGACGAGGAAGCCGGCCCCGCCATACGCTGTTACTCCTACCACCACTTCCTGCAGCGCCCCAAAATCGTGGTGCCCATGCTGGCTGCCGGTACGCCATTCTATAACCGGATTATCCTCAGCCTGGCGTTCAGTCGGGTTGATGAAGTCATGCGCCAGTGGATGAAGATCAACGAGAAAACCTCTGAAAAATCCCGGCAGGTGATGGAAGATCTTCTTACCGAACTGGCAGACATCTATAGCAAGCGCCCTTTTCTGGTTGGCGACCAGTTCACCCGTGCCGACCTGACGGCCGCGGCCCTGTTTGCGCCCATGTTCCAGCCAGCGCAATACCCGGTACCCTGGCCAAAAACTGCCCGGATTCCCAAGGACATCAAGACCTGGCTGGACCAGTGGCAACAGCAGATCCGTCCCCTGGAGAAAATCTACAGTGAAAATCGCCAGCCCAACTGAGTCCGCCGGTGTCGGAATTCGTCAGCCAATCTGGCGTGAACCGACATTCCACTGCCCGGGTTACATGCCAGAATAAGCCTGTAAGAACTGGAACCCGGCAGGAACTCTATGGCTTTGACCGACATGATGCTGGCCGTACTGGAAGACAGCGGTCTGCTTGCCCTGTGGAAGGTGGCATCGCCCTGGCTGGCGCTGGATGAACGGCAACTGATTTTTGTGGTTGCCACCCCCGTGTTCGTGGCCGTTACGCTTTGGGAATACCTGACATTGCTGGGTCTCAATCCTGTCTGGATTGGCGTGGCTTACGCACTGTCACTGGTGTACCAGTTCTTTATTCACACCACACTGATTGGAAAGCTGCCCGGCTGGATTGAACTTGTGTTCAACACCCCGAGCCATCACCGGGTTCATCATGGCCGCAATCCCGGTTACATCGACCGTAATTACGGCGGCACATTGATAGTATGGGATCGTCTGTTCGGCACGTTTGTCGACGAAAATGCCCAGGATCCACCCGAGTTCGGAATCACCCGGCCCATCCGCTCCAACAACCTGATTGTGCTATGGACCCACGAATACGTGGACCTGTTCCGCGACATGGCGCAGCCAGGCGGATTATTGTCTCGCCTTACCCACCTATGGAAACCGCCGGAGTGGCAACGCCCGGCCACAGTGAAAAACAACAAGGAAACGGGCCGTGACACTGAACGAACATCCCCTGACGCTGAACGCTGGTGATGGCCACACGATAACCGGGACGTTCTTCACCCCGGCGGCACCGGCCGCCATTCTCATTGTCAGCCATGGCATGGCCGAACACGGCGACCGTTACACACCACTGGCGCGCTGGCTCGGGGAAAACGGCATAGCCGTTATCACCTACCATCACCGGGGCCATGGCCCGAGCTGCCCTTCCGGGGACCTGGGTCACTATGCCGACCAGCATGGCTGGACCCGTGTGGTTGAGGATCTGCATCAGGTGGTTCAACACACCCGTGTCCGATTTCCCGGGCTGCCCGTCAACCTGCTGGGCCACAGCATGGGTTCCTTTATTGCCCAGGCCTACGCCCAGAGCCACGGCGACATGCTGGACGCCCTGATCCTCAGCGCCACCAACCGCATTGACCGAGGCCAGCTCATGGCATCCCGGACCCTGATCGGTCTGATCCGACTGGTTCGCGGCAAGCGGCACCGCAGCCGCCTGGTGACCCGAATGACCTTTGAGCAGTTCAATCGCAAGTTCCGCCCGAACCGAACCAATGCCGATTGGCTCAGCCGGGATCCGGACCAGGTGGATCGCTATATTGCCGACCCGCTGTGTGGTTTCGATTGCACGGTTGGCCTGTGGTGGGATTTCACTGGTGGTATGCTGCGCCTTTCGCCGGCTGCCTGGCGCAAAGATCTGCCAGTGCATCTGTTTTCAGGCACTGCAGATGCCGTCGGGGAAATGGGGCGTGGCGTCCGAAGGCACTTCCAGACCATTCGTGAGGCGGGTGTTGAAAACGTCACCCTGAGATTGTTCGAAGGCGGCCGCCATGAGATGCTCAACGAGACCAACCGGGACGACGTCCGGGATTACCTCCGGTCTTTGTGCCTGACCTCAGATTCACCGTCATCGGTCGCGCATCCGGAAATGTCACCACAAACTCAAGCCATCATTGATTGACTCTGTAAGGACGTTGCATGGGTTATCCTCGAGGCCTCAGGCTGTTCCGTACCCTGGGACTGGCTCTGTGCCTGTCTGGCTTCACCATCACCGGGGCTGTTGCTGGCGAGGTCAGTCTCGGGGCCGCCGCCAACTTTACCGACACCGCCCGGGAACTGGCGCAGCATTTTGAAGCCGTAACCGGGCACACCGTGTCCGCAAGCTTCGGATCCACGGGTAAACTCTACGCGCAGATCAGAAATGGCGCGCCCTTCGACGTATTCATGGCCGCCGACGTGCGACGGCCAGCGCTGATCGAGCAGGAGCAGGCTGGCATTTCCGGCACCCGGTTCACCTACGCCCGGGGCAAGCTGGCGCTCTGGAGTCCTGCCGCCGGAGCTTTTGAAGATGCCCATAGCTATCTGGCCAGCCAGCCTTTCGCGAGGCTGGCCATCGCCAACCCGAAGACGGCCCCGTACGGCCTGGCCGCGCAGCAGGTTCTGGAGCATATGGGCCAATGGGATGCCCTGCAGCCGAAACTGGTTCGGGGGGACTCCATTGCCCAGACGTTCCAGTTCGTTGTCAGCCGCAATGCCCAGGCCGGCTTCGTGGCTCTGTCCCAGGTACGATCCTGGGAAGATGATAAAGGCACTTTCTGGGAAGTTCCCCAGAGTTACTACCACCCCATTGATCAGCAGGTTATCCTGCTGAATCGCGGAGCCGGCAACGAGGCCGCCCTGGCCTGGATGGACTTTCTGAAATCAGACGCCGCCATTGCTATTATCCGGAGCTATGGATACGACACCGGAAATGACACGACCAACTGATGTTTGAAACCTACTGGGATCCGGTCTGGCTGACATTGAAGCTGGCCACGACGACCACTGTACTGCTGCTGTTGATCGGCACCCCTATCGCCTGGTGGCTGGCCCGGACCCGACACTGGCTTCGGCAACCGATAGCGGCCTTGGTTGCGCTGCCTCTGGTTCTGCCGCCTACCGTGCTGGGTTTCTATCTTCTGCTGGTCATGGGGCCGGAAGGCTGGGTGGGCCAGATGACCCAGTCCCTGGGTATCGGGCTGCTGCCATTTACCTTCGAAGGCCTGGTGGTGGCGTCGGTCATCTATTCCCTGCCCTTTACCGTTCAACCTCTACAGAACGCCTTCGAAGCAGTGGGTGAAGGCTTCATGGAAGTCGCGTCCACGCTCCGGGCAGCGCCCTGGGACCGGTTTCTGTTCGTTGCAGTGCCTCTGGCCCGGAACGGCTTCCTGACAGCCGCCGTACTGACCTTTGCCCATACCATTGGCGAGTTCGGCGTGATCCTGATGATCGGCGGCAACATCCCGGGTGAAACCAAGGTGCTTTCTGTCGCCATCTACGACCATGTGGAATCGCTGGAATACACCGAGGCCCACTGGCTGTCCGCCGGCATGGTGGTATTCTCCTTCGTGGTGCTGGTGACTCTTTACGCGCTTAACGGCAAAGCCCGCTCCGGAGCGATCAGATGACCGGCTCCAACACCATCCGTGCCCGCTTCCAGTGTACCTTCCCCGGCTTCGGCCTCGACGTAGACCTGACTTTGCCAGGCACCGGCATCACAGGCCTGTTCGGGCATTCGGGGTGTGGCAAAACCACCCTGTTAAGGTGCATGGCCGGCCTGCAAAGCGCCCCCGGAACCCTGACCGTCCTTGGCGAACCCTGGCAGACCGAGACCTTCATACGTCCAGTCCACAAGCGGCCTCTGGCCTATGTGTTCCAGGAAACCCACCTGTTCCCTCACCTGAACGTGCGCAAGAACCTGGAATTCGGGTACCGGCGCATTCCGGCCGGAGACCGGCAAATCGGATTCGACGATGCCGTGCGTTGGCTTGGCCTGGAATCACACCTGGACCGCATGCCTGTCGGCCTCTCGGGTGGTGAGCGTCAGCGGGTGGCAATTGCGCGGGCCCTGCTGACCAGTCCGCGGCTGTTACTGATGGATGAGCCGTTGTCCGCCCTGGACCTCAACAGCAAGCAGGAAATCCTTCCCTATCTCGAACGGCTGCACGATACGCTGGCCATTCCGATTATCTACGTTTCCCATTCAACCGAAGAAGTCGCCCGGTTGGCGGATCACATTGTGATGCTGGAGGAAGGCCGTGTGGTCGCACAGGGGCCACTGCGGGAAACCCTGGCCGGCATCGATAATCCGTTCCGCGTCCAGGACGACGCCGGTGCCTTGCTGGAAGGCCAGATTATCGATCTGGACGACCACTGGCACCTGGCACTGTTCCGGTTCGATGGCGGCCAGCTCTGGCTGCGATGTGACCACCGGGTAAAAACGGGAGACCAGGTTCGGGTAAGGGTACTGGCCCGGGATGTCAGCCTGGCCCTGACCGAGCATTCCGACCAGAGTATCCAGAACCTGGTGCCTGCGGTCATCGACCAGATTGATCCCGATGTGGCGCCCGGCATCAGCCTGGTTCGGCTTCTGGCCGGTCCGACCCCACTCCTGTCGAGACTGACCTCCCGAGCCGTCGCCCAGCTCGGTCTTGCGCCAGGCATGCACGTCTGGATGCAGATCCGATCCGTTGCCCTGATAGCGTAATGCGGTGGGCACCGCGACCGGCTACGCTGGCTGAGT